>NZ_JBHUDH010000258.1:0-19465 GCF_042678005.1 Halolamina salina | reverse complement strand
CCACCCGAGAGCACGAGTCCGTCGGCGTCGATCTCGGCGGGGTCGGTGTCGTTGTCGAGTATCTCGGTGTCGACGCCGATGTCCCGGAGCGCGCGCCCCTCCAGGTGGGTGAACTGCCCGTGATTGTCGATGACGACGATCCTGGTCATGGGCGGGGTTGGCTGACGAGGCTCAAAAGCGCCTCGGAACCGGGGCGATATAGGCACGTCCGTGCAACCACAGCTCCGGTCTCAGAGCGAGAACGGGTCGAACCGCTCGTTCCGGCCGTTCCACTGCTCGATGTCGCGCTCCTCGCGGGTGTCGAGGTACACCTCGACGCCGTTGCCGTCCGGGTCATCGAAGTACAGCGCCTTGCTGACCCCGTTGTCGACCGGCGAGACAGCGACTTCGCGCTCGGCCAGCCGCTCGGCGGTCGCCCGGAGTTCGTCAGCGCTGTCGACCTCCCACGCGGAGTGGTAGAGGCCGACGCGCGGGCCTCTCGGGGCCGCCGGGACGCCGTCGTCGACCTCCTCGGCGCCGATCCCCTGGAGCGCGAGGTCGTGGTGGTGCTCGCCGAGGGAGAGGAACGCGTAGCGGTCGACGCGCTCGGTCACCTCGAGGCCGAGCACGTCGCGGTAGAACGCGACGGCGCGGTCGACGTCGGTGACTTTCAGGTGGACGTGTCCGAGGTGGTCGGCGGGCATGACCGGACCGACGCGCCCGAGCGGGGCGTGATTTGTGCCGGCGGCGGTCACTCCTCGCGGCGCTCGCTGGCCGACCGGAACCCCATCTCGGAGAGTTCCTCGCTACGACGGCGTTCGCGTTCGGCGATCCCCTCCGGGTCCGGGCTGGCGTCGTCGTCGATCCGGGCGAACGAGCGGTGGACCTTGGTGTGACACCAGCGACAGAGGCCGACCGTGATCTCGTGGGCGGTGTCGGCGTCGTCCTCGCCGCGGTTGCCGTAGGAGAGGTGGTGTTCCTCGATCAGCGGTCGTGCCTCCTCGTCGTGGGCGAGTCGGACCTCTTCCAGCCCACAGCGCGCACACGCCTTGGCGTCCGTGGTCGAGCGGTAGTGCGGGCAGCGCGACCAGTCCGGCGACTCGCCGTCGGTCGCCGCCGCCTCGGTGTCGGCGACGACGCAGGCGTACCCCTCGCTGCGGCGCTCGGCCGCGAACTCGGGGTCGCCCTCGGCGTGATCCAGCGCGTACCGGCAGCGGCCGTCGCTCGTGAGGTGGTCACAGCGCCCGGCGACCGCGTAGGGGTCGTCGACGCCAACCGGCGTCCCCTCGGGCGTCTCCTCCATAGCCGCGGTGGGGCGCGCTCGGCCTTGAACGCTCGGTCCCGGGGGAACGCTTAGTAGGGCGGCGGCGGGAGCGGGTGGCGTGCGACTCGTCCACCACCGCGACGGCGGGGCACGCCCACCGACGGCCGACGAGGCCGGCACCACAGACGAGGAGGGGAACGCCGACGGCGTCGAGCGGCGGGTACTCGCCGACGAGGTGGAGTTGGCCGAGGGGCCGCTGGCGCAGGCGCTGGGGCTGATGTTCCGCCGGTCGATCCCCGAGGGGTACGCGCTGGCGTTCCCGTTCGAGGCGCCGGCGAGCCGGACGATCCACACGCTGTTCGTGTTCCGGCCGATCGACGTGCTCTGGCTGGTCGACGACGAGGTGGTCAACGTCGAACGCCTCCGGCCGTTCCGGGGGCTGGCCCACGGGCTCGCGGACACGGTGGTCGAACTCCCGGCGGGGGACGCCGCGGGCGTCGAACCCGGCGGTACGGTCGAGATCGTTGCGTGACGGCCGGCACGGGCCGTCCCCGGCGGGCGGCCGTCGGTCGGTGCCGGTACGGCCCTGACCGTACGTGTAGATCGAGTGCAATATCCCGCCTGAAACTGTCGGTTGTCCGTCCAGTATCCGATATTTTACTCGTTTTCGGAAAATCGAGAATAAGGTAACTACTATGTGCACAGTTTGCATAGGAGGCTCGTGTCGTTCTCACCCCACGGAGTCCGGCCGAAACACGGCGTCTACTCTCTGGGGCTGCTCTGTTTCGGGCTCGGGGTCGTTCACCTCCTCACCGAGGGGGAGGGGCTGGGAACGCTGCTCGAATCGGTGATCATCTGCAGCATGTCGGGGCTGGTCCTCGTGACCGGCTATCAGCTCCCGGCCCGGCCGATCACGAATCGGGGACAGTGGCGAACGGTCGGGGTCGGAGCGGGGGTGACAGTGTCGTTCGCGCTGTTGGCGTTCTCCATCTGGCTGATCTGGACGCTCGAAGGGGACCAGACGGAGCTGTCTTTCCTCCTCTCGTTCGCGAGCAGCCTCGGGGCGGCGGTCGGCGTCCGCGGCGGGCTGTACGCGATCGAGTCCGAGGAACGGCTCGACGAGGCTCGGGACCTCACGAACCTCCTCACGATCAATCAACGGGTGCTCCGGCACAACCTTCGAAACGAGCTCTCCGTCTCGCTCGGCTACCTCAAGAACATCGAGGCGGCCGATCGGTCGGGGGCGACGACCGAGGACGTTCGGATGATCGAGAAGCACCTCCGACGGCTGCTCACGACGACCGACCGGACGAGGGAGATCGTCTCCATCTGGGAGCACGACCAGACCGCGGAGTTCGACCTCGCGGCGGTGGTGGAAGAGCAGATCGAGCGGGCCAGAGCGGAGCATCCGGGCGTCGAGATCAGGACACGGTTCGAAGCGGACTGCCGTGTGAAGTGTCACTCGGCGCTCCCCAAAGCGATCAGGGAGGCGCTCGAAAACGCGATCGAACACACCCCCGAGAACACGCCGATAACTGCCCGCGTCCGGCGAAATGAGGACGGGATGGCGGTGCTGGAGATCAGCGACAGGGGGAGAGGAATCCCCAAGTTCGACGTCGAAGCGATCGAGGGGCAGCGGGAAACACCGCTCAACCACACGCAGGGGCTGGGGCTGTGGATCATCTACTGGACCGTCAAGATGTCCGGCGGAACGCTCGACCTGCTGGAGGGCAGTCCGCAGGGGACGACCGTGCGGATAACGCTCCCGGAAGCGAGGTAGTCGGTGGTACGGGCGCGCCGGCCGTCGACGCCCCCCGGACAGCACTACCGCTGTGCGCTGTTGATCGACTCGAAGAAGTGGGACCGCCGAGGTCAGGAGTCCACTTCCTACTCGGGTCACGCGGAATCACCTCCGTTGTCGTCGAGCCGATCAAGGTGCTGCCGACGGCTCATCCCGCGCGTCAGCTCGAACGGCTGGTCGTACACTTCGTCGAGCGAGGTGTTCGCTTTCTCCTCGAGATCACGACGCGGCCAGCCCTTGTCGCGGTGCCAAGTGTAGCTCCCCGTCCGGATTCTGTGGGGAGATCGCGCGCTCGGACACTTGCTTCCGCGGCCGTGTTCGCGAGCGACGCACTCCTCCGGATCGCGGTCGTGCGGGCACTCCCCGCCCCAGTTACACGGCTGGGTGAGGATGTACATCCAGTTCCTAATCGACGTATCTGCCAGCCGGCCGCCGCCCTTCTTCGAGGTCAGCAGCGGCTTCCGGCCGTCCTCGTCCTCGATCTCGTGACGGTTCACCCGGATGTACGCCTCGAGCACCTCGGCGGTGTCGTCCGAGATGTTGATCACGCGCTCGCCGTCGGTGCCGTTCTTCAGCGTGGTGTCCGACGCCGATTCCGGACGGTGCCGGGGGTAGATGAACGGCGTCTCGGCCTCGTCGATCACGTCGTCGACGACCGCGGGCGTGTAGCCGTCCTCGAGCAGCTGGCGCCGAAGGCGTCCGAGGTCGTCCTCCTCCAGATAGAGATCCCGGAGGTCCAGCCCGTGGATCGCGCCGAGCCGCATCGTCGTCCGCCAGATCAGCATGAACGAGACGTGCTCGCGCGAAGCGTACTCGTACCGCTCGAGGTTCTCGAGGATCGTCAGCGCACGCTGGGCGGGTAGCGTCTCGGTGTTGACCCGCTCGTCCTTCGAGAGCTCCGGCACGTCGAGCGCTTCCGCGACCTCGGGCAGCACCGCGTTCAGCTTGGCGGCGTGCTCGAGCATCCGGCCCAGTGTCCCCCACTCGTTCTTCTGGGTAGACTCGGTGATCCCCTTCGAGAGTCGCTCAGACTCGTACTGCTTGATGTGGCGGGTGGTCAGATCGTTCAGGTCATCGATTCCCTCGCGATCGCAGAACCGGATGAAGTGGATCGTCCGATCCTCGTAGGAGCGGACCGTCGAATCGGCTTTCTCTTCCTGCCGGTCGAGCCAGTCCTCGCGAGCCTCGCGAGGTGACATCGGCTCGAGGTCGGCCTCGGGGTCGATGGACTCTCGCAGGTCGTCGAGTTGGTCCATCACGTCGGAAACGTCGGGATCGTCGTCGTCGACTTCAGAGTCGTTTTCACTAGTCAAGGTGGGCCTCCCCAGCGGAGCCATAGTCAGAGGTTCCACTTTCACCGCGCCGTAGTGTCATTTTTACATACTCATACACTATCCCGACGTATGGCAGAGAATGACTCTGAAGGCGGCAAGAGAACAGCAACCGCGATGGGTACAGGAGCAACGCTCGGAGCAACCCTCGGTGGTCCCGGAGGAGCACTAGTTGGCGGAGCGATCGGCGGTCTACTCGGATACGCCTCAGAGACCGAGGACGAGTCGTAGCATTCGCGCGGAGAGAATTGGCTTGAGCGTCCTCTGGAGAACTACGGTCGCTCACTGGTTCTCACCTCGCTGAAGCTCTCGGAGCTGCTGCTGGAGGTACCGCTTCACCTCTTCCACGTCCGGCCGGCCCGGCGTGTCCTCGAGGACGGCGACGACGAGCTGATCAATCTCGTCGAACGGATCGGTCTCCGGGTGCTCATCCACGATCTCGTCGGCCACGTCCATCCAGTCGGGACTGTCCTCGGTCTCCAAGTCGGAGAGTTCGGACGCTTCCACACGGGGCTGGGGCACCTCCACGTCGGCGACGAGTTCGGGAACGTCGACATCCGGGATCGTGACGTTCAGCGTGAGGCTCGTCGCGAGTTCGTGGGTGCCGAGTTTCGCGGCGTCGGGCTTCGACTTCCGCGTACGCGTCGTTCCTTCGCGCCAATTGATCACCAGCCAGTTCTCGATCGTCTCCTCGCGAGCGCCGCCGTCGGTGACGAGTTCCTTCTCGTCGTCGTTGGCTTCCGGGTACGCCGGTCGCTCACTAGCCGGGAGCCGGTAGAGTTCCAGCTTGTCGCCGTACTCCACGCCCTCAAGGTCGAACGGGATGATCTGGTCATCCTCGGGCGGTGTCGGCGCGCCGCGATCGCTGAAGGGGCGACAGAGAGCCGTCGTCTCGGTGTCGATGCTGATCGAAGAGTACCCGACACGCTCGTAGAGGTCTTCGACGGTATCGTCTGGCAGGATGTAGGTCTCGAACTGACCGACCTGAACGACGGTTCGGTCTTCTCCACCGTCGGCGACCAACCGCCCGCGAGTGCCCTCGTAGATCCGCGCGGCCGTCTCCACGTCCCCGGCCGCGTTCATCGCCCGGATTGCGCTGTTCGCGAACGCGTTCTCGGTGTCGTCGGCGACGGGCTTCAGCACCGTGTCACAGCCACAGGAGCGCTTGGTCTTCCCGGGGCCGGCAGTTGTCGTGTGGTCGTACGGCTGTCCGCAGTCGTCACAGATCGAATCCTCGTCGCTCATTCGTCATCACCCCCGTCGGCGACAGCGGGGCGCCGAACGTCCAGCTCAACCCACCCCTCCCGTTGCTCGCGGAGCATCCGCCAGCCGGCGTCGGTCAGCGTGTAGCTGTTCGTCCGCCGGTCGAGCGCACTCTTCTCGACGAGTCCGGCGTCGACGAGCGCGTCGAGGTTCGGGTAGATCTGCCCGTGATTGATCTCGTCACCGTACCGGGCCCCGAGGCGCTCCTTCATCCCGAGCCCGTGCATCCGCGCGTCGTCGTTCTCCATCCGCGCGAGCGTCAGCAGGCAGTCGCGCCTGAACGCGGTGAGGTCGTACCACGAGACGCCGCCGTCGGCGATGAGATCGTCGTCGTCAGTGAAGACGTGTTCGACGCGGAGCGACTTGCACTTCGGGCAGGCCATCGCGAGGCCGTGCGTATCGAACCCCTCCCGGTCTTCCGCCGCGAAACCGCACTCGAAGCACTCGAAGCGGTCGCGCGACATCCGTGTCCCGCCGTCAATGATACTGTTGCTAGACTGTTCGCTGTCGGTACGTTTTTCGTCGTCAGAAGCGTTGGAACTCATGGTCTCGTGAAGTCCGGAGATAACCCTCTCCGAGGGTGATGCTCTGGCTGTGCGAGGCCGTGGTGCTCGGCCCAGTGCTCCCGACTTTGGTAGGGAGGAGAGCACTGGGTCGAGACACACCATTCTGAACGCGCGGCTCAGAAGGCGGCGGGACGGTCAGGACCGAGGTTTCAAGCCCCGGCGCGGCGTCGTCGTACATGGCTTTCGTGCCTGTCTCACGAAGGCCCGCGCGGACCCGTGTCACCAGCACGGGGTCCGCTTCAGTTTTCGAGCATGGACCCATCGGCGACCGACGGGTCCGCGAGAGACCTTCGTTACAACGTGCATCGGCATGGAGGACCTTAACTGTTAGGCTAAAAGACCTATTTCGAGAGTGTATATAACCTACCAAACTTCTTGAACGGCTGGAAATAAGCCCCAGCAGTCGTACCGTGGGTTCGAATGCGCCCCCGGCCAGAGTGGATGTCTCTGAACGATACGGTCGTGCTGGAGTTTCTCCATGAGCACGATCTAGAGCTTCCTCCGAAGGCACTCTGGGCGAATCTGAATCGGCACGGGCACGATATTGGGTACTCGACAGTGCAGCTGAGACTGTCCAAGTTGGAAGACCACGATCTCGTCGAGAAAGCCGAGTCGGGGTACTACCAATTGAGCGGGAAGGGAGAGCAATGGCTTGACGACGAAATCGGGATCGAAGAGATGGAAGACTAATGCGCGACGAGACCCTCCACAAGCTGATCATCTGGACGCCGCTGTTCGTTCTGCTCCTCGGCATCGGGCTCGTTGCATTCATTGCGTGGGGCATTTACTGACCGCTACTGCCCCGACAGGACTAGACCGGCGACCGCGTCTTTGACTGGAACCATCCACGCAGGCAGGTCTTCGACGTTGGTCCGGATTCCCTCCTCGAAGGCACGCTCGACCTCGATTCCGGAGGAGTCAATCTGGAAGTCGAAGCTCCACCGGCCGGCAGCTCCGGCGGCGACGATGGCCATCTGCGAGCGTCCGTTACTGCTCACCTGGACGAGGACGTGCGTCGGCGTCTCGTCGTCGATGGACTCGGCGTCGAGGCGTTCGGTCGGGTCGATTACGAACTCCGCTGTGCGACCGCTCTCGGTCTGGCTCTTAGTGGCCATATCTAGACACAGCCACGTTACCGACAAGAGTCTCGTCCGGCGGGTTCCGGACGGTTCCGGATAGAGAGAACCGCAGTACTCAGCCGGGTATCGATGTTCCGGGCCGAGTTCCGGACAACCCTCTCTGGAACTGGAGTCTGAACGGTTGGCTCCCACCGTGGCATACCACGGCCGACCGTGTTCGGATCAAGGGTGATCCGGAAAAACGAACGCCTGCGTCGGGTTTCCAGACACGAACCCCGTGTTTCCGACCACGAACTATAGATTGGCGATCTCCAACCCGCTGTGATAGAATAAACTGTTCTAAACTGTCTATAGGCTCTATTATGCCACCTACACTAGTGGAAGATGCGATGTTCGAAGAGAAAACCCCAGAAATGGAGGATAGATCACAATGAGTGAGTTTGTAGAAGCGATCGAGGCCGCCTTCGCGCTCATCATCGGCGGCATCGTGATGCTCGTGTTCGGATCAGTAGCAACGAGTGAATTATTTAACTTCACTCTCATGGGTGTACTGTATCTGTTCGCCGGGATAGTGGGAGTAGTACTCGTCACCGCAGTCGCGGTCCAGACACTGTTCCGATAATGAGCATGACCAAGAATGGAATCCTCTCGACGCACGACGGGAACGGAACCCATCCAGAAGAACTGCTGAACGTCCTCCGGGAGAGCGACAAGCTAGTACTTGGAACCGGGGATATAGCAGGTGCTGTCGACCTGAGTGATACGGCTGTTCGAGAGCATCTTAACGCCCTTCAGGAGGACGATCGAGTAATAAAGCAGCAGGTGGGTGGAGCAGATGTTTGGGGCCTCCCACCGACGGAGATTCAGAACCCAATACCGCCCGAATTGGACCGGCTCGCCCGGTTCAACAAAGAGATGCGTGAATTTTTCGAGGTGACCCGGTTTCTCGGAGTCGGGTTCATGCTCCTCGGGGCGCTGATCGTCATGGTCGCCATCTCTGATCCAGTAACTTCCGCACTATCGATCCAGTTGACCGATGCCGCACTCATCGTGATAGGCGCCGGCCTCGCTGCTTCCGGGGGTGCAACATGGTTCCTAGGCGGAGGTCTTGTCCTCATCACGAAGCTTCTGGAATCGAAGTCATAGCATCGAAATAAACCTCAAATAATCTGGGAAAGTGCGTAAACAGAGATAAGGAGGTAAGGAATAGCGAGGACAAACGGAATCTTCCGCTCAACACGAGTATGGGTGATGTAGTTTCTCCAATTATCACCCTCGTCGAGAATCTCCCATTCGTCGGCGAACGGCTCCGCCGGAAGATCATCCTCCATCGAGTTGATTACTTTGTACTTCCCGCTGTTTAGCTGCTTGTAAGAGACGATACTGAGATACCAGAGGATACAAAGAGCGAATCCGAGAAGTCCGGCAAGCAGTAGGCCTACCTCCTCAATTATCTGGGTATCCGTAAGTACAGAAAGGACAGCAAGAGTCCCAGAGAGCAACAGAACGTAAAATCGGTTGTTCCGCATACGCCGGTTGCTGACGTTCAGCGTCGTGTTCACATAGGCTGTATACTGGTCAATCAATTCCGTTTGATCGGAATCAGGGGATTCACTATCGTCGTTCATGTTGCATATTCGTCGATCGCGTTCAGGATCGCCTTCCCGTCGGCTTCAACAAGCTCGACTGCGTGATCCTGAACAATTCCGGGGACACGGTCATTCTCTGCAGGAATCACACCAATAATTGGCTTTTCCATCTCGTTTGCCATCTCAATCTCTTCTTGGATCCAATCACTGTACGTGACGTACATCCCGGATAGCACGAGTACGACAGAAGCCGAACGCATTTGATCTCGGATTTTCTTCCGGAGGTGATTGGGAAGCCGAGCATCAAGTGGGTCGTCCGAGGAAACGCTGTGGTCAAAGTATTCGAAGCCGTTTGCATCGTCAAGGAGTTCTTTGACCTCCTCGAAGTGCTCCTCATATGCCCAAGAGTGGCTGATAAAGACCCGGTGGGCTTGCTCTGGATCCGGAGCTGTACTACTACGTGATTCGCCGAAAACCTTCCCAAGGGCAGCAAGTCCAATACCACCTAGGGCAAGTGCTGCGAGAACTTTCCCTTTTGAAGACTCAGCTCCGTTTGACGACTGGGGTACGGGCTGAGATATCTGGTTATCATCTGACACAGGGTTAGAAACAGACACACGATACTTCGATGGTAACTCGATGATCTGCATCTGATCCAACCCTTCTTCGCACTCGTAGACTCTCCAGAGGCCCTTGATGCCCGGCCCTTGAGCTTCAAATCTTGGAGGAATCGGACCTACCTCCTCCTTGTCTATATCGATTGGAACGGGTGATCTTCTAGCTCGATCAAAGTGGTGTTGCCAACTCATTAGACGATGATTCCTGTGTTTGAAGAATAAACTTGGCTGGAGCACGGTGAAAGTGGAAATACTGAATAGTTCGGTTTTGTACCCTCCCAAAGTATACGTGGCCGATACTGGGTCAAAACCAGTAGGGAGACAAGAATCAAAACATAGACACGGAGCCGTTCACCCGCTCAGCCAACTGCTCTTCGATGTCGCTGCGTCGGAAACCACCCGGTGCGAGCACGGACTCAGCCGCTCGACAAAGCTCATCCCGGTAGAAATCGGCGTCGTACCGTTCAGGCTCCTCGTGTAGGAGGGCAACGCGAGCCCGACCGTCTTTCTCGTCGTCGACGACCACATACTCCACGTCCTGCCCGGGGTTCTTCTCCAAGCCGAGATCGGACGCGCGCTCCAGTGCGGCGACGTTCTTCGTCGTCTGTGTGTACTCCTCCACGCGCTTCGAGACGCGGTTCGTGATCGCTAGTCGAGTCGGATCCACGTCGCCGGTGCGGAGTTCCTCGATAAACTCTCGGAGCCGCTCGCACACCCCCTCGGGCGAGCGCGTTCGTCCGAACTCCTGCATCAGTTCCAACTGCGCGGTTTCGACGAATTCCGGCGTCGATCGCTGCCGTGCCTCTATCCCGCGACGCTTGTAGCTCGACGCCTCGTCGACGGGCTCTCCGGCTCGCTTCCCGAAGTATCGCGTCAGCGCGCCGGCGTCGTCGTTGCGCCGCGGGCAGAACGCGATCCAGTCGTACGCGGCCTCGTACTCCAGCCGGATCTCCACGTCCTCGCTGATCTCTTCGGCGACCGCCTCCAGGCCAGTCTGCTCGCGATCGTCCATCGGCGTCACCCAGAGCGAGTCGACGATCCCGTGGACGACGCGCCAGCCGTGCTGCTCGAACGTCGCCTTGGCCTCAAGGATGATCTCACGAGCGAACGCGTTGATTGCCTCGTGGCACTCGATCCGGCCGAACTTCGCGTTCGAGAACCCCTGATACCCGAAGCAGGAGACGAGGATCCACTTGATCGCCGACGATGCTCCTTCGAGCACCTCGGTGTCGCCGTCCTCCTCGCGAATCCGGCGCTTGATCTCGTCCCGATCGTCGATCAGGGGCTGGAGCACGTCGGGGAGATATCCCGGCTCCGGGCAGATCGAGTACCCCAATCCCGACACGTCCTGACGCTCGGGGTGACAGTCACAGCAGACCGTCTCCGGCGAGATGTTCCGCGTACACATGATGTTCGGATAGAGGCTGGAGAAGTCGAGTTCGTGGACGTTCTCGTGAACACCGACATCCGGTGAGAACGTGTACCCTCCACGATCGGCCTCCTCCAGCGTGGCAGCGCTCTTGAAGAACTCCGGCCGCCACGCACGCCAGGGGACGAGCACATCCCGATCCAGCGCCTCGCGGATCTGGATGGCGGTGAGGATGTTCCCGATGCTCGCCCACGACGCCTCCTGTAGCGGCTTGTGCGAACGCTCTACGAGGTCGAGAATCCCGTGGAGGTTGGCCTCCTTCAGAAAGAAGGAGTTCGAGGCGTCGACGAGCACGCGGCCCGGAACGTTGTATCGAGCCGGCGAGTGTCCGATCCGGCCGTAGCTCTCGTACGTACTCTTCGTCGCTAACTGTGTGTACCCCGGCTCCCGACCCAGTTGGAGCGGCTTGTCGTCGACGGCGTTGAACAACTGGGGGATCAACTGGGCCGTGGAAACTCGCAGGACATCCGGATTGTGCTCCTGGATCAGCGCCTCCACGTCACGGGCGATCGTCGACGGATCCTCTTCGAGGACGTACGTCTCCCCACTCGAGGCCGTCACTGTCACTGACCTCAGGCCACCTGACTCCGTTATCGGCGGCGTTTCGAGTTCCATCATCGTCGGCTCCCGGGCCGGCGCCGGATCGGTGCCGGTCTCGACGCAGTACCGGAACTCCGGCGAGAGGTCGACGTTGTAGCAGCGATACTCTCCCGGTCGGCCTAACTGCGTAATCGTCGACGCTAACCGCAGAATCACGTCCAGATTCATCACCTCTACGGCCAGCATTTCGCACGCATCGTGGCGCCAACCGGGGCGATGTTCTTCCCTCTCGACCTCGGCCACCTCGGGATGCGCGCCGATCGACGATTCGACCTCGTTGAGCGAACCGTCGGTAGTGTTGACGTAGAACCGAGGCCGGTAGCTCACCTCCTCGCGCTCCGCTCCGGATTCAGTAAGCGACCACTCGACTGCGGTTTCCTCGTCGGGGAAATCGATACAGTAGGTCACTCTGTACCCTCTAGTTCCTCCTCGAGCGTAGCGATCCGACGCTCCTGTGCGAGCACGATCGACATCAGGACCAGATCGAGCTTCCGTTCCGTGTTCTGGTACCCTGCGGCGTCGGCGTGTCCAGCGGCTTGTTCCCAGAGGTCGTCCCAGTGCTGCTGGTCACGATACCGGAGCGCCCGGCGGAAGTCACCCCACTGCTCCTCGAGACGCCGGAGACTGTCGCGGTACGTTGGGTTAGACCGTCCCACGAGCAAACACCCCTGAAGAGATGTTGGCGGTCTCGTGGATCGGCTGGCGGGCTTGGAGAACCTCCTGCCAGAACGCGATCGTCGTCTGAACCCAGCCATCCTCCAGCTCGTAGACCATCGTCTCGAACTCATCGCCGACGAACCGCGGCCCCATCGGTGTGTCCTGAACGGCGAGAGTCGATGTCGCCGCGGTCTCGACTGGCTCGCTGAACCCGTCCGCCTTCGAACGGGTGCACAGAACCGGAATTTCGTACTCACGGGCTACCCCGGCCAGCTTGGCAAGGGCACGAACCAACATCTCCTGCCCGTCATCACCTTGGAGATCACTCCCTCGATACAGGGCGTCGATGTCCGGTAACACGACCACCTCGGTGTTCTCGCCGAGATTCGCCTCGAGGTTTCCGATGAGCGCGGTGTGCTGATAGGGAGTGAATCCTCGAGCCACGTCGACCCGTTCGAGCACCCGTCTATCCGGAGACACCTCGGCGAGCGTGTCTGTCGTGCAATATCGCCCGGTCCCGACCCAGACTGCGCGACCACTTTCGAGTAACAGGCGGTCCACCATCAGGGTCTGAAGAGGTAGACGCGGGTCGTTCTCAGCTTCGACCAGCGTAATACCTGAATCGAGTGACGGGAGTTCAGGGATCGTCAATGATGGGGAGTCGTTCCTCTGGTGTAGCATATCTCCAACAACCGGGAACAGCTCCAAGAGTGTCTCTCGGGAGGTTCCGAACGGTTCCGGATAGGCCAAAACCGCCCAACGGGGACGCGGAGACGGTAGTTCCGAACGGTGTTCCGGAGGCTACTCCACGATCTGGTACGTTTTCGCACCTCCCTCGCTATCTGTGGTGATCAGGTTGTAGTGCTCGAGCTTCGGAAGGTGCCGCTCTCGAAGCGCTCGGAGCGTGATCGGGTCGGGGTGTTCTCGCTTGTAGTGCTCGTAGAGTTCTTTCTGGATCAGCGGACCGGCCTCCTCAAGACACTCGTAGAGGACACGCTGGTGGTCGTTCAGCTTCGAGATCGCTTTCTGGCGCACCTCCTCTTCGGCGTCAAGAACTGATTCGCGCACGAGACGACGTGGAATTGACGACAGTCCCTCGTCGGCTGCCTTGCGTGCCGAAACCCGCAGCGCCGTGATGGCCCGACGAGCGTCGCCGTCGGCCATCTCGGCGATCTCCTTCAGCGTCTCGCGCTCGACAGCCCCCGGATCGAGACCCTGACTGGCGCGTCGGGCGAGAATCTCCGTCACTGTGTCGGCAGTGTATCTGTCGAATTGAACCCGATATCCAACTGAGACTCGCGAGCGGACACGCTCCTCAAGGCGGGCAAGGAGGTCGACCTCGCGGTTCGCGATGCAAATCCAAGAGAGCCCGTAGATCGAATGGAGATCGTACAGCGTGTCCGGATCGCGAAGCTGGTCGACTTCATCGAGAATGATCACACTCGGCGAGTCGAGCGACGACTCCAGCTTATCGACCAAATCCCGCGCTGGGGCATTCTTCGGCACGGCCGCGTTGGCAAGGTCCTTCGCGGCACGCTCCAAGACGCCGGAACGCGTCGATTCCTTCCAGCAGTTCACGTATGCCGTTGGGACCTCGAGTACCTCGCGCCGGAGTTCCCGTACGGCAGCTCGGGCGACCGTGGTTTTTCCGGCACCGCTCGGCCCGAAGAGGTAGCAGTTCTCGGCGCGAAAGCCGTCCTCGATCGGCGCGAGAGCGTCGGTGACCTCGTTCATCTGGCTGTTTCGGCCAACTATCTCCCGTGGGAGGTGGTCTTCGTCGAAGACGGTCCCGTCTCTCAGCATCTACTCAGATTAGACAACGGAACACTCCATAAGTGGAACCCCTGCAGTTCCGAATGGTTCCGAATGGCGCGGAGGATTTGATGCCGAGAGCATTCGGACAGCCCTTGAGGGTGGCAAGCAGTGGAAAGTATCAGCGGAAGACCCAGCAAACGACCAATAGCCTCTGAGACGACGGCTCTTCGTGCAGAGATCACTGGTGGGCAAAGCCAGTTACTCTTCGCTGTGCCACTCCACGGTCGAGAAGACGTGATCGAGTTGGTCGGCGAACTCCGTGTCCTCAAAGGCGTAATCAATGTCGTCCTTAGACGCCACGCCGTCAGAGCTGAGTGCGTACTCGACGAGGTTTCCAAGATCGCGAATCACCGCGGCGATTACGTCGTGATCCTCGTTCGCGAAGTAGATCGCCGCTTCACGACTGGCGTCTTTCAGGGTTTGCCTGTCTTGGATGAGGGGATCGTTGTCTTGCCGGGCTTGGTTCAGATCTGAGGCTAACTCAACGATCATGCTCCGGAACCCGGATTGTGCTCCTCCGTAGACTCCTCGGGTTTCGATGGCCTGTTCGAGGTCCGACTCGGGGTCAACAGAGATATCGAGATCGGGGTTCTGGAGGTGATAGTCTAGGGTCTTCAGCAGGTTTTTACAGAATATATAGTCGTCTTGGCTAAGCCCGTAGAAGTCTTGGATGAACTGTTTCGCCTCGTTTCGGGCTGTGTCTTCCTTGTTCGTCTCGCCGATGCTGTCATAAAACATCGCTTCTGCGAGTTTCGAGATGAGGTACCCGAGGCCCGCTACGAGATGGATGTCTTGGTTGGTCGTTAGTCTGCGAATCGTCTCGGTGATCTCTTCGAACGTCTTCTCGATCTTGTCGTCCTTGTTGTGGTCCTCCAACGATCCCGCGAGGGTGACGGCTCTCGCGACTTCGGTTACTAGGGTCTTCTCCGGCGGTTTGTCTGTCTCGGTCTCCAGAATTTCTTCGACAGGCTTTGAACTCTGATCGTCGCCGTTCGCTCGTTCGGTGACATCTGACCAGTCTACGTCCTCCTGCCCACTGTAGTAGAGCGATAGACTAGTTTCCGCTTCGTCTTCGTTTACAGCTGGATCTTGGAGTAAATTCACCAGTTGCTGTTCTTTCGACTCCTTGGTTGGTACTTGGTCAAGGTGTAAGTCAACCATTACACCGGTAGCGAACCGATCCCCCGTGGTACGTGCAAACTCTTCGACTGCCTCGGAATTAGGGTTGCTTCCCAGAACAAAGTCCCACAGAAAATCCTCCAGAACGTCGATTAGAGGGCTTTCAGTCACGTCGTTCGCGTATATTGTGGCACACTCCCTGTGTTGTTCTGCGAGACGTTCTTCAGATATAGAGTTCCTGAGATAATCGTGCAGCAGATCGTGTGGTTTGTAGACCGGATACGAGTGGTGGCCGATCTTCTCGAGCACCGATTCGCGGTAGAGGCTCTGTAGTTCTCTCCTCGTTTTCGTTGTATCCTCCCCAATAAGTTTTGAGACAATATCTCGACGGAATTCCGACAGAGCACAGATGTTTCGAAGTAATCGTTCTTGGTCCTCGGCGAGTTCGTTCAGGAATTCACTCTCGAGGTAGCTGTGAATCTGAGACTCTGGGAGGTCGTTGAGTGCGGACTCGACGCTACTTTCGACAGCTATCGAGGCAAACCGATTCAGGTAGTAAGGATTACCTTTGGTGACTTCTACGACTTCTGAGATTTCTTCCTCCGATGGGTCGAGTCCTGCTTCCGATAGGTACGCTTCAGTTTCCTCCGTGTCGAATTCACCTAGTTCGACTGTAGTGATCGGGATGTCGTGCTCTGTAGCCAATCTTCGTTGAGAGCCAACACAGAAGACGACGTTCTCCGGAAGGTCTCTTGAGAGACTTTTGAAGAGGCGGTCGAACTCCTCTTGCCTAGCTTCGACTCGATCGTAGTGATCTAGGAGGACCAAGAGCGTGCAGTCGGGGTTTAGGTTAGAGAATTCCCCGAGGAAGTCGGTCAAGATTTCTCCGTACAGTGGGACGTTAGAGTCTGAATCTTCTTCGGGGAGGAGGTGCTTACCCACTGAGAGAGTGCTAAGTCCGGGTACGACTGCGCCGCCTCCGGCAGAGAGTAGGTCGATGGCGGGGTCCGTGTACTTAGAACGAATTACCCGGTGAAGGGCCTGTTTGGCCCTCTTCGTCTTTCCCGACGGAACTTCTTCTTTCCACCGTTCTTGGAATTCTGCCCCGAACTGTTTGATACTAGTTAGCCCGCTGTTGAACTGGAAATCGAGGACGAAGACGTCGTCTTCATCCGCGTACTGCTGTCTGATTTCTTCGAGAAAGCGTGTTTTCCCGTGACCACTAGGCCCGACTATGGAGTAGAAAGACCCACTAGAAGATTCGATTCCGTCAAATACAGTCCGTAGCTCTTCCTGACGATCGATAAACGAAGGAAGCTGACTCATGGAAGAAGATGTTGTCTGATGGAATACCTTCTTCCGTAATATATCCTCTGTTAGTATTCCTTTTCGATAGACTCGAGCGTGTCGTCTATGCTCTGGATCTGGTTTCTTAGAGAGTGGACGCGTTTCTCGACCATCTCGTCGTCGCTACAGTCGATTTCCGCCCGTAGGTACCTCGTCTCTTTTTGGCACCTGCTTAGATCAGACTCGGTGATTTCGAGGGCTTTCGATTTAGATAGGTCTTCTCGGCGTTCTGAACTACGCCAAAAGAGGACCCCGAACTTCTCCCTGAAAAATTCGCCAGCCCTCATTGATATTGGGCAATTGGGCTCGTCCCGATCATAAAAATCACGGTTAGTTCAACGGTCAACGAAATTAGTGGGGACAGTCTATCGGACTGACTCAACCTACTTCTTGCACAAGTCGGAAGCGACCCCCCGCAAACCCGCCCCGATCACGGCCGAAACCCGGTCGGTTCTCACCCATTATGTGCGATCTTCTTCTACAAGGCTCTATGCGATTGGAGGCCACCAACAAGCCGGATCAGTACAAGTGCTGGCTCACCGACGACGAGCTGGAGGAGCTCCGCCGCGCGGCCTCGAGCCATCGCGACGACCTGATCGTTCAACTCGGCGGCTACGTCGGCCTCCGGGCGTTCGAGATTCCCCAAATCTGCCCGAAGCACGTCAAGCGGACCGAGGACGGCGACCACTTCCGGCTCCGCGTTCCGGAGGGGAAGGACACGACCGGCGGCGGTGGGAAGCCCCGGGACGCCTACCTCCCGCGCGACGTGGAGGGCGACATCCACCGCTACCAGACCGCCGAGGACATCGGCCGCCACGAGCAGCTCGTCGATCTCTCCGAGCGGGGCGTCCGGGCGGTGGTCAAACGCACGGCCGAGCGCGCGGCCGAGGCCACCGGCGACGGCGACTTCCGCTACGTCTCGAGCCACGATCTCCGCCGGCGCTTCGCGCAGCGGCTCCTCGTCGATCGACAGATGAACCCTCGCGTGGTCATGCAGGTGGGCGGCTGGGACTCGTTCCAAGCGATCGAGCCCTACCTGAACGCGCCGACGCCGAGCGTCGTGAACGAGGCGTTCGAGGAGGCGGGGTTCGCGTAGTACAGGCGTGGGTTCGATCGTTTTCGGCCTCTCAGGGTAAAGCCTAAACAATACCATCTCCGACCGTTTGACATGGCCGACCCGGCATCATACGGCGATCTACTCCGTCTCATCGCTCTATCACTGCCTGCGCTTGCTCTACTTCTCGTAGCGTTCTCCAATCTGAGGGAACTGTTCGAAATAGAATCACTCAATTTGGGGATTGTTCTGGTGTTAGGTTCAGTATCCTTCATGGGCCTCGCTGCAATATTCTCGATAACGCCGTTCGCGTCCGGGTTTGGTGGCTCACCGCTCAGGGTTTATATTGTGTTTTTCGGGCTTATTGCGGCCCTTATGTGCATCACAGTTGCTTCTGGGATAGCTGCTTTCAGTGTCTTCTATGAGAATATTCTCTAGAACTCAGTCGTCGCGCTTCCCGGGACGGCGAATCTCGGCCGTGTCGTCGCCCTCCTCCGCGTAGAACGGTATCTGGTCTCCCTGCTCGATCTCCCACTCCTCGGCGAGCGGACTGGGGATCGTGACCGTCACGCTGCCCTTGGTTTCCTGTGCGGTCCGGCAGTCCGCGAATCGTTCCTCGATGCCCATACGTCTCGACTCTCGTGGTCTATCATAAAACGGGAGAACCGAACAGATTCTCATAAAGTCTATTAGATTCCCCCCAATTTTCTGCGATTTAGGCGCTGTCGTTGCCATTCGCGAGTATCGGCCGAGCGGCTCGGCCGACGACAAGTATGGACGACGACACTCGGGGCTCTGAGACAGAGCCCGACACGGCGGAGAAAAGGCACGACCCACAGCGCTGGGAGCGCCGGAGGCGGCGATGGTGAGGACGGTCCGGAAGCGGATCGCGGACCGGATCGCGCCGTCCTCGACGACCTGCTCAGCCTGCGGGATCGAGATTCCTGACGACTCGATCTTCTGCCCGCGATGCGGAGCGCGCGAGCCCGACGCCGGAGAGCCCGGCGTCGTGATCCGAGGGGTGTCAGAGGAGACCTCGGAGGCGCTCACCGACGCGCTGCAAGAGGTCGGCGTCGACGAGGACCTGATCCAGTATGAGTGAGGGCGACCTCCCGGCAACACAGAGCGAGCAGGATCTCCCAGAGCCGGAGGGTGGGGTCGATCTCGAGGCAGGAGAGCGGCTCGGATCAGCAGCGGACGCGATGGAGGAGTTCAACCGACTCCTCTGGCAGTTCGCCCGTTCGCTGATCATCGTGGTCGCGATGCTGCTCTCGATCTCGATGCTCGTGATCGCGTACTACGGCGCCGAGTTCATCGTGGGGCTGGCATGATCCGGGATCGACTCCGACCTCGAGCGTCGGCGCGCCAGTTGGTAGCGGCGGCGGGGCTGCCGTTGATCGCCCAGTCGGTGCTGTTCCAAATCGCGCTGGCGGGTGGGGAGTTCTACGAGGAACCGAACGGTAGCGTCTATCAGAACCCGGACGGCGCGGGCTGGGGAACGACCTACTACGACTACGGGTTTTTCGGGCCGTACTGGACGCTCGATCTCGCGCTAGTCGCGAGCGTCGGCGTCGCCGTGATCGTCTCGATCCTCGCGATCCTCGCGGTCGAGTACCGAGTTCGGCGCGGCGCCGGCGTCGACGACAGCGCTGACCCAGCGGGGGCCGCAGCGTGACGCCGAGCTGGTCGCCGACGGGGATCGACCTCAGCGAGAGGTTCCGCGCCTACGTCGACGGACTCCGAGAAACGCACGACAACCGCGCCGAGGACGGCGGAAACGTCCATTCTGAGTTCATGACCGAAGACACTACTGACGAGACAGCATCGACTACGACCTACCGAGACGCGTTCTTGGGGGCCGCACACTTCGCGCACCCGGGGAGTGTCACCTTCGCGTTCCCGGCGATCTCGGACACGCCGATGGGTCGGCGAGCGTTCCTCGCCGGCGTCGGCGC
>NZ_JBHUDH010000257.1:0-19443 GCF_042678005.1 Halolamina salina | reverse complement strand
CTCACCCCCCACGCTTACTCCGCTGGCCGCTCGCTCCGGGCGGGTCGGCGCGCGGTGCTGGTTGGAGCCACCTCATGCAGGCGCGCTCTCGCTCGCGCCCGGTAGGGCGCTCGCGAAGGCGCGAGCGAGAGCGCGCAGATGGTTCTGTCGGTCGTTGTCGTCGGAAAACCGCGATGTTGGAGCATCGCGGTGTCGGCGCGTGAGCGCCTTCGTCGGAAATCACCTTGTGAGTGATTCCAATGTCTAGTAACAACGCTAGCGGAAAGGTCGTTTCGGTCGATGAACAGGCATTCGAGAAAGCGGGCGGTCAGGCGGTCGATGAAGACGGCTTCCCGGTCGTCGACGAGACGCCGGAGTTCGAGGCGGCGGTCGAGCAGGAGACGCAGGCGAAGGTGGATGCGAACCACCCGGACGGGATCGCGGACACGAGCGAAGAACGGATTCACGGTGTCACCCTCGAACAGGAGGAGCGCATTCGGGCGCGGGAAGCCGAACTGGAGCGCATCAGTGCCCAGGCCGAGCTGGGAACGCAGGAGGGTCGCGAGCAGCGCACGCGGGAGGTCGTCAGCGAGCAGTGTGGCCGTGACGAGCCGGCGCCGGCGGAGCGCACGGATCCCCGAGAGAAACTGACGCAAGACGAACTCGCGGAGGTCAACGAGCAGGCGATGCGGATCAGCGACGAGGTGACGGGCGGCTGGTCGAGAGCGGTCGTCGCGAAGCAACTGGCCGAGAAGGTGCAGCGCGGGCGGGACGTCACGAAGGCGGTCTTGGAGACCTTCGAGGAACTGAAGGCGGCGCCGGGGGCGATCGTGCCCATCGCGGACGTGCCGGACGTCCCGGTCGGTGAGGTGACGGTCGAAGGAACCATCGAGACGCTCTGGGAGCCTTCCTCCTCAAGCATCCAGCAAGTCGGGCTGATAGCGGATGATAGCGGGAAAATCAAGTTCACCTGCTGGGAGAAATCGCAGCAGACAGTGGTGCGGGAAGGCGAAACGGTCCGGTTTCGGGCAGCAGCCAAGAACTGGTACGAAGGCCGGTGCTCAATCGCGCTGACCGGGTGGTCGCGAATCGAGTTCCCGGAGCGCGGTCGGTGGTGGGAAGAATAGCCAGTCGAGGCAACCCTCTTTTTTGCTGTGTGCCGGACCAACCCAGACCCCACCGCCCCACCCTCCGCTCCGTGCTCGCTCCTACGTCGCTGCGCGCGCAGCCACGACCTCGCTCACCTATCCAACATTTATCCGGCAAACCGAGGGAAGGAGTGTGCGACTTGGGCGAGTTTATCGAGCCCCCAGAAGGGTGCGGGCGCACAATCGCTCCGGAGTAGACAGATGACGGGTGAAGGAGATCTAACCTGCGGTGTTTGTGGAAAGTCCTTCGACACTAGGGACGCGCTGGGCGGCCACAACAGTAGCCACAGCCGCCGGATCTCTGATACGAAGTTACTGGCCGAGCTCGACCGGCTTGTAGACGAGCTAGGCCGTTCGCCAACGACCACAGAGATGGATACGTCGGGAGCGTATTCGGCTGGAACGTACAAAAATCGATTCGGCAGCTGGGCAGAGGCACTCCAGAAAGCCGGATACGAACCGGTGAAGCAACACCGGGTATCCAAAGACGCACTCATCGACGAAATCAGACGGCTCGCAACGGAGGACGAGACACCGCCAACGGCGGCCGACATGCGCTCGGAGGGCGAGTTCACGGTCACAATCGCACAGAATCGCTTTGGGAGCTGGAACGAAGCGCTAGAAGCAGCAGGCTACGACCCCAACCATCGGCATCGGATCTCGGATGCGGAATTACTCGAAGAGATCCATCGGCTTGCCGACGAATTAGGAAAGGTCCCAACAGCGCAGGAAATGAAAGACCTCGGGGAGTTCTCGCATCGACCCTACTTTACTCGCTGGGAGGGCTGGCAAGCTGCGATCCGAGCTGCCGGCTACGAACCGGTTGGCCGTCCAGCCGGCCAAGACCATCACAACTGGAAAGAACAACCAGTCCACGAATGGCGCGAGTACGGGGACAACTGGGACGAGCAACGACAAAAAGCGCTTGAACGCGACGACTACACCTGTCAAACGCCGAGCTGTGAGTGGACGGAGGAGGCGCATCGCGAGACATTCACGAGAGGACTCCACGTACATCATATCCGACCGCTAAGCGCCTTCGGCGACGACGAGAGTGAGGTGGATTTCGAGCGGGCCAACCGGCTGGATAACCTCGTTACGGTGTGTGCCGAGCACCATCATCTCTGGGAGCGGGCATCACCGCTACGGCTCGATACGAGATGAGTCTCGCAACCGCCGGCCATTCGGACGAGTTTCTGATTGAATGGCGAAAAGGTGAGCGGTGACCTGGTGATTTACTACTGCCAGACCAGCCCAAGCCCCGCCGCCCCACCCTCCGCTCCGTGCTCGCTTCGCTGCGCGCGCAGCCACGACTTTACTCGCTGAAGGGTATCCTGTGCGAGAGCGTGATGAGGTGTTCGATATCGCCCAAGATGTAGTCCGAGAGCATTCGCTCCGTATGCTCGAGATTACATGCACCAATATCGTCGTGGCTGTCCGAACGAGCGTGGAGCCACGTTTCCATGATTCCAGGGATGTCGCCGCTATCGACGTAGTCGGTGTCTGCATCAGTCGGGCGAATCCTCTGGAGATCTAATTCATGAGTGTAGTCGTCGAAGAACGTCCGTCGGAGCCCGACCTCCTGATGCTGGATGAGGTCGTCGAGTCCAGTTCCATACCCGTAGGCCTCAGCTGCGAAGTCCCCCAAATCCACAGATTCGGCACTTTCGATGATAGTCTTCAGATCGCCAGCAAGCCCGTCACCGGCAGGGCCGTCAGCAGCATAGACGGGTCGCTTTTTCAGCATCGGCAGGTCGAAGAAATCGCCCGCATACGTTACGATCTCGTCCGGTTGGTAGGCCCACAGCTCAGCATTGATCCGTCGTAGTAGATCCAGTTCGGACGCAAGTCCTGGAGCGCGCCGAGTGAGAATCTGCGTTCGGGGTAAGCGGCCGCCTGCTTCGGGACCGTCATACGCGAATCCGATTGCCGCGAGCTGGAAATCCTCCGGATCCTCCCAGTCAGGATCGTCATCAGGCGTGAGGTGCGGGCTGATCGTCTCGATATCGAGGGCAAGTCGTCTGGTACCACTAGATGACATAGCGGGTTGTCCAAGTCTGGATATTTAAATCGAAGTGAAGTGTCTGAGTTCAGCTGTCAGTGTTCCCGGTCGTGAATACTTTTGACGGGGTAGACTTGATAACGAAAGTATGAATCAGACAGACGTCTCCTGGCCAACAGCCCCCACTGGAATAGCCCCTGTGGGTCGGGTCTCTGATCCGGAACTTCGAGAGCTCGCCAGATTGCTCCGGGAAGACAGTACATCGGAGTGGTTCGAACGGGTGAAGCCGCCGAAGAACCCGCATCCGACAGTCACCAAGTTGCCGGACTACGACCACGAAGAAGAGCTAGCCGCAGTCCCGGAAGAACCAACGGAGAGCTACCGGCAGCAGGCTCTTGAGTACGTCGAGGGCGTCATCGAAGCAAGGGACTCGGTACGGCCGGATTCACTCCAGCCTGCATCTGAACTACCAGATGGAATCAGTCGATCAACCTCCCGTCAGTGGGTCTGGTACCATACGACCGACAGCATCCAGGAGCGGACAGATGACCGGCCACGATCGTTGGCTGAAACGACTGACCACGGAAAATATCTGTTCTTCACACCAGATGACACGGGCGTCCTCGAGGACATCATCGTCGAGCAATTTCAGTCTCGCCCGTTCGACTCTGCGAAGGTCCCAACGATTCCGAACAGGAAACCGGATGCAGTCCTCTGCCTCTATTATTCGGACGACCGGTATCGAGCCGATCTCCGAGAGACGTATCAGAACGAGCCTGAAGACGACACCTACGGGGTTGCGTCCCCCTACGACCCAGAGCTGCCCATCATTAAACCGCGAGGATTCAAGACCGACTCTGCAACGCGCCGAAATGAGTACTCTGAGGAATTCAGGCAAGAATCAGAGTAAGCGTTACTCGATGAGTTTCTCCCTGGCCTGTCGGACATTCTTTCGCACCGCTTCAGGGTGGACATCACGTTGGGATGCCCATTCTTTCGGGGCGTTCCCTAGCTCTTCGGTCATCCAATAGTCGAGGATTTCAGGTGGGGTGAGGCCATCCTCTGCCAGCTCTTGGAACCACCAGGATAGGACGAGTCTTGAACGTCGCCAGACCTCGATATCTTGAATCGGTACGACGAGATATGAGTGACCCTCCTCCAATTCATGAGAGCGCCCGCTGGACGTGAGAAGGTCATGTGCGCGGATGGAATGCCACTCTTTCGCTGCAGTCGCCTCGTCCTCCTCCACATCGATCGATTCGAAAATGGTTGACCACTCAGAATCAGGTATAGCGAAGACGAAGTCACTCGGTGGATTCTGGAATGCTAGCTCGACCGTCGATGAAGAATCGCGCCACGCCTTCCCGAGGTAATCATCGATAACGGTCACGTCGGCGATCCGTTCCAAGAGTTCCGTAAGCCGCGACGTTGACACAGAGGTCTCGGCAGCAACCTGCTGAATTTGCCCTCGATGAACACGCCGTTCCTGAGCCATACCCAACCTCTTGTTTGGAATTACTTATAACCCCACCACAACACAACTTGTAGTTTGTTTTGGCCCTGATGGATGGGGCCCTCAGAAGGAGGTGTCCCAGACAGAGGTGAGTTAAAATGGCAACCAGAGACATCTACGAGAGCGGATTCGACGAAGACGTCCGAACAGAATCGAGTGCGAACCAGTGTCCCGAGTGCGACGGCCGAGTCACCACGAACGCGGTCGAAACGGTCTGCGAGGACTGTGGCCTGGTCATCGACGAACAGCGTATCGATCACGGGCCGGAGTGGCGGGCGTACGACGACGAAGAGCGCGAGCGAACGGGTGCTCCCCTCACTGCGGCCCGCCACGATCGCGGCCTGTCGACGGAAATCGGTCGCGGCACCGACGCGAAGGGGAACGAGATCTCTGGGCAGAAGCGACGGCGACTCGCGCGGATGCGCCGTGAGCAGACCCGTGGGCGCTGGCGGTCGAAAGCGGAACGGAATCTCGCACACGGGTTGGGCGAGGTGCGTCGGTTGGCGAGTGCCCTCGAACTCTCCGATTCGGTCCGCGACCAGGCGTGTCAGCTCTTCCGGAGCGCCCAGAACGAGGATCTGCTTCGTGGCAGATCCATCGAGGCCATCGCCGCGGCCAGCGTCTACGGGGCCTGCCGGTGTAACGGCCTCTCGCGGTTAGTGGACGACGTCAGCGAGATGGCCCGCGTCGCGGAATCGCGAGTCACGAACGCGTACAAAACGCTGAACGAAGAGCTGGGCCTCCCCGCTGAGCCCGTCTCTCCCAGCATGTTCGTGCCGCGACTCGCCTCGGACCTCGAGTGTCCGGACGAGATCCGACAGCGGGCCCGAACCCTCGCAGAGCAGGCCGAAGAGAGCGGCGTCACAACGGGCGTCCATCCGGCCGGGTTCGCCGCGGCCTGCCTCTACAAGGCCGGTCGCGAGGAGGGCCGATGGTTGACGCAATCCGAGGCCGCGGACGTGGCGAACGCCTCGAAGGCGACTGTCCGGGCACACCGGGATACGTTGGAGGAACAGGTCGCCTGACGCAGTCCACTGTCTCTCCGTCTGTACTGCACATCGTTCTATCCACGCTACGATTTAAACACGAAGACGAGCCATGTTCTCTGTAGACTACTCTATGAACGGTCGTTACTCCGACTTTGAGGAACTGCGGCCAACCGGCGAGGCGTCCCACATTCCGGACACGAGGCTGGACGACGGCTGTGAGGGTGCCCCCCGGCGGCAACGCGTCGCGACGAGCGCTGGTGGCTATCCTGATGCGCCGACGGCCGCCGATGGCGAGTGCAAGTCGTGTGGGGCGTCAGTCCCAGACGGCCAGACGAAATGCCGGTTCTGTCTCACTAACCATCTCGGGAGTGACGCCACTAGCACGAACGAGACAGCGTCGATGACGTGCCTCGGCATCGTCCACCTGGTCGTCGAGTCGACCACGTTCTACGGCGCCGTCGCGAAGGGCGGCGCCGCGGCGAACCTTCTCTCCGCCAACGAGGTGGAGCCGGCCGTCGACGACTACACGCTCATCTACGACCTCGACGAGGCGCCGGCGCGCCAGCTGGCCGAGCAATGGCCCTCACTCCCCGATGCGATACAGGTGTCGTCAGAGGAGGGAGAACGGCTTCTCAGTGCCGTCCGTGACCGGGCTGGGTGGCACGGGCAGGAAGCGTCGGAGCGTCAGGAGCAGGCCACGACGCGGCTCTACGATCAGCGTGGGGACGGCATCCGCGACGCGTCGCGTCTCGACGCGGTCCTCGACGACGCTGACGACGTGGTGTGGCTGGTTCCAGCGATGGCGCTGACCGAATCTACTGGCGAAGCTGGGGCTGATCGCCAGGCGTCGTCGGTACCGACGACGCAGGAACTCGAGTGTCAAACCTGTGGACGGGCGACCGACCATCGGTTCAAGACCCACGAGTCGGACCCGGATGAGGCGTGGACGGGGCAACCGATCTGGGAGTGCCGGGTGTGTGGCTCGGCTCGCTACGGACCCAGTCTCGAGTAGCCCCAGTGCTCGGCGGCGATTAACCAACACCCTGCGAGTAGCGTCGAGGTTCGTTGGTTAAGGCCGTAATCTTCTGCAAGCCCGACGCCAGTCTCGATGGTGGGTCTTTCCGCGCCGGCGAGCGGTGAGGCGCTTCCGATGGAGCAAGAGTTCAAACAGGGCTACCGGATGCATCGTATACTCAGCAATCTCAACCGACTCGACGTCGACCGATTGGACGACGCGGATCGAGAGCGAGTTGAGACCGCGAGAGACCTCCTGGAAGAGGTGAGCCTTCTCACGCGGCCGGGCGACGGAGCCGGGGCGGACGCCCACGCAGACTCCTAACTGGCGTCGTCGGCCACGCCTCGGGAGGCACCTCTCACGTCGGTTTATCGCCCCCGGTAGGGGTGCGGGGGCGACCCCGTGAAGTCCAGACATGGCGACACTGCAAGCTGCGACGACGTCGACTGGCGCGATCGTATCGGATCCGCAGGCAGTCCGCGAGCTCTTTGAGAGCTACTGCTTCGGGACGCTCGACTGGGAGGTGACCGAAGACGGAGAGCTCACCATCTGGGGGTACGACGACTTCGAGGTGTACGAGGCGCGGGAGAACGGCCTGCCGGACTACGAGGGCGGGATCGTGACTCACGCATTCCTGCGAGAACTCGCCGACCACCTCGAAGCTGACGAGGAACTCGATATCCAAACAGCGGGGTTCACCAAGTGCCGCTTCCCAGTCCTGGCCAAGCGGTACGTCGTTCGCGATGGCGAAGTCCTCCACGCGGACCTCAGTTCCCCTGACCCGATCGACGAGTAGCGTTGTTCGTCCCCCGAGAGGGGTGCGGGGCGATCCAGTCGCGGTCGCCCCGTGAGGTGATTGCTCGATGGGCCACCGCGCACTCGTTGCGTACGAACGCACAGACGAACAGTACACGCTCCACTACAGCCATTGGGGCGCAGCGAACCTGAAGCTCAAGCGCCGAATCTCGGCTGAGTCGCCGTTCGGTGGCGACGACACCGACTCCAAGTGGGCGAAACAGCTGCTGGCGGAACTGGCCGATGGCCTCGAGGCAGATGCGGTCGACGGCTACCTCACCGGCGAGGATCGACCGTCGACGGTCGTCGAACCGAAGCCCCGCGCCACCGGGCTCACCCTCGACGAGATCGTCGCTGACCATCTCGACTACCTCCACCACGAGGCGTTCTTCGTGGTGTCGACGACGTTCGAGGTGACCGCCTATCGGACGCTGTGGTTCGGCCTCCAGTACGACTCTGAGACGGTCGAGCAGGGAGAAACAGTCGGGAACGGAGCGCTCGCGACGGTGCGCTGGTACGACGGCGAGTCGGTCGGCGACGGCCACCTCCAGGGACAGTTCGCGGCCCTCAAAGACGTCGTCGGCGATATGCTCGACAAGGGCGTCTTCACGCCGTCGACGGCGAGACAGTACCTGAAACGGAAGCTGGCCGAGCGAGTCGGAGACCGACAGGAGCTGCTCATTCCGACCGGAGAGTCACCCTTCGAGAAGGCGAGCCTGAACCACTCCTAGTTCGATCTGCTTCGTGGCAGATCCTGTTTTTCAGGGGTCAGAATGGGTGAGCCCCGCCGTAGGCTCGTGATTCGATGACCTCAGAGGACGACCCGTTTCACGACTGCGAGTTGGATCCCGAAGCGATCCTCGGAACACACACCTTCGAAGATGTCCTGTTCACCGACGAGACGGAAACTCCGGTGAACGTGCTCACCGGCGAGACACCGGCACATTCGCAAGCAACCGTCGATGAAGCGAAAGAGTTCGCTGCGAGTATCGACACGGAGACGCCCCAGATCGCGCTCCCCGCATCCGTCGAGTCGCAGGTCGAAACACAGAGCAAGCCCTACACGGCGGCCGCATTCTTCCACTTCAAGGCGACTGGCTCGCTCGAACGCCACCGCGCCTACCACGCCGCCTACGAGGCGGATGCGTTCGCGGTCGACTTCGAGGCCGACTACGAATCGGGCGACCTGACCATCACTGTCGAACGAGCGGACGAATCCTGAGAATCCGCCGTCACGAGGAGAGTTTTTCGAGCGCCGGCGATGGGTGCCGGCGCAGCTGGAGCGAGCAACGATTCCCGGTGCGTCGGCGTTTCGAGGTGTTCGAGATGCATATGGTGATTTACGCACTGGTAGAGGCATCGACGCACGACGACGCGCTGGCCACCGGAAAGACGGTGTTCGACCGACTGGTCGGCGCGGACCCACACGCCGGCGCCGTCTTCGATTACTACGTGACCTTTGACGAGGAGGACACGTCCGTTGCGGGGAAGGCGCGCTGGGGAGAGTTGCCGACTGCAGCCCCCGTCGACTCTGACGACGGCCAGGATCTCCTCGAGCGTGGCTGGGAGGCGACGAAGGAGGAATTCGAGCGGAATCTCGACCGGGTGAAAGAGGCCATCGACGAGCTCTCAGACGAGGAGATCATGCGCGACGAGGACCTCGCCCGGCATGCCTTCCACAAGGTCGGTGCGTACGACGGCCCGACGATCTTCCTGTACACCGAACACGGAACCGGCATTCGCCACCGTGGACAGCTGGATCGACTCCTCGAGGAGAGTGAAGAGCTCTGGATCGTACCCGCTGACGTCCACTTCTGAATAATGCCTCACATCACCAACTGGCGACGCGAGAGCCGCTCGCCGACACTCGCGTATCGGAACACAGAGACCGGTGCGCGAGCCGTCCTGCATCGAGCGCCGGATTCCTACCGGTACAAATGGCGTGGGGCAATCCTCGTCGACGGCTACCCGGTCTGGTCGCAGGGATACGGGACGAAGGATGCGACGTCTTTCCGTGACGAGCTCCGGGAGCGGCCGTCTCCGGACCTCAGCTGTCCGGAGTGTCCGAACGACGACGTTCGCCTCGGCGAGAAGGCAGCAGACGGGAGGAAGGTCCAGCGGTGGTTCGATTGCCCCGACTGTGGGTACGAAGCCCCCTCACAGATCGTGTATCGGAATGAGTGATAACGTCGCCAACCGATTCAATTCAAATCGTAATGTCGTAGAGTTCCTGAAATAGGGACAGACGAGTCAAAACTGCTTAGATTCCATCTACCGATATAGATTGAGTCGCTGGAAGATCGAACCAAGCAGTACTGCAACCGGGATGATTTCAAGTCGTCCGACCCACATGTTGATAATCAACATTGCTTTGGCCGTATCCGGCATCGTCGGACCGGTAATCCCGGAGTCCAGCCCCACGTTACTCTGTGCGCTCATAACATCGAAGATGACGTACTCAAGGGGATGAGCCGGTGAGAGAACGCGGAGTAAGACGGCAACACCGATCGCCAAGAACGCAATCCAGAGGATGAACACGACAGTTGCTTCCGTGTACTCACGTTGCGCCTGGTCTTCGTCGAGTCGTCGCTCACCGATTTGGAGATACTGAACCGCAGTCGATGGCCTGAATACGTCTCGAATCTGCCAGGCTGTCCCCTTGACTAGTGTGATCACTCGGACGAGTTTGAGGCCACTTGTCGTTGACCCAGCTGCGCCACCGGTGAGCATTCCGAGACACATCAACAGTGTCGCGCCGGCACTCCAGACCTGTTCCGTCCCCTCACCGATCGTCGCAGTACCGAACCCAGTATTCGAGACCGCGGACACGAACTGGAACAGACCGAGTCTGACTGTTTCTTCGAATGTGTTGTATTGGCCATTCGCATACAGGAGTCCTATCAGCGCCAGTGAGCCGGCCGTAAACCAGATGAACACCCACCGCGTCTGTAGGTCAGCGTAGAAGTTCCGTACCTCGCCTTTGTAGATCAGATAGTGGATGGGGAACGCAATACTGCCGGCGAACATCACAGGCACGACCGCGTACTCAATTAGTGGGCTGTCGTAGTGTCCGATCGACGCCGCGTGGACGGAGAATCCACCGGTTGCGATCCCGGTCATTCCGTGGTTGATCGCGTCCCATAGCGGCATCCCGACCAACAAGAACAGGATGATTGACCCAAGAGTGAGTCCCACGAAAATCTTCCAGATCTCCCTGACAGTCGTCACGATACTCGGATGAATCTTCTCCGACCGAGCTTCACTCTCGTAGAGCGTATATGACCCACTGGTTCCACCACCCCGACTGAGAATTGCGACGGTCAGCACGATGACGCCGACGCCGCCGATCCACTCGATGAACGACCGCCACCAGTGCAACGACCGCGGCAGCTGTTCTTCAACAGCAGCCATCGTGAGCCCTGTCCCGGTGAAGCCGCTCATACTCTCGAATACCGCGTCCAGGGGCTGAAGGAAAATGGCCGTCGTGCCGTCCATCGGTGGGGTATTCATCCAGACCGGAAACGGGTCAATCTGGATCGTCCACGCGATGAGCAAGAACGGCAAGCCGCCGAGAACACCGATAACGGCCCACGCGGTCGCTGCTGTGACCATTGCGTCCCGTTTCTCCGGCGGATCAGGGTCTTGGTATCGCCAGACGAGTCCAGTCCCGAGGATACCCATTATCACCGCTGTTACACCAAAGGCAGGAACTGCGTAGAATTCGCTGTTGACGGCTGCGACGATGATGGATATCGCCGACATTAGCGAAACAGCCTGTATGATCCGACCAACGTCGTGTCCGACAGCTCTTGTGTTTACCCGTAGCATGAATCGTCAGTTAGGACGCCGAATGAACGGCTTTAGTTTTCAGACTTATCATCAGCGTATATCGAGTCAACTAGTGGAGAGATTAACCAAATTACTATCTCTGAGCAATTATATTTCTCTGTCCTCGTAGTGACCAAAGAGATCGGTGAGTTTTGGGTCGGCCCCGGTCCCGGAATAGACTGTCAGTAGATCGTTTACCTTGATCTGGGTGTTGCCACGCGGCGTTAATGGCTTGTCTTCGGTTTCTCGACCGATAGCAACGATCAAGACATCATCTGGCAGCAACCCTTCCTCACCTGCTTCGTTGAGTGTCTTTCCAGCAATCGGTGCATCCTCTGTGACCGTGATTTCAAAGACTTCGGCCTCCTCGCCAATCCGCATATAATCGACGATTGCTGGCCTGGCGACCGCCCTGTAGAGGTGGCCAGCGATTAGCTGTTGCGGGTTTTCGATCGTGTTCACGCCGATCTGGCGGAAGAGGTTCATGTGCTCCGGGTTGTGCACGACTGACGTAATTGCCGGGATCTCAAGTTCTTTGGCGAGCAGACAGACCATCACGTTGGTCGCGTCCTGATCGGTCGTCGAGATGATCGCGTCGGCACGGTCCGCACCGGCGTCTTCGAGCGTCTCTTTCGTAGTTGCATCCGCATTCAGCACCATACAGTCGTATTCACTGGCGATCTCGTCGGCTTTCTGTGTGTCTCGTTCGATAACGACAACTTCGTTGCCTGACCGAGTCGCAATGTCGATCAGTGGCGATCCGATGTCACCTGCTCCAACGATGATGATGTACATGTGTAATATGAATTATCCGTTTATTGACGTTTCGCGCGACTGGCGTCGGGTACACTCACGCTTCGCTCACCTCTCGGTCTGGTAGAACCAGAATCGGAATGTCACTACTCTGAACGAGGTTGTGGGTGACGTCACCCGTCAACAGCTTGCGCCAGCGGCTCCCCCTACGAGGAGTGAAGACGATTGCACTGGCGTTACTGTCGTGGGCCGCATCCATAATCGACGATGCGATATCGGTTCCGTAGCGGAGATTCGTTTCGAGGACAATCCCCGAGTCGTCGAACTCATCGGCAACGATTCGGAAAATCTCCTCGGCACGCTGTTCACGTTGCTCGACGGATGCTTTATCAGGGGCACCACCAGCCTTTTCGATTACGTGGACGGCGATTACAGTCGAATCCGACCCCTCAATATATGGACGGAGTGCAGCTGTCGTCGCCGTGGCGTCATCACGGTTGGCAACTGGAACAATAACCCGCTGGAAGAACGATGTAGTCATCTTAATCGCCTCCGGCGTCCTCATTGACTTTCCCAAGATAGTGCCATTTGTACCGGCCCCCCTCGTCGTCGATATGGGGTCCCCATCTGACTCTGTAGGCGAACGGACCGCGTGCCTCACCCGTTTCATCCGGTCGTTCTACGACAGCGATTGTGTACGCGCCGTGATCCTCTACACGAACGAGTTCCTCCCCAGGGCGCGATTCGATTGCATCCGTTATCGACGGATGCTCTCGAAGAAGTTGCTGTGCGTAATCGATAATCTCCCTGAGTTCGCGATCACTGCGGCCTTCAAGTGCAGTAATAAGTCCTTCAGGGAGATCGTCCGGAGGATCGATATCAGATGAAGTCATACGTTGTATTGAATCACTGCCGTTTTTCGTCCGGCTGGGTGGACTACGGGGCTACTGTTGCAGAGTCTGGCTACCGTATGAAGAGTTTTCGTCGCGCAATAAATATTGGCATTCTATTTCGCTTTGGGGAATTATTCAGCCACTCTATTTTTGCCTCCCGAAATCTAATTACCAGGCCAAACTTAGGGAGTGGTAGATGGGGTCACCATCCGTGTCTGACGAATTTGATCTTCCAACGAAATCACTACGCGGGCGAGCTGTAAAAACCATCGAACGAGTCTGTGTAATTGCCGCCCGCTGGTCAATCCCGCTGTTTCTTCCCATTGGTTTCGCTTTCTTCGTGTACCTAATTGGGGGCTCTATCGCAATCTCAGTGGGGTTGTGGTCGCCATCGTTCGAATTCCTGTCACTATCAGATGATGTTTACTTTGCATGGCTTGGATTCCTCTCGGGAACCGTGATCTGCATCGGGACGGGTTCCCTGATCGGCCTTGCATTCCTTACGGAAGGAGAGGGACGAATTCACAACGAGATCTCGATTCTTGCTTCTTTCATTGGGTTTGGTTTTGGAGCCGGACTGCTTCGGATGTGCCATATGACTGTATTAGCGTCACTACACTAGCGGATGTGAGAAATAGTTACTCCCGGCGTCTTCGATTGTATCTGTCCGTACTCTCCCGAGGCCAGGCTCAAGCGTAATAGAATACCAGAGGGAAACAAGGAAGACGCTTTATTATCGCTGGTCGTAGCTTCTGTATGGCTCACCGCGTTGATGAGATAGACAAACGCATCCTCTACCACTTCGCAGCAGATGCCCGGAACACGGCAACATCAGACATCGCCGAAGAGATGGATGTGACCCCAGCAACCATCCGGAATCGAATTAAAAAACTCGAAGAGGAGGGTATTCTTCAGGGATACACTGCTGATATTGATTACAAATCCATCGAAGGGTATGTCACATACCAATTTAGATGTACGGCCGCTATTCCGGATCGCAAGCGACTTGCTCAGTCTGCTCTGGAAATCCACGGGGTAATAACAGCTCGAGAGTTAATGGCCGGCTCTTCGAACTTGGTAATTACCGCCGTCGGAGCGGACACTGATGAGATTACCCAAATCGCCCACGAACTCTCTGATCTCGGCTTAGAAATCGACGACGAGAGTGTAATCGAAGACGAATACCACACTCCGTACAACCCGTTCGGACCAGAGAAGGTATCGAAGAGACCATCGCTAACAGACTTCATGAGTCTCGCGGGGGACGCCGAAGTGGTTGAGTTTACTGTCTCAGAGGGGGCCACAATCGCGAATATGACTATTGAACAGGCTGTCGATGAAGGCTTGCTGGCCGACGAGATGCTTGTCGTTGGTATCGAACGAGACGGGGATGTGCTCACGCCGAAAGGAAAAACCGTAATTCAGCCAGGAGATGTTATCGCGCTATTCTCGAAAGCGCCGTTGAAAAAGGATTCATTGGAAGCGTTTGGAACGTAGTATACGCAAAGCCGGAAGGGAAGCCAGTGGGAGTCATTGGCCTTTGATTGAACCGCGAGTTACCTTTGTACGGTAGTGGATGATTTCCTCCCTAGAGTATTCAGAGAACAACCCCCCCGGAGTGACCTATCCTGAATATCTGGATGACGATATCTTTTGCGACCAGAAGTCAGCAAGCGACGAGAGAGTGCGGTGGCGATTCGACTATCCGACTTTAGCATTGATGGCCGCTCGAAGATAGTCTAAGACGCCAGGGTCTGGCTGGGAGAAGAGGTTCTTCGAAGATTGTTTCTTTCGAGGGGGAAGAGGGACCCGATTCGGTCGGGGCGATCAACAATGAGCCTGAAAGTACGCAACAGACACAGCGAGGCACTGTTCGAGTTCCTCTGGTGTCCCGTCTGCGGGCAGGAGGGTTTCACTCACATCCCGTTCGAGGGGGTGTTCTGCAAGAACTGCAACACCCAGGTCGAACTTCAAGAATCCCGAGAGACGCGCGGCTACGAGGAGGCCGTGCTCGCCTGCTTCGATACAACCACGACCTGGAACCTCCACGTCGACGAGAAACTGCGCCGCGACCTGCCTGATGGATCGGCGCGCATGAAGATCCTCGGCGCACCGGGCGCCTACAAGGTCGACTGGTGGAGTCCAGAGCCAGGTGAGGACTGGGAACCTGTCGAGCGCGGCGAGTTCGACGACATCGAAGAACCATCAGAGGTGTCGCATCTGGCGTAGAGCACGCGTTAGGGGGGTGAATTTACGCCCGACACACGTCGCAGGACCCGCATCCACGAGGGGTTCGCTCGTCGAAGTAGAGACGGCGCCATCGAGCAAACTGATCCGCATACGTGTCCTTGCTGTACGGGAATTGGTACAGATTGACCCCGTCCGGCAGGTCTGTGATTTCGGGCGCATCTACGCCGGGGAACCCGTTACGAAACACGAGATCTTCTGTTTTGGACACCAGCTCAGGAGCAACTGTGGATGGGTCCGAGGCCTTCAAGAAGTAGAGTGATGGGATGAACTCTTTCGGGTCGAAGAATCCGTTTGCGTGAAGAATCCACCCACAGAGCCACAGATACGCCTTCTCACTCGAGAAGAAGACTCCGTAGTGGTTGTCCGATTGCCGGCGTTTGTACACGAACACGGGGAGACCATAGCTGAAGCCGACCCGCGTTGGTTCTGCGTGGATATAGCAGTCCTCACGGTCGATATAGTGGACCAGCGGAGCTTGACACAGCTTGCCCGGGTGCTCACCAGTACCGATCTGCTCCCACAGCTCCGAGACGGAGGCTACGTCGGCGCTCTCGTCCTCGAGAGTCGTATCATCGATTGCACGATGGACGGGCGCAGCAGACTGAATCTCCTCGGGGAGATCGTCGCTGGACAGCTTCGCCGTCTCTCGGTCAGGGAGTGTCCGATAGAAGTGTTTATAGAAGCCCTCACGACGCCGCTTGTCGGCGAGTGTTTCACACCGGGCGCAGTCCTCGATGAACATCGCTGGTACCACCCGGTCTGGATTCTCGGCGGCCTCCTCGTAGAGACTACGCTGCCGTTCGGCCCGCCTGGCAATCTCATCTGGATCGGGGAGTGGTGAGCCCCTCTCAGACTCCGATGACATACGCATACCTTTGGGCTGGAACAGCATCAGTTTCCGAGCAAGGACCCCGCCCGACTGCAATCTTGCGAATTTTGGAATTCATTTTTAACCAGGTTTAAGTTGTCCAGTGACAGCCATTCGGCGAGATTCCAGCGACTCCACTCGATTCAGGAGAGGTTGTTTCTGCGCCGGCGATGGGTGCCGGCGCACACGCGCCGGCGGTGATCGATGTCGACACGAAGTCAACTCCGATTCATCCAACGGAGCGAGACCGCAGGCGAACAGTCCGATACCGACCGCATCGCACAAATCTACCGCCACTCGGACGGGTATCCCGATAGCGTCCTCCGTGACCTTGTCCAGCTGAAAGAGTTGCTCGACGAGACAGGAACAGAGCGCGGGCCTGCGTACGCCGCTGCCCAGTTCCTGTTCCTCGACACGCTCTCGACGATGACCCTCTACGTGGACGAAGGGCGTGATCGGAGCATCCACGCTGACCAACCCTCGGATATCCTCGATCCGGACAATATGGAGCACCTCGACCAGCCGATGTTCCTGCTGGGACACGGTGTCGAGAACCCGGCTGACGGCATCCACGGCGACGAGGAGTACCTCTACGTCGTCGAACTCCCGACCCGGAACCCATTCGAGGAGCCATCCGAGTGGACCGTCAAGGTGAGCGGTCACTCCGCCTTCCCGCGCTGGGATGGTCCGACCGAGGAAGCCTTCGATCGGGCTAGCTGGCAGTTTGAAGGACCGCTCTCGGCCGCCGTCGACGAACTACTAGCTCAACCAAGCTAATCGTTAATTGGACACTCCCAAGGTTCGAGTGCTGAAGAGAAGGAGCACCCAGTATAGGATTCTTCGGAACGAATGATTTGCAGATTGCTACTGAGAGTTGCGAATCCGCCGTCGGGCTCGAGAATCCAATACCTGCTGTGCATAGAGTGAATCCTCTCGGTCGCTTTCCGCGACCCATTCAAACGCTTGACGAGAAATTTGTTTCATCAGGAGCTCACCGTTTTCGACTTTCCAGCCAAACGGTTCTTTAGGGTCTAATCCCCGCTCTCGAAGTATTTCGTCGTCCACACGCAGAGCCATTACGAGGTCGTCCCCGTATTCAGCTGCTTGTTCCGGGTTCAGCACCAAGTTATCGAGGAATTCATCGCTGTTCGGCTTGGGCGTCATCCACTCGACGGTCCACTCATCTCCGACCTGATTGGAAGGCATACCTGTAGAATAGTCGTTGCTCGATAAAATTGACAGGGGGAACAAAGGGTCGTATCAGAACGAGGTGTTTGCGCTCAAAGCAGACCATTGCCAGGACATCAGAGAACGATACCCGTTTTAATCGATAAGTCCGATTGGTCCAGTATGGATTACGTGGATGAGCCGCCGGAAACGGAGAATCCTGTGATGGTGATTCGGGTAACAGCGAAATGTACCCTCTGCGAAACCGCTGAGCGGTGTGATTCACCTGGCGAAGCAAAAGAGTGGGCGAGAGATCATCAACATCCTCGAGACTTTATTGAATACCGTCGGACCTGGGCCGAGCGATAACCAATTCGACACCTCGATACTCAGATTACACCTCCAAGTGCGAGGATGCCAAGCAGTAATAGAACAGCCGTAACTACTCCCCCACCAGCAGTGAGGAGCTTATTCTCCATCACCTTCTCGTGGATCGGCATCGCGGCGTACTCCTCGCGGAAGGCCTCGAGATTCTCCTCCTCGTAGAAGTACTTCGTCTTCAATGCGAACCGTTCCGTCACCGCACAGCCCGTACAGATCGGTTCGCCTTCCAGCCGCTCCGTTTTGATGTGGCTGGAGCAGGCGATTGCCCCGCAGTTCGGACAGTAGGTGTACGTCTCGTCGACGCCGCTCGTGTCACAGTGGACGCACTGATGGATGCCGTCCTCTGCGGTTACTCGTGACGGGCCTGCCGCGTAGTACTCGTAGGGGTAGGTGTACTCCTGGAGCTCGGTTGTCTGTCGAACCTCGGGGAGGTACACCGGCTCAATCGACTGGACGGAGATGTCCGAGCGGTTCGGCTCGCAGGTCTTGTTGTACGTGACGTTGTTGTCGCCGGTGTAGGTCACCTTCGTCGTGTGGTGCTGCTGGAGTCGCTCGACGGCCCACTCCTTGTACTCCGTCTGAGTCTGGCCGAACCGCCGCTCCTCGACGTCGTCGAACACCTCCGCGAACTGCTCGGTATCGAGGTCGACCGTCGCGTGAAGGTTCTCGGTGACCAGCGTTGCAACGTCCTCGTCCGCGACCTGTGGCTGCCCGCGTTCGGCGTGGGCGACGAATCGCGATCGGTCGTTGATCCGATGGATGACGCCCACCGACGTCTCGAAGACGGCGTTCGTGTCCGCGGTGACCGCGACCACCGGCCGGAACGTCACCGATGAGTGCGGGTCTGGGAGGTCGGCGGCCTCGATGTTCTCGACGTCGCGGAACGCCTCTTCGACGGGTGTGTCGACGTCGGCGGCCGGGTCGTACGGGCGGAGCGTCTCGTCGCAGAGAATTTCGATGCGACCGTTGTAGAGGTCGAGGCCGATCTCGTCGGCGATCTCCCGGAGATCCTCGCCGTCGAGCAGCTCGATTGGATGTGGGTCGTCGTTTTGCTGGAGGCGCTGGGCGTACTCCTGAGCAGGATTCGTGAACCGGCCGGTCGTGACGGCCATTCCGCGTTTCGGGCCGTCGAAGTCGAACGTCGCGATCGCCGAGTGAAGCTTCTGGACGACCGGCCGCCCGACTGTCCCCGTGTGCTTGCACTCGACGATGATCGCACGCCGGGTGCCGTCGACGACCTCCTCCATGATGACGTCGCGACCCTCGTCAGCCGTGCGGTCGGCCTGGCGGACGTTCTCGTAGCCGAGGTTCCGGAACACGTCCTCCATCACGTCCTCGAACTCGAACCCCGAGAGATCGTCCAGTACAGCCATCCTCAATTATGTGGACAGTACGTTGCAACTGCCAAATACGTTGCCGAACGCTACGCCGTCCTGTTTGTTGAACCCCTGAGAGGGGTGCGGGGGTCACCGAACCGCCCGCGAGCAACGATGAACGGGAATGTACCTATGGCCAGTTCGGAATCGGTTCCAGTCGCATCGCCAGGTCAGGCTCACCGAGACGCAGTCGAATACGTCGGCTTCCGCGTCGACGGCCAAGCCGTCGTCCTGAACCTCTCGGAGCATCGGCGACTCTCCCTCGAGCGCAGTCTGGACCTCGTCAACCACAGTCCAAGCGGGTTCGAGTGGGGGTATAGTGGTAGCGGGCCCGCCCAGCTCGCGTGCGCGCTCCTCCTCGACTACTACGACGATGAGCAGTTCGCCCGTGAGCACTACATCGCGTTCCGGAATCAGGTGGTCTCACAGCTGGAGTGCGACGGTGCCGCGGCGTGCTGGCACCTCCCCGGCGAAGAGATCGAC
>NZ_JBHUDH010000256.1:0-32778 GCF_042678005.1 Halolamina salina | reverse complement strand
GTCGTCATAGGAAACGTAGCCTGCGTTTTCCAGCCGATTGACGGCCTGTCTCACTGTCTCGTAGGGCGTGTGGAGGTGTTGGGCGACACGGCGGATGGAGTCACCACTCTCGATGGCGAGGATAGTCTGTGCCGCCGTGTCGTCGAGCACCTCATACATCTGGTGGTTACCAATAATCCGGTAACAGTTAAAAGTCTTACTCGACTGGCCGTAAAGCACGATCTCCCCACTTGTTTCGAAGGTAGTCCAGATCCCCGCTGAAAACATGCGGAACGACTATAACGAATTCAACGAGCAAAACGAACAGAACGGGAAAAATGAATGGATTGAACGCATTCTGAGGAACGAACTGGTTGAGGATGAGCTGGCCGGCTTCTACTCGATGAACAGAACGAGTGAAACGAACGTAACGAATAGAACGAATACATTGATGGAAACGATAGTGTTTGCCTCAACGAGCGAAACGAACAATTGGTTTTAACATCGTAGTATTCCTCTCACCGAGTGAAACACCCTCACCGAACCAAACGAACAGAACGACCAAAACGAACTGAACGAACACAACGAGGTAAACGAAAGAAATGACCGACACCAACACCGCACGAATCACCGTGGCGAATCAGAAGGGAGGCGCGGGGAAGACAACCGACGTCATTCATACTGGCGGCGCACTCGCTGCCCGAGGCCACGACGTCCTCCTGGTCGATATCGACTACCACGGGGGGCTCACCTGCTCGCTTGGCTACAACGATCTGTACTACGATACCGACCGTACAACGCTGTTCGACGTCCTGGACTTCGATCAGATGGAGTCGGTGAACGACATTATCGTCGAGCACGAGGAATTTGACATCCTCCCCGCGAGCGAGAAGCTCGCGAACAACAAGAACATCCAGACCCTGCTTGAGGCACCGAAGAGCCGAGAACGACTGGAGATGACTCTCGATGAACTCGAGAAGGACTACGACTACATCATCGTCGACACGCCGCCATCCCTGAACGTCCTCACCGACAACGCCCTGGTCGCGACCGGCAACGTCGTCATCCCCGTTATTCCCGAGAAGCTCAACGCCAACAGCCTCCAGATTTTCGCAAAGCAGCTGAGTTCCCTCGAACAGGCGTACGGAGATATCAATCGGCTCGCCATCGTCTGTAACCGTGTCGAGCAGAACGCCGAACACCGCGACACCATCGAGGAGATCAAGTCGGCGTACTCCCTCCCAGTGTTCGAGATTCCGAAGCGGACCGACCTCTCCCAGTCGATCGGCGAGGGGGTATCCGTCTTCGGCTTCGGCAAGGAGAACCAGCGCGTTGAGGATGCACGCGATTTGTTCAACGAGATCGCCGACCTATTCGACGAGACGTTTGAGAAGACTGCGCCTGAGGAGGTGGAAGCATGACTGACGGCTGGGGCGATGCATCTGGCATCGAGGGCAACTACGAAGAGGAGGACGATGAGGTCGAATCCAGCGAAACGAGTGAGGTGAGTGAAACGGTGGAAACCAGTTCATCGACCGAAACGACCGAATCAACTTCAACGAGTGAAACGAACGAAACGAGCGAAACGAATACGAACATCAAGGACGAGTGGAACGGACGGACGATCTACATCCCCGACGATATTCTCGACGAGATGGAGGATACCTACTTGGAGTCTCAGCTGAAACTCCGAAAGGCAGGCCAGGACGAGTTCAAGAAGAACCGTCACTTCTACCCGCTACTCGTCCAGTTCGGCGTTGAGGCGCTCTCTGAAGCGGATGCTGAGGAAATCCAGGCACGGCTTTCGGAACTCGGTGACGGGTAACCTTGGCGCAGAATATGGCGCGACTCAAGTTGAGGACCGGCATTCTCAATGTATACGTCCCACTCAAAGCGAACATAGGATCGCTGGTGTCCTCTATCGACACACCACATTGTCTCTCCAACTCGCGACCCCGCCGTACCATACGCTCTTTTAACCTGAAACTACTCCGCACTCATATGGATCGAAGTACAATCGCTGGAATCGCCCTGATACTCGTAGGAATTCTCGGGTATATCGCAGGGATATTTGTCGCCTATCCTGGTCGGGCATTTTCAATTACCGTACTTATGATCGGCATCGCACTCGTCGCAATCGCACGTCGATCCGCCACGAGGGGAGATACATGAGCCTTCATGCTATGGTGTATACGGATAACGGCGTTGAGCGTCACAACGATCTCGATACCGCGCTCGAAGCAGCCGGTGAGACTTGGATTCACGCGGAAGACGTCGAACCGACTGAACTGAAAGCACTGCGAGACCGCTTCGATATTCATCAACTGGCCGTCGAAGACGTGCTTCACGACGAGACGCGGCCGAAAACAGAGGAGTACGACACCCACACGTTCGTCCTGATGAAGACCGCACGTCTGAGCCAGCGCGACGAGATCGAGTTTCACAAAGAAGTAGGAACTCACCCTGTCGGATTCTTCATCGGTGAGGACTGGCTTGTTACGATGTCGGCGACGGATATCGACATTGTTGACCCGTCAGATTCGCAGTGGACGAAAAACGGCCAACGGTTCGTGAATCGCGGAACGGATTTTCTCGCCTATCGAGTTATGGACGCAATCGTCGACGACTACTTCGATCTACTCGACGAGATTGAAGACGACATCGAAGCGATCGAAGAGCGTGTACTCGACGAACCCAACCCCCAGATGATCGAAGACCTGAATGACGTTCGCCGGGACCTCCTCGCGTTCCGGAAGGTCGCTTGGCCGGCTCGGGAAGCAATGTCGTATCTTTCTCGGGGTGATATCCCAGAGGTTGCCGATGAAAATGAAAAGTACTTCCGGGACGTCTACGACCATCTCGTTCAGGTCGTCGATCTGATCGAGACGTACCGTGATCTCACGGGTGGGTCTCGGGACATCTATCTGAACGCTGTCTCTCAGTCGACGAACGAGGTGATGAAGACTCTCACTGTCGTCGCGACCATCTTCATCCCGTTGACGTTCGTCGTCGGGATCTATGGGATGAACTTTGCCGACACACCGTTTGCCATGCCGGAACTCTACTGGACGTACGGCTATCCAGCAGTTATGGTCGGAATGGGACTTCTCGCGGGAATGATGCTCGTCCACTTCCGTCGCCAGGACTGGATCTAACGCATCCCCTCTCAGAATTGTAGCGTTACTCTGCTCACCAGCCGGGGAGAGATCACAGGATTGCAAGTGCGAGCTTCGTTGCAACGAACACCGACGCCATCCCGAAAATATCGCCAGCGGTGGTCATTGCTGGCCCGACGAGGTCGTCGGGATTCATTCCCCGACGATATCCCCCGAACACCACGACGACGATGACGGCGGTCAACACGAGCCCGGCGAGCACACCGCCGACGAAGGCGATGAAGACGAGTACCCAGAGCTGTGCGACGGCGTGCCCAATAGCTGTGAGAATGGCGTAGGTGAGAACTGCGGCGACTACGCTGGCAACCAGCCCGTTGAGCAAGGCAGCGGCGACAGCGTTCACGAGGCGGTCGTCCGGTTCGAACACCGGGTCGATCAGCCCCTGGTGGAGGGCACTCGATAACCGAGAGCCGAGCGATCCGTAGACACTGCCGCGAATCGCCAGAAACGCCGGTACCATCACGAGTAACCCTTGCACTGCTTTGAGTTCGGCGTCCATTCCCCCCAGTATCGTCCCTGCGAGTAATCCGCCAAATGCGCTCACCAGCACTGTCGGGAGCGCGCTTCGATACGAATTCTTGACGACCGAGAGGGTAGACATACGTATTGGTTCGAGGACTGTCCAGTTACTGATCTCTATTGATAGACGGACATCTGGCTGAAAAAGCTGCTCGCTTTCAGTTGGCTCGATATTGGGTTCATGGGACAAGCAGTTGCACGACGGCGAAGAGAACGAGCACGCCTAGGACGTCACAGACGTTCGTGACGACGGGTATGACGACGTCGTCAGGGTCGAGCTCGAAGCGATAGGCCGCGTACGTCGCGACGACAGTCACCACAATCGCGAGACACGCAAGGATAAGTCCACTCACGAGTGCGACAGTCACAACCATCCCGACTGACAGCTGGGGGTCATCAGTCACTGCGATGATACCCCACCCACCAGCACCGACGACAGGAAAGACGCTCACGGCGAGTAGCACAGTCGTGATCGTGTTTCCGAGGAGTCGGTCGTCGGTCGGCTCGAACGAGAGCATTCCGAGATGGAACGCCGTGGACATCCGGGCGGATAAGATACTGCCGAGATTCCCGGCGGTCCCGATCATCACCGGGACCAATACGAGGAGCGTCGGGTACTGGAGGAGCGTCGCCTCGAACGATCCCAGCGTGAGGCCGCCGACGAGCTCGAGAACAGTTAGGACGAGCAGGATCGGTAAGAGCGCGCGCGTGATTGATCGAATTGACCAGTGTTCGACCATTGTCACGCCGCCCAGTCAGAGAGTCGCTCAGCTCCTGCGCGCGTCCCTTTCGTTATGAGTACATCGCCAGCACGAAGCGTCGTGTCCGGCAGCGGCGAGATCTGGTACTTCGTTCGTCCATTGTCCTCTGCCGATTCTCGGCGGATCGCGACGATGTGCATCCCCGTTCGTGTCTTCACTTCGCTGTCGCTGATCGTCGTCCCGTCGAGGCGACTGCCAGACGTGACCGTCGTTCGATAGATGATCTCGTCGGATTCCTGGACGGCGGCTTCGACGACGGGATGACTTCCGACGCCACGAAGCACGCCTTCGCTGATTTCGAGGGCTGCGTCACTGATGACCTCTGTACTGGTTGCGATATGGAGTAGCCCTCGGATGGATACTGAATCGTCGACCGTCTCGGCTGCACGAAGCGCCCAGACCTCGAACCGTGACTGGAGTGCATCAACCTCGACTTCGAGCTCGCGAACTTCTTTAGCAAGTTCCGGACTGTCGAAGAGGACGCTCCCATATGCGAGATCGACGGCCAATTCGCTCATGTTCTTCATGAGGGCGACCGTCTCGACAGCCCGGTCGAGATCCTCGATCGGCTGCTCAACCGTCTTGGGTGGCGTATACCGCCCGCCGGTGACCGCCTCGTAGACGCGTGTCAGTCCCTCTTCGGCCCCCCGACAGAACAGGACATCTTCGGTTTGGAGACGTGTCTCACGGCTCGGATTGAGGATCCATTCGTCGTCACGCCTGAGTGCGAGCACGCGGACGCCCGTCTCCGTCTCCAGATTGATGTCGCCGAGCGTTCGGTCGGCGTATGGTGAGTCTGCACTGACGGTCGCTCGCGCGAGTGTCTCGACAGCTTCGGGCAGTGCTCCACGGAGTGCCGGTGGAAGCCCGATGTCTTCGAGGACGACCTTTGCGATGTCGCCTGCAGCATCGCTGATTTTCTCGGCGGCCCCCACGATTCCGAACACGGGGGCGAGAGCTTCCGCTTCCTCAGGACGGCGGCCAGCCATCACGAGACTCATTCTGGCCTGCAACTGGAGGAGGTCCATCTCGTCTTCGAGGGCGAGGACTTCTTCGGCGAGCTCTGGATTTTCGAAGAGGACCGACGAATATGAGAGATCGATGAGCAACTCGGCGATGTCCTTCATCTCGCCGAGTACCTCCTTGACGCTGACCGGCTCATACTCGAGTCCGTCGTCCTCGCTCATACTACGTCTTGAGCCCGGGGTTCACTTAATGTCCTACAATCGGGGGTCTCGATCAGCGGAGCGCTAAATTGTGTATAGCGGAATAAGATATATGACTCCGCAGTTTTCTGGGAATCCGGCGCTAGGTGGCCCCAGCTCCTCGAATTCAGCTGATAGATTGATACTATGGAGTGGTCCTGATTATGCCAATAATCACGACCACCTTTAAGTACCCCGGCGCTGTCGGTGAAGCACGAATGCTGCAACCGCCTCACGACGGCGCTTCCCCCAGGGTAGAGGCTCCGAGACCGGGCCCGCAGGACGGTGGAGGGCCGGTGAATGCCTGACCGAGCGCTTTCGACGCCGCTCGACGACAGCTTCGAGCGCTACCTCCAAGACAAGGGGAAAGGCCGCGGCGGCGACGGTGGGAACTATCGACGTAACGCAGCCCGCGAACTCGAGCGGTTCGCCGAGTGGGCCGCCGGCGACCGCGGCGCCGACGACTGGACCGGGATCGTCTCCGACGACGTCGACCGCGAGCCGACCTTCGACGATCTCGACGAACGCGTGTTCAGGGAGTACGCCCGACATCTCGGTGGAGATCGGGGACTCAAGCAGAACACGGTACAAACCTATTACCGCTATATCTCTGCCTGGTGTGGGTGGTGTGTCAACGAAGGGTATCTCGAGGCGCATTACGCGCAGCGGGCGAGTGCGATGGCGCCGTTACCGGAGGACGACGGCCGCAAGCCCGGCGACCAGCAGGCCTGGACGTCCGAACAGCGCCACGCCCTCACCCGCCACGTCGACGAACGGGCCCGCGACGCCGTCGAGACGTACACGACCCTTCCAGAGGATACTGACCCCCTCGACAAGCAGCGAGCGCGCTACGCGGCGCTGAAAGCCGCTCGTGACCGAGCGCTGGTGTTCGTCCTCGCGTACACCGCCGTCCGCGTCGGGGAGCTACTCCGGGATCCGAACGATCCGCGACGGCGTGGCGTCCGCTGGGAGGATCTCTCACTCGACGACGGGAGTATGGACGTCTACCGGAAGAAACAGCAATGGGACGCTGCGAGTCTCCCCGACCCAGTGATTTCGCCGCTGCGAAGCTATCGTCAGCTGATGGACCCACCGACGGAGCGCTGGCCGGTGTTTCCGACGTTCGACCAACGGACGCTCGCGGAGCTCGTCCGGGAAGAGCTAGCCGAACGAGGGGAACGCCCAGAAGCAATCACTGAACGCCGTGCGGAGTACGCTCGCGACCTGCTGCTGGCGCTCGATGAGGACATTCGGCCGCCGTCGATCACGACGGACGGCGCACGGTCGATTCTCCAACGGCTCTCAGAGGCTGCAGAGATCGACATCGCCCATCCGAAACACGACTATCTCGCGCCCCACGGTGGTCGACGTGGAATGGGCGAGGTGCTAGTCCGCGCGTTCGGGTACACTGTTGCGGCTCGCTATCTCGATAACTCGGAGGAGATGGTTCGTGAACGGTATTCGCATATTGAAGCCGGTGAATTGGGTGATGTTGCTACGGAAGCACTCAACGAGATTGATTCCGTTTAAAGGTACGACAGCAAGCTTTAGCAGAGTGCCGATTAATGGGTAACTAAGTCATAAATGCCGGACTTCTATGCAGGGTGTGTAACTGAGTGTCCCTCCGAAACTGAGCTTGTCGTATTGCGGCGAAACGGAACTGAGGTACTGGTAGAAAACGCCGTTCCGCACGAAACAGATTATGACTCGGTCGAATTAGGGGATCTCGTAAAAATCGAGGAACGCCCTTCTTATGAGGACCGGGCAGTTGATATCTATTCTCGCAACGGTTTCTCTTCGGGCAATATCCCTGCTGTAGTTGAAGACGTTTTTGATGGAACAGCCATCGTACGTACTGATAATGGACTTTCTACAGTCACCCGAGTTCCTGACCACGTCAATGCTGGCGAAACGATTCAAGTCACAGCAGCTATGACCTACCATGGTCATCTTTCGGATAGTCCACCAGATATTGACGATCTTCTTCCTGAGTCAGAAACGAGCGATGACGATTATGAGTGGCGGTACGAGGAAGATATCTCCGTCACGCTTGAGGATGTTGGTGGCTTGGACCATGTCAAGCGCGCCGTTCGGGAACAGATTATACAGCCTCTCGACACTGAAAACGAGGAGTTACGGGAGACGCTGGATGTGACTCTTTCTCAAGGACTGCTATTCTATGGGCCAGCAGGGACTGGAAAAACTCGAACAGCCAAGGCTGTCACAAATCACGTCGACGGTGATCTCTTCATCGTCGACGGCCCGGAACTCGTCAGCAAGTACTACGGTGAAACTGAGCGGCAAATTCGAGATGTCTTCCAAGAAGCAGAACGAGCAGCGGAGGCCTCGGGAAATCCCAGTATCGTCTTTTTTGACGAACTGGATAGTATGGCGCCATCACGTGGGCAGGCGGATGAGACAGAACGCCGTATTGTTGCTCAACTCCTCTCAGAATTGGATGGATTTGATGAGCGAGGGGATATCATCGTAATTGGAGCAACGAATCTTGTTGATGAAATCGACCAGGCGATTCTTCGACCAGGTCGATTTGATAGCCAGCTGGAGTTCTCTAAACCTGATCGTGAGGCACGGGAAGCGATTCTTCAGATTAGTCTCGGCGATACCCCTATCGCAGATGATGTCAATCTCACGGTCGTCGCTGAGCAGACGGAGGAGTTTACTGGAGCAGACTTAGCTGCGGTCGTTGACCAGGCAAAGTACCTCGCACTTCAAGATGGTGAGGAGGCGGTCAGAATGGAACACTTGCGAATTGGCGCGGCACGGCGGCAGGAGGCTCAAGAATGAATTTTTCTAATATCCGGAACTACTGGCGATTTTGGCGTTTCGGGAAGGTATCGGGTGAACCATCCGAAGATGAGGGTAAACAATTCCCACAGCTCCGCGAGTTCGTCTATATTGACCAGCGAAGTGTGAGGAGTCTCCTCGCTTCGACGGACTCTGGTCGAGTGGCAGCTGAACAAACAGACCGAGAGACCAACGTCGACACAAAACAGAATTCCGCAAGCGTGGGTGCTGGTTCAGGACCTGTGAATGCTGGTGTTGGAACAAATCGAACTACGCAACAGGGGAATGAGACGGAGAACGTCTATTCATTCGATCTCATTCAATCGAAGTTCACACGCCTGTACGAGCACGAGGACATCAATCCTCAGATCTCATTGACTGCTGATGGAGCGTACGACCTCCAAGACGGGCTTGAGTTATCTACCCTAGATCGGGGTGAAGTATTGGAGTTTAGGGGTACTATCCGACTGCATCCGTTGTATAGAGTGTTCCGGGCAATAGAGTATATAGACACGGCAGCCCCGGATGAAGCGGATATATCGGAAGGAGAGATGCAGCTTATTGAGGAGAGTCTCGGGAATAAGATTCCAATAGAGATCGAGGTAGATGGGCTATCTATAGACGAAGACGGACGGATCTCTGAGAGTTCTGAGGGAGATGCATTCAATGTCGTAGCATTGCTTGACGAAACTGAACTCTGGACTGAACCAATCCAGACGTTGGCCTCGAACAAGCAATTCCGGATATTTTGTCGGGTGGAGTCCATTAGGCCAGATTGGTACCCGATGAAGCTGATTCGGGTCTTGGAGAGCATTTCGTCGGATCTGGCGGAGAATTTTAACGATGATTTGGAATCTGAACTACAAGCAGCGATGGATCGATTTGAAGCACAAGTTGAGGCTACCACTGAAAACACGGGATTTGACGAACAGAAGCTCCACGAGTTCATTGAATTCCTCGGTGAGAGAGCGGAGAGTTCGATACAGGCCGACCAGTTAGATGAGGTTGTCGAGCACGCAGCGGATGCATACTCACCGGACGCAACGGTTGCTGTCGAACAAGAGGTAGAACTCCTGAAACAGGCCTACGATTCATTCACAGAAATTCATTCAGAGGATGAATTTTCGGAGGATTCTGCTTCCTTACGGTCGGACTTTCGCCAACAAGCAACCCATTCACAATCCGCCGATTCTGACCGTGATTTCACCGCTCACCTGGAGGCCAACGTGATTGGAGTCTACTGGTAATCCTTATTGTCGTTTGAGACTTTCAGGGCTCTCTGCGGGCTTAAGCGGGTCAGTTGGATGCGGTCGATCGACGTTGGCAAGCTCCTCGAGATATGAACGAAACTGGTCAGCAAACGTTTCGTCATCAACGACTCCATCACGAGCTGCGACGACGAGGTCGTCGATGCTTGCGGTCTCTTCCTCTTCAGATGTTGCCTTCTCGAATGCAATGAAAGCGATCGAACTGAATTGACGACCAGGGCCGAATTTACAGAGGCCGCAGCCGAACTTTTCAGGAGTGAACTGCCGGCCGTACCACTGGTGATCCGGGCAGACAAATCCCTTCCACTGTTCGTCGAGTCCGTGAACGGCTGCCTCCCATTCATCGTCGTCGAGGGTGGCGGTGAAGTAGGCGCCGTTGAACCCCTTGTCGTTGTGTAGATATCCGGTATTGAGTGCGGTTTTGAACTGCCGTGCTCGGTGTGTATCACCGCAAAAGTAGGCATTTGCCGAGGATTGGAAGAATGCCTCCTGAGAGATGCCGTGAGTGAGGAGGATATCTTCGGGGCCAGCATCGGCTGGGTCCGCTGTAAACCGCTGTCCATCGACCGTTAGTTCACCGCCAGCCTGGAGACGATGACCGACACTCAGTTCGTATTCTTCTGAGACGTGTGTCGGTGATCCGCCGAAGGCCCGTTCCTTATCTCTGTTTCCATAGATGTAGACAAGAGTTCCGCGTTCCGCTAATGTCTCGAAATACGGTTCCACAGCCTGGAGTTGATCCACCCCTGTCTCGAGGTCAGTCTTGTAGGCGTTCGTGATGTCGCCTGTGTGGATGATGAAGTCGAATTCCTCACCGTCGGTGGCCTCGACAAGTTTCTCGAGTGATTCTGTATCCCCGTGATTGTCGCCACAGGCGAGAATCCGCTGATGGGTCATACTTGGACGTGATACGCAGCTACGAAAATACCACCGTTGGAGTATCGATCTGTCCGTCTGTGATCCAAACCAGCGGACTTCAATCGAACCCCATACTCCGATTCAGCTGATCGTGCTGTTTCGAGCGAGCCATAATCTACCTCTAGCAAATTACTCAGGGATGAATTGCCCTTGTTCGATGTAGGCCCCTACTTCCCCATGCTTGAGGTTCGGCGCATCGACGAGCTTGATCCGACGCTTCTCGCCCGAGGTCTTCTGGATTTGGAGACGGAACGGAACCGAGTGGTCGACGATTGCTCCTCCGTAGGATTCTCCTGAGGAATTAGTCGCGTTCGTAACCACCACGGCAGCGTTCTTCATATCACCGAACCGCCGCAAGTCGTGGAGATACGAGTTTAGCTTTTGTTGACGCTCGGCAAGCTCGCCTCTCCCCTGGTATTCTGCACGGAAATTAATAGTTAGTGAGTCGACAATCACCAATCGCAACTCTGACCCGGCTGATTCAACCCTATCTGCCAGATTGGAGAGCTCCTCCGTTGTGAGCAGTTGCTCATTAGTGGTCGTTGGCCGCTCGATGTGGATATGATTGAGGGCCTTTTCAGCGAGATCCTCTACGTCACCAGGTGGAATCTCAAACCGGGCGCCCAGAGCTTCTCGCCGATCCGTGTCGAGCCCCTCGATGATCTCTGTAACTCTGTCCGGATCGAACTTCCCTCGCGTGTCGATGTAGGCTGAGTCCCCTCCGAGACCGCCTGCGTTGTCGGGGAGAAGTGACTGGACGCAGAGCTGGTGGGCCATCGTGGTCCGCCCACTGTTTTCGTTGCCATAGAACTCTGTAATCGCCTGTGTTTCAATACCTCCACCTAGAAGCCGATCAACTCCACTGTGGCCCGTTTCCAGCTTTTTAATGCTGGGACGGTCAAGGACAGCGGCTCCTGAATCAAATCCTCCGATATCAGCAGCCTCACGGGCACCGTTGATGATGTCCGACGCTGTGCTCTCACCCACGTCGATAATAGAAGAGAGTTCCCCTGGTGATGAGACCGCAAGGAACTGCATCGTCTCGAATCCGGCCTCCTTGAGATCCGTTTCTCTGCTTGGTCCTACTTTCGGGAGGTCCTGGAGGTCATCGCTGGACATAGGTTCTCTCGAAACGCTGTCGTCATAAATCCGATGACGCCCCTGGATTTCCGGGGTGCTATCGACGATATTGACCACTCGGATTGTTTGATGGGTTGTCTTCCCACGTACTGGACTAGGCCTGTGGGCCGGGCGGAGTGACTGATCCCCAATTTATGGAGGAATCCAACTTGTGTGGTCGCGGAGAGTAGTCTCGGGAGTCTCCATCGTCGCCCCGCACTTGGGGCAGTAATCTTCGATCGCATCCTCATCGTAGAGATAGTGATCACACTCGGGAGGGCTGGCTTGGAAATACACGTCGTCCCAGTCGAGATCAGGCTCTCGACCGTAGAGACAGAATGTACTGTGTCCTGACCGCCCTCGATGGTTCGTCACTAACCGAACGGGACAGTACATGCACTCGCGGAGTTCGATTAACGGCTGGTCGGAATGGTTCGTCCAGAGCGTTTCTCGCCGCCCCCATTCGTGAAACCCCTTCGGCCCCCGACAGCGCTCTATCTCAGGTCGTGTCGCAAGCAGCTTCTCCACCTGTGCGGAGTGGTACTGGCTTCCTGCCCACTTCCAGAACGGATCTCGGTCGTACTCACGGACAATCGCGTTCTTAAGCGCTTTCAGGGGAAAGTCAGGGCCGTGCTCGTCGCTCGCGGTGTAGGTGTAAATGCCGTCGGACTCGTGAAGCCGGCGTAGCTCGCAGCCCTGGGCAGTACAGATATCGTACGTAATCAGGTCATCCTGTCCGCGAGGATGGGCATAGGGCGGCACACGCTCCCACGCGTGTTCGCCGTCGTAGAGGAGCGCTTGGCAGTTCGTAAATCGGCTCGCTTTGCTCGTTCGTTGGGCGTATCCAGAACCGTCGTCTTGCTCAAATTCGGCACCGATCGTATCGTAGTTGAACGTATCGAGAAGGACTGTTGCCGCGCGTATCCAGACGACCGAGTACCCAGCGGCCAAGTAGTCATGCGTCACCTGATGGACGTCTTTGTCCTCGTGGCTGTGCTGTACCTCAACGGCGAGCCCTTCCCCGAAATAAGGGTTCCAATCATCAAAGGTCGCGAGTGCGTCGGCCCGGCGTTCGGTCACAGGTGTCGGCACCTCGGCCACGTCGACGTCCACCTCCGTCTCGATGCGGGCGTTTTCTCCGAATTGCTGGTGCAGAGCGACCTCGACACGGGCGACTGCGCGTTCGTGGGTCTCTGACTCGCCGCCATTCGAGCAGCGCTGGCCGGCGTCGTCTGATACGTGGTAGAAGTGTCGAGACTTGCCCGGCGCCGATCGCGGGTACATCGTCCCGCCGCATACTGGACAGGTGACTTCTTCTCCATCGTCGACAATAGCGGGGACGACCGGGCGACCGTCACGACGACCGCGGAAGGGCATATCCCCACAGAATATCTCAATAAGCAAGTATCTCCCCCAGCTAATCGGCCTAGATAAGTGAAGCTAGAGTCCGAGGGCCGACTCTACGGAGGGATTTTCTAAGCAGTATTTAGTGTTCTATGTCCCGAATCAGACCTCGCCTCCACGCCGTATTCCTAATCAGAATTCAAAAACTCGAGAACAGTCTCCAGCGATTCTATTCGTCCGATGAGTCGTCGGACCGTGTGTTGTCGGGGCTGTCGCTGCCCTTGAATGTCTCGTTGGATCCGGACTGCCCCAGGTCGGGGGCTTCTCCGTCTCCGGAGGATCCGGAGTCACCAGAATTGCCTTCCTCACTCATAGTATGAATAGGAGTATCGTCCCGGCCACTAAAAGGATGACGCCGAGGATCGATGTGATGAGTGCGTTATCGACATCTTCAGACTTGTCCTCTGTTTTTGACTGTACCTTATCAAAGCAGTCTGAGTGGATATTGATTGCACGAGAAAGATAATCGACTTCATCGTAGTCGTGTTTAGCTACCGCTCGAAACATATCGGTTTCAGGGCCTGTACTGATACTCTCTCGTTGTTGTGTTTGGAAGGCCCTGTATGTGGAATAGCCAAGTGAGATAACGGCTCCTCCGAGTAGGATTCCTGAGATTGGTGTTATCTGAGTTAGACTGGATTGGGTGGGTACGAGGCTTGCGAAAACTGTAGCGACAAGTCCATTGAATTGTACGACTCGCCAGGCTTTCTGAGTAATATCGTTTAGCGATTGGAGTTCCTGATCGAGTACCCGTCGAACGTCATCGAGTGCGTGGCGGCGAGCTTCTGAGGAGGTGTCTGAATCTTCATTTGACTCCTCCTGATTTTCTGTCTCTTCCACGCCGTTTCTCATACTCGGGGATATCAGCGGTGAAATAAGAGCCTATGGTCTCTGGGAAACGATTTCTTTTACTGATTTAGCTGATCGTATCTCTCTTTTACGACGTGAGCCGTGAGTCCGACGAAGAATAGGGTGGCTATGCCGACATTTTCATCATAGTAGGCGTCAGGTGAGCCGTGCATTATTCGGTGACGGTGATTCCAAAAGTCGTCCCATTGTTGTTTGAATGACTCCCCCTCATCATCTTCGACACCGAAAATGGCGTGTTCATCGTACCATTTCTCCAGAGCACATTTTTTTCGTCCGCCGAAGTAAACGGGGTTTCCGCCGTCGTTGTAGAAGTCAGGGTCAATATCTGGGTCGTTCTCACAGAGCCAGGTGATCAGGCCATCAAGGGAGGAGAGTAGCAGGTGGAGTCCTTTGTATGGGTACTCGGTTTCAGAGTCATCTAGTTCTTCAGCGAGCGAGGTAGATCCCTCTTCGATACGTCCTGCGATAGTGGTTAAATTTGGGTCCCCCGTGGATTCGAGATATTCGCGTCCTTCATAGGTCCACTTCATTGCTGTGAAGGAAGCCTCTTCGCTTGGAGAGTAGTCCGCTGGGTCGTAGTCCCAAGGTGGACCGAGGTTGATGTATTCTTCTGCGTGTTGTCTCGATCGCTCTAATCGTTCCTGGCCCTGACGGACTGCTTCAACCAGTTCTTCCATTTCCTCCTGTGAGGGGAGGGCATCTGTCGCCGCACGGAGCGTATCTTCAGATAGTCCAAAGAGGGAATCATCGGAATCACTCATCGTGTGAGTGTTGTTATCGAAATAGTGTAAATAGCCCGTATAAGTTTGCTCCAGTGGGTACAGTACCCATCGTCAGTATCTGAACGAGATTCGGCGTAAAATCTTCGAACCTTTATATGGTGGACAAGAGAAGTCCGCGATGGAATGTCTGACCTAATCGTCAAAGCAGCCGTGAAGGACGCACTTTCGGACCACAACGTCTCGGCAGATTTCTACGACGCCCTCAACGAAGAGGTCGCCGAACTGCTCGACGACGCCGCAGAGCGTGCCGAGGCCAACGACCGGAAGACGGTCCAGCCCCGCGACCTGTAGGCCTGCGTAACGCAGCCCACCCAGGCACTCGAACGTAGCTTTTTGAGGTTCCTGATCAGAAGTTAGGAAACGGAGATGGCGGACGCACCGGATACCGAACGGCAGGCGGTCGAACCCGATGCGAGAGAGGTCCTTAGCGTGTCCCAGCTGAACGACCGGATCGCGTCGGTCGTCCAGGACGCGCCTGCCCTCAACGGCGTCCGCTGTATCGGGGAGGTCACTGACCTCCACAAGAACAGTACGGCACTCTACTTCACGCTCACCGACGGCGACGCCGAGCTCCCCTGTATGATCTGGGCGAACCGTTACCGGGAGATGGACGCCGACCTCGAGGACGGGACCGAAGTCATCCTCGAGGGCGATATCGACTACTGGGTCGAAGGTGGGAAAATCGACCTCAAACCGTGGGAGGTGATCGTCGTCGGCGACGGCGACCAGGCGGCTGCCGTCGAGCGACTGCGAAGCGAACTCGAAGAGCGTGGCTGGTTCGACGACGAGCAGAAACAGCAACCGCCGGCGTTCCCGGAGCGGATCGGCGTCGTCACGTCCCTTCGAGGAGACGCCCGGTACGACATCCAGAACGCGATCCACGGACAGGACCCCACCGTCGACATCCTGGTGAAGGACGCAACCGTCCAGGGGTCGAACGCGCCGACGTCCATCGCGAACGGCATTCACCATCTCGACCGCTCGGAGGACGTCGACGCCATCATCGTCGGTCGGGGCGGTGGGAGCGATTCGAACCTCCAGGCCTTCAACACCGAGCGGGTTGCGGAGGCGATCTTCACCGCGAATACCCCGGTGGTCACCGCGATTGGACACACTGATGACCAACTCATCGCGGATCAGGTGGCGGACGTCGCGACGATCACGCCGACTGCCGCCGGCGAGTATATCGTGAACTCCCGTCAAGAGTTCCTTGCGAGTGAGATCGAGCCGCTGGAGCAACAGCTCGACGCCGCGTACGAGACCTTCCAGCAGGACCACGAACACGAACAGGAGCTCGCCGAAGCAGTCGATGAAGCGACCGCACCCGAGGGCCTCCCACCGATTTACTACAAGGTCGCCATCGTAGTGCTACTGTTGCTGTTGCTGGTCATCACCGGACTTTGGCTGGGGGTGATCTAACCGTGGCAAACGACTCCGAAATCCACGATCGAGTGAGTCGCGTCGAGGAGATTATTGAGCAGCTCGACGCGGACGAGTGGGACCTCGATGAAGGTACAGCCCTCCACGAGGAAGGTGAGGAACTCTTGGCCGAAGTGCGAGAGATCCTCGACGAGGGGAGCGGCGAAGTTGTGGAGCTCGAGTAAGCGAGCTGATTCTCACTCTTAACCAACAGACTTCTTCCTCCTGCGCCTTCGTTGGTTAAGTCCTTTTTCTACGAGAGAAACAAGTAATTTGGTTATAATTTACTCGACAAACTTGCACCAGTTGATAGCCAGAAAGCATTTAGGTATCATCCAGCTACCGCGCCAATATGTACCGGGACTCAGCCGGTGCATACCCATACCCGCATGTATGATTACGAGGTCAGTCACCATCGAGGACATCGATGACCTGTACCTGATGTGGAACGACCACATCAACGCCTCCGCCCTCTATCGCCGCGCCCTCCGCGAGGAAATGGAAGTCCGCGGTGTTGACCCCGATGAACTCCGCGACCTCCTCGAACGGGCCCGCGAGCAGGGCTACACACTCGAAGAGATCGCAGAGGACACCAACCGATTCGACGATCTCCAGTCGCTCGTCGAAGAGCAGCAAAGCCAGCCAACGGCTGAAGACGCCACCGATGATTAGCCCGCTATGTCACAGGACCAGACTCCCTCCGACCCTGAGCGTAGCGTCGAAAACCAGTCACCGCTGACCGGGAAGATCCCTCGACAGGCAGCGTTCACTGTCGTCCTCCTGAGCCTGTTAGCTGTCCAGCCGGTCGCCGCCCAGAGTAACGCGGTCTGTAGCGCAGACAACCTCCCGAGTATGATTGAGGGGTTCTTCCAGCTGACCACCGCGCTGGGGATCGTCGGCCTCGCCATCGTCTGGCAGGCTGACTCCCTCATCGAGATGTTCACCCTCAATCCCGAGCAGAAGAAGGGCCTCAAGCGCCACAAGCGCTCGGCGATGAAGTCCGCGGTCGTCCTCGTCGTGCTCGGCCCGCTCTATACGGTTGCCGGGTCGATGATGGGCCTCCCGCTGGCGCAGTGCGTCGACCTCGTCCCCTGGTAACCACTCCGCAGTCCCCGTGCGAGCCCTATGAACCATCGAGAGCTCTCCGTGCTCATGGCCGGCTTGCTCGCGACGAGCCTAGTCACGGGTATCGTCGCCGCTGACCCGCCACGACCAGGTACGGAGGGGAACGGGCTCACGGAAAACGAGTCGGCAACGCTGTGGTCACGTGATGCGGACAACTACATCACGCAAGAGGAGTACCGCCAGCGCTACGGCGAGGACCGCTCCGCTGTCCATCAAGTCGCGAACGGGACGGACATTACGTTCAAACGGCCGCCCGCGACAGCGGCGACGTGGACGCGGAACGACTTCGAGGACCTCGACGCCGGCGGCCCAGATACGTCCGTGCATCCACCGCACGCAGACCTCGAGGACGGCGTCTTCATCGAAGATGCTCACGCGACGATCTTCGCGGTCCAGCCATCTACTCGTGGCCACCTCGAGTCCGGTGAAACCCCACTCTACATCGCGCCGAATGGGACAATGCGCGGGTTCGTTGATTACCGCGTTCGCGTCCCCAACGGGAGTTCCTCCGGCAACACGACTATCTCGTGGTCGCTCACGGAGCACGAGATCGAAGAAGTCCGGTTGAAGAAGGACGGCGAGACCATCGCCGAGCGTGACGGGGCCCATACGCCTGCCCTCGACTACCAGATCGAGGACGACTGGAGTGCGAATCTCACGCTGGAAGCGGAGATTAGCGTGCGGCTGAAGAAGACCGTCAGGACCGACCTGGGTGACCGGACGGACGTCGACGTCACCTATCGGACGGAAACACGGAACGTCTCCGATTCGATCGCCGTCGAGATCTACGACCTCTCGGCGTACCCCTACTACGCCGAGTATCCGAACGGCGATGCCGGCGTGGCCATCTTCCAGTCGCGGCCGTGGCAGGGGTACACGCTCACGGAGGACGGTGAGGCACGGGTCCGTGGCATCTGGCGGTTCTACACCGCTCGGAACACCAACTGGGACACGCTCGTCCGGTCGAATCGCACGGATAGCGCCACCGTCGAGTCAGACGCGATTCCGGTGTACGTCCACGCCTATCCCTCACGGATCGGGCCGCGTGCCGAGCCGGTTCGAGACGGACCGGAACTCATCGAGACCTGGGGGACTGACCGCCCGTCACCAGTCGGCACCATCGGTGAGAACATCAATATCGACATCGTCAACCAGTCGTACACGACGACGTACGGCGTCGCCGTTCGAGCTGAGAACGTCGATCGAGAGGCGCTGCACGTTGCGGGAATCGTCCGGGGCGTGAATGCGTCAATCGTCGAGCCGGACGCCGGCTCCGAGCGGCAGCTCCGCCGCAGCAATCTTACTGTTGAGGTCATCCATCAGAATCAGTCGCAAGCGACGCTTAGGGTCGAACTGCGGGATAATCAGACCGGCGCGCCGATCGGGCTCGACGATAGCCGTCAGTATCCAATCGGCGGCACCACCCGAAACGGGTACATCACGGTCGCGGATCAGCGCGTTGAGACCAACGCCTCGGGGGTGGCGATCGTGACCATCGACGAACCGGGCATCTACACGGCTCGGTACCATCCGGGCTCGTGGCTCGGTCACGACCCGGCGTACGTGAGTGATACCGCGACGGCCCGGTGGCACCCACTCGGGACGATCGACGGCTGGTTTGCGCTGGTGTTCGAGGTCGGCTGGCAGCTCCTGCCGTTCTTCGTGATGTTCTACGCTGGCAAGCGCCTCCTGCGGATGCTCGGCCCAGAAGACATCTTCGGACAGAAACCATGACTCAGGACAATCCCCACCTCAGTAGACGGACCGCCCTCCGAACAGTCACCGGCGCCGCTCTCGTGAGCGTGGCCGGATGCCTCAACAACGACGATTCCCCGGATGGCGGGAACTCAACACCGTCTGATGAAAGGGGAATCATCCAGCAAGTCACCGTAGAGGGGGCAGAACTCGTCGTTGAATACTCCTCAGAGGAGGGAGTCGACCAGATCAACCTCGTCCAGCCGAATGGGGAGCTGTTCGGTCAACGAGAAACCGCTGCTGGGTCACAACAGGTCTCTTTCGAGATCGGAACTTCCTATGAGCCTGGAGAGTATACTGTCGTGGCTCTCAGCGGTGAAGAAACGCTAGCTGAGAGTTCCTCACTGATTCAGCCGGAAATTGGAATTCTGGGGGTCGGTCTTTACCGGAATAACCCTGAGAAGCCGTGGGACGAAGTCTACGGAGATACTGAGACGGATCGGATAAAGAACGGGGAAGCGTACGTCACCGTCGAAAACACCGGAAGCGGACCAGAAGCGGTTGTTGAGTTAATTTTCACCGGTGATGTTCCAAACCCGGTCGAAGATCCCCGAGGTAGCGGGATGTATGAAACTGAACAGGTGGTGATCTCGCCGGGAGAAACTACAGACCTGTTCAGTAGTTCGTTCCCGTTTGGTTCCGAATCTGAGGAGGGAATGGGGTGCTCCCCGAATGGGAACAGCGGCCAGTTCACCGTCACAGTCCGAACCCAGGTTGGCGGCGACCAGGTGTCGAAATCCTTCGATGTACAGTACTCCGGATCCACGGAGATGAGTGACTGCGAGGTTTCAATCACGGAGGCCTAACGATGGTGGACCTGATAGACGTCGTTCTCGAGGGATTCAAAGACGTCGTCGATTGGTTCATCGGTCTGTTCATGGACGGGCTTCGGTCGGGGTATCAGACGCTGACCGAAGAGATGTTTGGCACTCCGACTCCCCAGACTGATGGGACGTTCATTTTCGGAGAACCAAGTAACGCCCCTTGGCCAGCAATCCAAGAAGGGCTCATCGGCGGCGAGATCATGTTGATTTCTCTGCTGCTACTTGTGATGAGCGTTCAGGGACGACACACCATCCGCATCTTCAATATCGGGAGTGCGTACGAGGCTCGGAAGACCAAGAAGACTGCCTGGGTCGGAGCCTTTCTGATTATTACCTGGTACTGGATTGGGGCGCTCGCGCTCTACCTTGTTGATGGGTTCACGATTGCCCTGATGCCGGAGCTGTCCTCGCTGGGCTCTGCTATGCTGCAGTTCATAACGGGGTCGATTACCAACCCCGGTCTTGGTCTCCTCTTTGCTCTTATCGGAGGAATTTCGATGTGGGCACTGGAGGCGCTGTTCTACATCCGGCAGATTCTCCTCTACGTCTACCTGTACGGGATGCCCATCGCGTTCGCCGTCGCCTATGGCAACATTCCTGTCCTCTCTGATGTCGCGATGGGGTTCAGCAAACGGTTCGTCCCATTGGCCATCCTACCCCTGCCTGCGGCGATAGTCCTCAAAGGATACGACCTACTCTACTCTGGAGGGACGTTGACGCCGGGATCAGCGTTCCTCAGGTATCTCGTTGCGGCTTCACTTCCCCTCGTTGCGCTCTATGTCACGTGGAAGACGTTCAAGTACGCGACCCCGCTGACGGCGAAGGTTATCGGTGGTGCGACGAAAGGAGCGGCCCTCATCGGCGGTGTCGCCACTGGAGCCTACATCGGCGGCGCCGGCGTCGCGACGACCGCGGCCCGGTGGGGACCGAAGGCCGCAGCGGGACACGCTGTGGCGCAGAAAGCTGCAGCCCGGGGCGCGAACAGCGACGAAGACAGCGGGACGCCGTCGTACCGGCGGACCGAGAACGACCCTGGAGGTTACTAACAATCCATGTCCATCGACGAAGACGCAGCCGCACGGCGCATCATGGACCAGTTCGGTGAGGAGAGCCGCATCCCTTACCTCAACATCGAGGAAGGCGACGTCGGCGTCCTGATCGCCTTCCCGATCGTCGGCCTGTTCATCGCTGGCCTCACCGGCATCGAATCACTCGCCCTCCCGTTCGTCGCAGGTGGGTTCGGGTTCGGCGTCGCGATCGTCTACGTCTCGCCCGACCACCTCAACGCGTGGACGTGGACGAAAGACGTCTATCGCTACGTCAAACGCCCCCAGATCACGTTCAGCGCCCCGGAGGACGCCGACAGTAGCACCAACGAGACAGAGCGGAACGAGGGCGGGCTCGCGAACTACACACCGTTCAAGCCCGACGAGCGGACGCAGGACCTCACGAATATCGAGCGGGCGTGGCCGGGGGCTGGCGCGATCCAGCGCGCGGACGGCACGATGGAGGCGTTCATCGAGATCGATCCCGGAAACATGGACTTCGCGATGTCCGACGACTGGGCACAGCTCCAAGACGCCGGCGAGGAGTTCGCCAACAAGGAACTGGACTCGAAGCTCAAACTCCACGCGACGACCCGCTCGTTCCCGGTCGAACAGATTACGGAGAACATCGAAGACCGCCTGAACGACGAGGACGTCAAAGAAAACCCGATCTTCCGGGAACTCCTCGAGGAGTATCGGGAGACGCGGCCGAAGGAGATGCGCGAACGGGGCATCCAGCAGGTGCGGTACTACATCGGCGTCGAGGTTACGCCGCTGGAGGTCTACGACCGCTTCCGCGACGAGGGGACACCGGCCGAGAAGCTGACGCAGTTCCCCGTCATCGGGTTCCTGTTCAACCCGTTTGTAACCCGCCGCGAGGACCTCACCGACGTCGAGCGCCGCGCACAGATGTTCGAAAAACTCGATAGCCGAGTCAACGACGTGCGGTCGGAGTTCATCCAGCAGGCGTCGGGCTGGTCCGCACGCCGGCTCAGCACGGTCGAGCTCTTCGTGTTGAATATGGACTTCTGGAACGGCCGCGAACACGAGTACGACGACGCAGAGAGCGTCGTTCGCGAACAACCCATCATCGGCCACTCGCGCCGGGAGGATGCCCACGATGCGTAACCTCGTCCTCCAGACGGGCAGCGGAGCCGTCGGCCAGCTCACGGAGTGGGTCACGAATCCGACCTCAGCTGAAGGTGCGGCTCTCTACATCCTGCTCGCGGTACTAGTCGGGATCGGCGGGAAACTCCTCTGGGACTGGTACACCGACGACGACGAGGAAGAGGTCGAGTTCTCGGATCTCCTCGACGAGGAGACCATCGAACAGGGCGCGGCCGAACGCCAACTTCTCGACGACATCGCCGAGTCACACAAAACGGTGACCGCGCCGGCGGCGATTGAGTGGGAGACGCGCGCGGCACGGGTCGGCGAGCAGTGGACGACGACGCTGTACATCGCTGACTACCCGGACTACCCCAACGACGGCTACCTCTCCGAGCTCTTCGAGATGACGGACGTGCAGTTCGATCTGACGGCCCACATCACGCCGAAGAACCAGGAGCGGGCCCGGAACGAACTGCAGGATATCGCTGACGACCTTCAGGTGGACGCTGACCTTGAACAGAGCGTGCGGAGTGCCTACCTACAGGAACGCGCCAACGAGGCCGCAGCGACGTACAAGGCCGTCGAGAACGGCGCGAATGTCTTCGACCAGGGGATGTTCATCACGGTCCGGGCCGACGAGAAGGAGGACCTCCGGGACGCCGTCCAGAAGGTCAAGAGCGCGCTCCGTGACGATCCGGCGAACCTCACGCCGAAGACGGCCATCTGTCGCCAGGATCTCGCCCTCCAGTCCGCCGCGCCCATCGGCGACAACGAGTTCGGGCGGACGTCGATTGCGCTCGGCGGCGCCGTCGGTGCGTTACTCTCCTCGCCGCACAACGCGACGATTCTCGAGGAAGGTGGCGTCGAATTCGGGATTCACAAGGACAACCAGAGTCCCGTGGTCATCGACCCGTTCGCGCGGGACAACGGGTACGCGATGTTCACCGTCGGGGACACCGGTTCGGGGAAGTCGTTCAGTTCGAAGCAGAATTTCATCCGCTCCATCGAGCAGAGCAAGGACCGTATCGGCATCATCCTCGAGCCGTTGAACAACTGGGCCGGCGTCGCCGAAGCCCTCGACGCCAAACGCATCACGGTCGGCGGGACGCTCGGCCTCAATCCCCTGGAGATTCGAGAGACGCCCGAGCACGTCCAGCGCGCGATGGGCGAGGACGCCAGCCCGTTCAACGAGAAGCTCGACGACGCGATGAGCTTCCTGACGAACTTCTTCGCGCTCCGCGGCATTTCGTTGGGCGACCGCCGGACGACGCTGGAACTCGCGCTCAAGCGAGCGTACAAGCGTAACGGAATCACCGACGACATCTCCACGCACGACAATCCGAGCCCGACGATTCGGGATATGATGGACGTCTTCGAGGACATGGTTGACGACCCCGAGGAGTTCGTCGTCCGGTCCGACGAGGAGGCGGGGAAGATCAAGGAGGACGCGACGTGGCTCCTCGACCAGCTCCGCCCCTTCGAGGACGACGGTCGGCACGCCAACCTCGGCCAAGAATCGGACTTCGACATCCGCGACGAGAAGGTGATCTACCTCGATCTCGCCCAGCAGGAAGGCAGCGTCGACAGCAGCACGGCGCTGACGATGCAGCTGCTGATCTCGCTGGTGTATGAGCGGGCGAAAGTCTCGGAGAAGGAGGTCGTGTTCTACATCGACGAGGCGCGTTACATTATGCAGGACGCCGCAAGTCTGGCGTTCCTCGAGACAGTGTTCCGCCACCACCGGCATCACGACCTCTCGATCCGTCTGGTCACCCAGACGGTCGACGAGTTCTTCGAGCACGCCGAATCCGAGGCGATTCTGGACCAATGTGCGGTTAAGCAGTTCCACCGCCTCGACGGGATGGACGAAGAATGGGCCGACGAGTTCGGCTTGAACTACGCGCAGATGCGGTTCGTTCAGGACGCTGTCCCCGGCAACGAGGACGCCGGCTTCTCCGAGGCGCTGGTGGGCGTCGACGGCGAGTGGCGCGGCATTCAGGTCAAAGCGATGCCCAAGGAGAAGCGGGTCATCGACTTTGACCCGACCTCCCAAGTTCGGTCCTCGCTGCCCGGCGCCGGCGACGACGCCGTCGATACCGAGATGCAGGAGTTTCAGGAAGAGCTCGAACACCGAGCAACGAACGGAACGAACGAAACGAGCGAACTGAACGAGGAATCAGACGCCGTCGAAGCTGAGCCAGACGGCGGGTCAACGGAGGGGGCCAACGATGGCTGAGTACCTGCGCGTCACGCCGACATCCGAGCGACTTGACCCGGAGAGCATCTCCCGCGTCCTCGACAGTCTCCACAAGCTGACCACGCCCGGCTCGTCGGGCCTCGGGGCGAAGCTGAACCCGCTCCACAGTGAGACACCACCCCGATTCGAGTTCCTCGCAATCAGTGATGGCCCGGACGACCCGGTGGAGTTCTTCTACGGGGCCGATGCCCACCTGGATACGCTCGAGAAGCGCCTCCGCTCAATCTACCCGGCCACATTCGACATCGAGCGCGTCGACGTCGACGTCGCCGCCCGGCTCATTCAGCCAGTCGAGTTCACACCGCCAGAATTCGTCGAACACTACGAGGCCGGGCGGCTGCAGTACGAGTTTGGCCCGGCAGAACAGTACGACGTCGTCGACGAGGAACCAGCGGACTCCGAGCCGGGCGAATCCGACCCCGTTGTCGACGGCGGTACGGCAGCCACGAGCGTCCCCGATCATCACGTTATTGTCGGGGGCTCAGCCCTCGAACTAGCGCCGCCCGATGCACTTCCAGACGAGGAGGAAGAGAGACGGGCCATCGAGAAGCCGACGATGACACCGGCGGGAACGATTCTGGCTCGCCCGGCCCAAGACGCTGTCTCGCCGCTCGGTGTCCGGTGGTGTGGCTCCGCGTCACGGAAGCAGGACTGGATGACCTCGCTGACGCCGTTCACAGCAGAGGAAACTGACGGCGACCTCTCGTCCGTCGACGAACCGGGCGCGGCGCTGGCGTCGCTGATCGACCACCTGATGGAGGCGACAGCGCCGACAGCGTTCCAAGTCGTCTTCCAACGGCGTGCCAGCTGGCAGTCCGACGCGGAGGTGCGGAAAGAGGACCTCGTCGACGGCCGGGATACGTTCTTCCAGGAAGTCGTCGGATCGTTGCTCGAGGTTGAGGAGCAGCGGACCGACCAGGACGACCGGCAGCTCAGCGAGGCCGTCGAGAAGCGGATCGAGTACATCGACGCGAAGAACGCCAAACGGTCGTTCACGGTCAACATCCGCGCCGTCGGCGTCCCCACCGACGACACCCGCGACGACCTCGATGGCCGGATGGACTCGCTCCTCCCCGTGTTCGACCCGCTTGATGGACCGTTCTACGAGGTCGAGGGGCAACGCCTCCGGGACAGCGGCTTCCGTGAGAAAACGAAGGAGAAGAAGGCACGGGCCGCTCTCCATCGCCTCCTCAATCGCGAGTTAACGACGGGCCGGGGGAAGACCCGCCCCGAGCTGGTCCTCTGTGGGACGGAGCTCGCGAACTTCGTCCTCGTCCCCTCCTCTGAGCAGTTGACCGTCGAAGGGACGCGGGGAACGAGGGCCGAACAGCAGAGTCGGAATCCGCTCCCGTGGCCCAATCCGGATCTGATCCAGCAGTTCCAGGACGGGATGGCCATCGGCTACGCGCTCGACGAAAACGGTGAGCCACGGCCGGACCCCATTCGGATCCCGGCGGACCTGTTGCCGACGCATTACGGGCGGTTCGCGTCGACTGGTGGCGGGAAGTCGAAGGCCATCATCAACGACGCCCTCTCGCTCCGCGAGACGACGGGTGGCCCCGTCGTCCTCGTCGACCCGAAGGGGGACGGGATGTGTGAGAACTACCTGCGCTGCCACTACGAGCGGTTCGGTGGCCTCGACGACGTCTACCACTTCCGCGTCCCGGAGACCATCCCCGCGTTCTCGTTCTTCGACATCCGCCCGGCGCTCGAGGCTGGTCGCAACCGTGAGGACGCGATTCAAGACAAGGTCGACCACTTCCACGACATCCTTCGGATGATTATGGGTCGCGAGCAGTACGGGCAGGCGTTCGTCGCGAACGAGATTCTGAGCTATCTGATCAAGGCGCTGTTCGACGAGGAGTACGGGAGCGACGTGTTCGGGCTGGACGATCTCTTCGCCGCCGCGCTCCGGATGCAGCGCGACCAGACGATTCCCCCGGTCTCGGCGGACAACCAGAACATCGAGGAATCGCTGACGCGCCACTTCGCGAAGGACAACCACCAGTTCCAGGTGTCGATGGACGCCGTCGGGAACCGCCTCGACAAGCTCAAAGAGGACGCGCATCTCCGGCGGATCTTTAGCCACGTCCCCGAACAGAACGACGCCGGCGAATATGTCGACAACCGCTTCGACTTCCGCGAGTTCCTCGACGAAGACGCCACCATCATCTTCGACCTCGGCGACCTTCGGCCAGAGGCACAGCGAGCGATCACACTCCTGCTGTTGAGCAACCTCTGGGACGCCGTGCAGGTGCGCCGTCGCGACGGTCAGACCGACTACGAGAAGCTCACGAACCTCATCATCGAGGAGGCGGCGCCGGTCGCGTCGACGAAGCTGGTCTCCGAGCAGCTACTGCCGCAGGGCCGATCGTTCGGGCTGAGTATGGGGCTCGTGATGCAGTTCCCTGAACAGGTGCGGAACCGGAACGAGCGGGCCTACGACGAGGTGCTGAACAACATCAAGACGAAGCTCATCGGCAACATCTCGATCGAGCGCGACCTCGCGGAGTCGCTTGCCCATGAGGACCTCAGCCCGACCGAACTCCGTAACCGAATCAACACGCTCCCAAGTGGCGAGTGGATCGCCCAACTCCCGAGTCCATCGTTCGGCGAGACTGGTCCGCCGCCGTTTTCGCTGCAACCGCTCCCGATTGCGCCGGGGCATCCAGAAAGCGACCAGCCGCTCACAGAGCCCCAGGAAGACCATTTCGAGTCCGTGTCCCGGCCACGGATGGTCGAGCGGACACAGGCCCAGTACGGGCTGACAGAGCCGAATGAGTCGGACACTGCTCCGGGAGAGTCTGGTTGGGGGAGTTCGGGGGCTGAGACGACGGGCTCGGCTGCCGACGGCGATGCAGCGACCGACCCGACGCAATCCGCGTTCATCAGCGAATCGACGACCGAGGACGCATCGACGTCGCCCACGCAGCCCGAGACGGACAGCGACCCAGATGCAGACGAGTCAGAGATGAGCCCCCTGTTCGGGCAGGCCACCGAGACGGACGAGGAACCAACTGGTGACCAAGCAACACAGCCGGAGAACGGGGCAACGCCCGTCCAGGAAAGCAGCGTACCCGTCCCCGATGACGAACTCCGACAACGCGGGCTCAGCCGTGACGACGTCCGGTTCCTGAATCGGGTCCTCGACGTGATGAACAGAGAGGACGACGAGTACACGCTACTGGACAGGATGAGCCAGCTCCGGGACGAATACGACGACCTCCATATAGAGCGGCTCACGGAGCAGGACCTCCTAGAAGCGGACTCCGCGGCGGGGCGCAAGTACTACACCGTCCTCCCCGACGGTCGAGACCTCCTCGGGAGAGAATTAAAGGCGGGTCCAGGAGCGGGCGATCTCGGCGAGAAAACGCCACACAAGGTTGGCGTCCGGCTCCTCGAGCTGTGGCTCCACCAGCAGGACGACGTCGTTCGGGTGGAACCGTACTACGAAACCGACGACGGCACCGTACTGGACGTGGCCGGCATCGACGAGGACAGCGATCTCGTCTGGGCCGGCGAAGCAGAGCTCGCGAGTAACAACCGGCACGCCCCGGTCGAGGATTACGACAAACTCAGCGCGGTGGACGCCGACGCGATCTGGGCCTTCAACAATCGCGAGACGGCGCTCGACGTCCTGGATAGCCTTGCCGACGCGGATCGGATCGACGAGCGGGTCAGCGGGCGGGCGGCACGGTCGTTCGCGACCATCAGAGACGCCGTCGACGACTTCGATGCTGCGGGCCTGACCACCGTTCGGGGCTTCAAAAATCTCGATCAAGAACTCAACCAATGACTTGGCGACAGGCGACCCGCGAGGAGATTTACGCCTACTACGCCGAGGAGTTCCCCCGCTATCTGGATGACCTGCCGGAATTCATCACAGCGACCGGCCCGAAACAGTACGCCATCGCCTTTCGAGAGTCCCACCCGGTTCGCAAAGACGAGGTCCCGGACAAGGACTTCATCCGGCGGGATACGTGGCAAACAGATGCTTCGGGGGACCGAACGACGCCAGAATTCGACGACCTCGAGGACGTCGTTGAGTTCATTCGGCACCCAGCTCGCAACGACCCATTGGGGCGGAGCGAGTTCGCACTTGCTGATCCGGAGGTGCTGGAGCAGCCGGACCCACGGCCCGACGCCGTCTACTACGCGTTGGATCACTGGGAACGTCCCTGGGTTCTCTTAGTCGACATCGACGCGAAAGAGATTGCCCGAGACCGAGCGGACGAGATGGTGTCGGCGGACGTCGAGGATAGGGACGACGATGCGCTCCTCGACGCCGCCGGAATCCTCGACGCTGCTCCCGAGGGGTATCCGTACGCCTTCGAAGACGTCGACCGCGCCATCGAGTACGGGTTCGAAGTGCGCGACATCTTCGAGGACGATTTCGACGCCGAGGAGACGATGGTCGTCTACAGCGGGCAGGGTGTCCACGTCTACCTGCTGGATACCGACCCGGCGCACCGGTACGACGAGCAGAGTCGCGAGGTGTTGAACGACCTCCTTCTCGAGATGTACGACATCCCGATCGACCCCGTCGTGACCGCTGACCGCCGGCGGGTCGCTCGCCTGCCCTACTCGCTGCACGCCGACGTCTGTAGCATCGTTCAACCCATCGAGAGCCCGGCATTCGACGTTCGGTCGGCGAAACCTGAGGTGATCGACGAATGAGTCCGAGTACGCCCACCGACGACGAGGACATGGCGTATCGAGTTGCGGCACTCCCGCTGGAGTACGGTGAGACCCGCATCAACCAGCTGTTTACGCGTGGCTACAATCGATACGTCGTTGACGGCGAGGACCAACCCGAGGACCTCGTGAACGACGTCGAGCGGTTCGGCACAGCGGCGTTCAAAGAGCAGGTTCGCGCCGACGCCGCCGAGGAGCCGTTCGTCGACGAACCGGGGACGCTCGCTGTGCTCGCGACCCTAAGTGCGATCTGTGTGAAAGAGCACCCCAAGTTCGAGCACGCGTCGCCCCGGAACATCCAGGTGCTTTACGACATTCGAGAGCTGTACGTCAACAACCTCGCCTCCCTCCTTCGAGCCCACGGGGATGGGTCGCTCCAACAGGACATCGCCGACGTGCTGTACAGCAAGGAGCCCGGTGAGGATGGCCCGCATCCGGGTCGGGTCTGTACGGGTATCACAGAGATGCCAGAGTTCGGGGATGGCCTCTACCTCGAAATCCCGATGGCGGCGGCGTCACGCAAATGCCTTGTTCGGGAGAACGAAGCGGCGACGGGGAGTGACGACGACGGAGAGATACTGACGCGAGTTAAGGACAACAACCTGTACGTCCCAGTGGGTGATTTCGACAGCAAGTATCGCGACTATGCTGAGCGGGTATTCAAGAAGCTCCTGCGGGTTCAGGAGGACGGCCTCTCCGACGACCAGCTATCGTGGTTGACCACGAACGAGTCGGCGATTACGGAGCGGATCGACCGCTTCCTCGAGACCGGCCATCACGAGCGAATCTGGCAGAACTGGGACCGTGGAGAACGGACGATCCGCGTCCTCAGACGGGCGCTGAGTGACGCCCCGGACGACGTCGCGCAAACGGGCGAGTTCCACACGGCGAAAGAGCTCTACCGAGCCGTCGAGGCATACGACACTGAAGATGACTGGGAATCCTCTGTAACGGACTGGATTTCGAGTCCGAGCAGTCTCGCGAAGACGCTGGCCGACCACGAGTCCCACTCGGCAGTCACGATCGACCGCGACGGCCGCGTCAATACGTACCGAATCGGGCGAGCCGGAACCGGCGCCGAACAGATCGAGGTGCGAGAGATCGAGGACCTCTTCGAACTCCCCTGTATGGCGAATATGGAGGAGCGACTGCACGAGAAGAAGCCGGTTAGGAAGGACCTCTACAACTTCGCGCGGATGGTAATGTGGCTCCCGCAGTACAGCAGCCTCGACGAGATCGTTGCGGACCTCAAGGACGTCTTCTCCCGGTGGCCGTGGTACGACGAGCAGGAAACCGAGTACCAAGTCCGCTACGAGTTCTCGAACACCATCGGCGGTGACACGCCGTTGCCGATGAACTGCGATAACGACGATCTGCAGCGTTACTGCATCGGCCAAGACCAGTGCCCCTACTCGATCTGGGGCAGTCTCCCGTTCCCGGATGAGATGTACGAGCAGGTAGAGGAGGAATCAGCTGGCCCCACTGAGCAATTCTGAATCATAGACAACCCCGAATCTGTGGAATCCTTAGATAGTGATTGGTTTGGCGCCTCTGCTGATAAGAGAGAGCGGATCGATTATCGCGTTGAATCGCTAAGTACAGAAAGCTTGTTTATCGCATCCGTACTCCAATCAAACGAGACAATTAATACTCCTATGCGGGCGGGTCTGCGTCGTCACCAAATCCACTTCCATATGATTCGATGACTTCCGTAACGGTGACCTCGTAGGCATCGTACCACTCTGTCCATCGCCGTTTCGCCTCTTTGTGCTCTGAATAGGCGCCAAACGTCTCAAGCGCGTCTAAGGACTCCCAGTAGTACGCGACGAGAACCTCCTCACTTTCTGGATCATGCCATGTCCGCTTCCCGAGGTAACCCTCTGTGCCCTCCGCAGCTTCCTGTATCGCGTCATTTAACTCATGGAACTCCTCGTCATAATCCCCCGGATCAAGGCGAAACGTAACGAGATACATCACTCCGATTCTCTCACTCGGCAACCAAGACGCTTTCTCTCCCAGACCAAAGGTCGAACATTGGCGGAAAAATTCTTCTGCTGAGTTGAACCGGACCGTCTCATTTCACCCGGGATTTACAATTATTATACATATTGAATTGAAATCGGGAAGGGCCCCGTATATTGGACTCAATTCGAAAATATAGGCTCTGGAGAATATTTATTTGTGTAACGTGGTCTGATTAGTACGATGTCAAAGGACTTTCCGCTACCGGACGACCTTCCAGAACCGGAAGACGATGGAGCGGCAGACCACCTCCCCGGGATGGAGATGGTCGACGTATCTCTAGAATCCACCGACGGAGCTACGGTTAACCTCCAAGAACTCCCTCCCCGCACTGTTATCTACGTCTATCCACTGACGGGACGGCCAGATAAAGACGTGATTCCAGAAGGATGGGAAGACGTTCCAGGTGCCCGTGGCTGTACTCCCGAATCACGAGGCTTTCGCAGTCATTACGATAAACTCCGAAATAACGGAGTGGGAGAAGTATTTGGACTGTCTACGCAGTCGAGTGAGTACCAGCGTGAGGCCCGTGATCGGCTAGACCTTCCCTTCGAGATGCTCAGCGATGCTGAATGGGAACTGGCGAGTGAACTCGATTTACCGACTTTCACCATCGAGGGGGACGAGTACCTGAAGCGGTTAACGCTGGTCGTCTCTGATGGACGTATTGAACACATCTTCTATCCGATCTTCCCACCGGACGAACACGCAAGTGAAGTCCTCGAATGGGTAAGAGAGAATCCCCGATAGATGGAACAACAAGTTGTGTTCCGCCAGTCGACCCGTTCTATTGTCTGCGGATTTTGTAATGCCTCGGTATGCTAAACAGGTGAGTCCGAGTAACCTATGACACAATACGATGACCGGTCCAGCAAGAACCGATTCGCAACTATCGCCGTCGGCGCAGCAGAAATCGAGACGCACCCTCACAGAGGTGGAACAAACGACGTCGTCCCGCCGATTCACCTCTCGTCCACATTCGAGTGGGCCAGCGGGGACGAAGCCAATGAACACGTCTACTCACGCGCGGGCAATCCGACACGGGCGGCCCTCGAAGAGCAGCTCGCCCGCCTCGAAGGCGGCGATCATGCGTTGGCCTTTGCGTCCGGAATGGCGGCTATCTCGACGGCGATGCTGTCGCTGGTTCCCCCAGGAGGCCATCTCGTCGCCTCAGACTCCATCTACGGCGGAACCGAAAATCTACTCACGGAGATGCTGGCGGGCCACTTCGACGTCGATGTCGACTTCGTCGACACCCGTGACCCCGAAAACGTCTCCGCAGCAGTCGATTCGGAGACCGACTTGATCTGGGCGGAGACGCCAACAAACCCGCTGATGCGGCTGTGCGACATCCGAGCGATAGCCGACATCGCCGACGACTACGGCATCTCGTTTGGGGTGGATAGCACCTTTGCGAGCCCGTACTTCCAAGCCCCACTCGAGTTAGGTGCCGACGTCGTTGTCCACAGCACTACCAAGTATCTCAACGGCCACTCCGACTCGATCGGCGGTGCTATTATCACCAACGACGAGACGGTATTCGAGCAGCTGGCGTTTGCCCAGCAGGTCGGGCTTGGGAATATGCTTTCGCCGTTCGACTGCTATCTGGTCGCGCGAGGAGTGAAGACGTTGCCGGCGCGTATGAAACACCACGAAGAGAACGCGATGGCGGTTGCACGGTTCCTTGAGAGCCATAATAGGGTCGCCCGCGTTTACTAC
>NZ_JBHUDH010000255.1:0-24646 GCF_042678005.1 Halolamina salina | reverse complement strand
GAGATGAACAGTACGATCGAACAGTGGATCGACGACCTCGTCGCCGGCGTCGACGACGCGCAGGCCAGCGCGGAGTTCCAGGAGTGGCTTGACGTCCAGAGTCGATTCCACGACTACTCCTACCGGAACACGCTCCTCATCAAGCGGCAGTGTCCCGAGGCAACCCGCGTGGCTGGCTACCGGACGTGGCAGGAGGAGTTCGACCGTCACGTCAAAGAGGGTGAGTCGGCCATCTGGATCTGGGCGCCAATCATCGCGAAACAGTGCCCGGAGTGCGAGAACTCGCCGAGCTACCACGAGGACAGCGATTGTGAGTACGACGAGACGCCGCCCGAAGAGTGGTCCGAGGGGCTGGTCGGGTTCAAGCCCGCGCCGGTGTTCGACGTCTCCCAGACCGAGGGCGAACCGCTTCCCGACCTGGCCACGGAAGCGACTGGGGACGCCGGCGACCTCGTCGAACAGTTGACTGGCGCCGCTGACGACCTCGGCGTGACGGTGCGGATCGTTCCAGCCGAGGAGTGGACCCACGGCGAGGCGAAGGGCATCTGCGAACAGCTGAGTCTCGTCGACGTTCAGCCGCTCGTCGAGGTGCGTGATCGGGAGAACGAGGCCGACCTTGCGCGGACGCTGATTCACGAGTACGCACACGCCCTGCTCCACTTCGATGTCGACGACGACACCGAGCGGGCGAAACGCGAAGTCGAGGCCGAAGCCGTCGCGTACGTCGTCGGGCGCTACTGGGGGCTCGACACGAGCGGCTCGGCATTCTACCTCGCTGCGTGGGAGTCGGACGATCCTGAGGTCGTTCGCGAGCGGCTCGGACGGATCAGTCGGACGGCAGAGGAACTCATCGACGTCCTTGACGACGAGTTCTAAATTTGTTTAACCAACAGAAGGCTGGAGTTTTACGGGTTGTTGGTTAAACAGAATAAGCGAGATGCGATAGACTCTATAACAGCTATATTGGAAGACTATTCAATAGGTTGTTAATTCTCTCCGTGATCTGATTTGCCTGTTGCGAAGCCTCACTAATCTGCTGCTCCCTCCATTGATTCAGCTCCCAATATTCATAGCTGAAGTCCCATTCGTCTGTGTGGTCCGCCATCTTCTTCACATCGTTTTTCGCAATCTGCCGTGCCTCAGATGTAGATAAAGGATCGTTAGCATCCGTGGATACAGCAACTAATCGTTGAGTGACTGTCTCAGTCACATCACTAATTGTCTGTCCTATTCCCTCCGCAAAGGACATCCTGACCCCCCAATGGATTTGACTCAGGACCCAAGAATATGCACGCCATCCAATTCTTCTGCCCACGACATTTATCAAGCGTTGATTTACCCATCCAGTAGCCCCAAATGCAACCCTGTAGGACACAGCTGCACCCGTGGCGAGAAGAATTACCTCAATAATGGTGAGGGCAACATATTTGAAGAAGTTTACAAATGTGCTCTCTGAGGGAGATTTTCCGGCGTGTATTTTATTATATATTCTACATCCGGTGTCCAGAATCTGCTTCACATTTGCAACCAAGGGGATGAATTTTGTGACCTCCTTTCCAGCCGTGCTAACACCTTCCAGATCTTCCCCGATCTCATCGGGGAATACATCCAGATGGCTCAGGAGACTCGCTATATCATCGGTGAAGTTCAATATCCAATTATAAGCCTCTGGATTGTCGTCCAGTTCATCTAGAACGAGTTCTTTGAAGCTATCAAGAAATCCTGGATCTTCGGGGACATCTTGGTCCTCATCGGCCAGCTCCTCTATTTCCCCGTATGCATAGCACGTGAGGTCCACTACTGCCTCGAGTTCCTCCTCAAGATCGTTCACATCCCAGTTACTATCAAAAAAGTCCACCACGCCATAACCGAATTTATCGATGAATCCCGATTCGTCACGTGAACTCAGCGCCTCCACGTTACCTACACCGACACCCAGTCCGATTACAGTAGATTGAACGAATCTCCTTCTGTTCACTATAGAACGATTATATCCCGATATTGAGAAAAATCCTTCGTGGAACACCCCTATTAATGGTGTGTCACACACCGGTTGATAGCTTGTTTTTGTAAATCAGCAGTTCTTCGGTCAATTCCTTACGAAGGAGTCGGGCTACCTGCTACTGGAAGTTTTTCTGCGCCCGCGGAGGTGCGGAGGCGCATTCAGACCTCCGTCGAATGATGACTGAACCCTATCTCACGACGGTCCTCGAGGAAGCTGAGCACGTTGCCGAGCAGCACGACCAGGTCGCTCGTACGACAGACAACCAAGCCCACGAGTACCTCCGATACGCCGTTCTCCGGGTGCTCGAAGGCGAGGCGGACCACCTCCCGGCGGACTGGACGCCGATCGACGGCGTGACCGTCGGCTATGGGAGCGACGACGCGATGTACGACAGCTGGGGCTCCAGCGAAGACTGGTGGGAGACCGTCCCGCCGCAGGAGGCGTGTACCCGCTTCCGGGTGTTCTTCCCGGACGACCACCAGACGGTTCCCCGCGACATCGTCGACGTGATGGCCGCGCTCGGGGCCTGGCGCGTCTGGACCGGGAGCGCAGCGGCGTGCGGCTCTTACGACCATCGCGAGCGCCGCGAGGTCCACTACCTGTGGCCGGAAGGCCATCCGGTGGAGGAAGTGCTCCTCGAGCGGCTCAGCGGCCCTGCGGAAGCCGTCGCGCCGGACGGAGGCCGAACGGGCGACGTTCGCGACCGACTGGTCGTCGACGAGAACGCAGAGTCACAGGGCGATCTCGAGCCCCGCACGAAGCGTGCCGTCGCCGAAGCGATGGACGTTTCGCTCCTCTCGAAAGGTGGCCGCTATGAGGTGCAGTCCGCGTCCGGCAACAGGTACGAAGTCGACATCGTCGACGAGTCGTGTTCCTGTCCTGACTGGCAGCAGCGCTCACCCGAGGGGGGCTGCAAGCACCTGCGTCGCGTCGATCACGAGATCAAACGAGGCCGTGTTCCCCGACCAGACGGCCGCCTTCCTTCTCTATAGGTAGTGAGTGAGCTACTCCACGTGACGGATTGTCTCGCCATCCCGACGAATCCGGTCGAACGTTGAGAGATACGCAATCCGGTCGTGAACCTCGTCAGTATCCAGCTCTAGTTTGGCGGCCAGTTCGTCGACGGTCATCGGCTCGTCGAGTGCCTGAAGGACTTCGAGCCCTCGGTAGTACCTGTTCGTGAGTTCCTGGACGCGGGCCTCGATCGGTGTGGTCACTCCGTACCGCTCCTCGAGTTCGAACAGCGCCTCGTTCGCGAACGTGGCGAACTGATCGTCCCCCAGACGTTCGATCTGGGCTTCGAGTTCAGCCCGGACGACGTCGTAATCGAGGCCGGCCTGCACGAGCATATTCATGTCCTCGATGTCGTCGTCACGGCCTGCGATCGCCTTGAACAGGAAGATATCCTCGTTGCTGACCAGCCGGACCATCAGTCGATCCGTGTCGAGGAACGGCTCGCTGCGCTCTTGCATCCCGTCGGTGAGCACGAGCTTGTTCGCGACCTGCTGGTTGAAGATGTCGAGGCGACACCCATCGTCGTTCTCGACGCAGCTCGTCGCCCCAAGCGCCCGGTAATCTGGATCCAGCGATTGAACCTCTGCATACCCGAGGTCCATCAGGACCGCCCACAGCTGACCGTATGCGTCGCCATCTGGGACGACCAGGTCGATATCTTTCGTCGCCCCCTTGAGGTCGCGCAGCGACATCGCACCACCACCGATCAGGTAGACCGTGAGCGGTTCAGATAGGCCATCCCCGATGCGCTGGAATTCGTTCTCGATGTACTTGCGTCCGAATGTTGGTCTCATTGTGGTAGTGTCACCTCGTAGTCAGCCGCCAGCTCCTGAAACTCGTCCCACTCGGGGAGCCGGTCATCGTCGACCTCGCCCTGCGTCTCGAGGTAGCGGAGCAAGGCGTCGATTTCGGCTTCAAGGCCATACTTTGCCGCCTGCTCTCGGAGGGCCGCCTCGTCGACGTCGACCTGACTGAGCAGGAGGAGACAGTACGAGCGGTGACGGCTGCCGTCGTCGATGAGCAGCGTGTGACAGCAGAGCTCTGCCGGCGAGATTTCGTCAAGTTCCTCGGAGTAGACGTAGTAGCGGTGGCCGGTGAGCAGGAACTGGAGGTCGAAGGCCGCGAATCGAGCGAGGCCGGTTTCGTGGAACTCCTCGGCGTCGATCTCCTTCTCGGCCTGGGCGAGGAATTCGTCATAGTCCTCCCAGAGAATCGTGCCCTTCGGGGCGACGGCTTCGAGGCGTTGACGATGCAGATGGTGTGCGAGTTCACGGGCGAACTCGTGGAGGCGGTCGAAATCGGCGTTGAAGTCATAGCGGCCGTCGTCCGTCCCGACGAGCCCACGGTCGCGAAACCGCTTGAGGACGCGGTTGACCGTGTTGCGGTAGTTATCGCTCTGGTCAGCGATTTCGGAGACAGTTCGCGGCTGGTCGAGGTAGTACAGCACCTCGAGTGCCTTGCCGGTCAGTAGCTCGGGGAAGTCAATGTGGGAGTGCTGACGAGCGAGGTCCTGATAGAGCTCGACGGCGCGAGCATCCGACGGGATGACTCGTTTTCGCCGGCCATCGCGTTCCGTGTAGACGAGCCCCCTCTCGACGAGGTCGGCGACGGCACGAGAGAGGTAACTCTCGCTGTGGTCGAGCTTCGTCGCGAGTTCGGAGATCGTGTCGCCGCGGTCGACCGTGGCGAGGACCTCCAGTTCGATGCGCCGGAGCACGGTGTAACATAGTACGAAATTTGTATATAAAGAAGTTTCGAGTAGTGTTACAGCCAGCGGTCGCGAGAACTGTCTCCATCGACTTAACCAACAAAACTATGGATTCGTGGGGCGTGTTGGTTAACACGAGAAGAGCCGATGTCCTACGAACCCCCGACCCCACCGGCGAACCTTCCGACGGAGATCGTCAACACGCTCAACGAGTCGGACCCGGAGCAGCTCCGAGACGTTGCGACGTACGCTGAAGCGCTCGCCGAGCACAAGGAACGAGAGGCCCGTCTCGAGGAGTCGGCAGATCAAGAAGAGGTCGAAGAACGACCGGACGATCTCCCGGACGACGTCCCTACCAAAGCGACGATCACGATCAAGGAAATCAACGACAATCGCTACTACTACTGGCAGTGGCGGGAGGGAGAGAAGATTCGTTCTCAGTACAAGGGTCCGGTCAACCCGGACGAGTAAAACTCGATGATAGAGGACACCCACCCCACGTTTCCGTCGTAACTGGATGTTGGTGGAGGGGGTGACGCAGATTTCGAAGGGACCACACCCCCCGCGTTTCCGTCGTTTCTCCACGACGGCGTAGGGAGAGGCTACGATAGTGCTATACAGCCACTAATTCTGTTGACCTAGAACCAATCTAGAGGTGAACCAACTTCTACAACACATAGATTAAAGTGGTATAGCTGAGAAAAGCTCATTGAGTGTACTTCGACCAAAGAGGGGGCGAAGTACTTCGCCCCCTCAGATGAAACGATCCTTTCCAGCTGCTTCTGTAGACGGCCAGTATTGGAAGGATAGGCCGCTCTCGTCTTTGGTATCTCGTCGTGGATGTCTTCTTCGAGTCCCCTCCCCACCTGTTCGGCGATTACGACGGAAACGTGGGGTGTGTGAGTTCGGGATTCGACATCGAGGCGACGCTTCCGTCTACGGGTTTCCTCTCTCACGTCGGAAACGCGGCTATATTGTCAGCAATCCAATTCCACCGAATGACGGCATTTTCACGCTGATATCGGACAAGGAACGTCGGAAACGTGGGGTGGTGTTCTCCACTAGATTTATACTCCCCCCGCTCACACCGTGTGATATTCAATGACGCCCGACTCTTCACCCAGTTCTGTCGACGATCCACTCTTTGAATCCGGGCATCGCATCTTCGCGAACAAGGATCTCCTGAAAATCGGCCACGTTCCGGAGGCTGACCGGATTGTCGGTCGCGACGAGGAAATCTCGAAGCTCGCGAAACGTCTCAACGGTGCTGTCCACGGGTACTCCCCGGAGAACGTGATGATCTACGGGAAAACGGGGACCGGGAAATCTCTCGTTTCAAAACACGTCTGCCAGCGAGCTCAAAATGCCGCTCAGGATGGCGTCGAGATTGGAACAGCGTATATCGACTGTGCTGAAGACAACACGGAGACTCAGGCAATCTCCTCACTTGCCGCGAAGCTGAACGATGAATCTTCGACTGGAATCTCCGTCCCACATACCGGCCTCAGTACGTCGAAATACTACAAACTCCTCTGGAAGACGCTCGACGCTCAATTCGATTCTGTGATCATCATCCTCGACGAGATCGATCTGATGAACGACGACAGCGTGTTGATGAAGCTCTCGCGCGCTGAGGAGGCGGGAAAAATCGACTGTAGCGTCGGCGTCATCGCGATCAGCAACAAGATCCAGTACGTCGACAACGTGAACGAGCGCGTGAAAAGTAGCTTCCAGCACAAGGAGCTGTTCTTCAAGCCATACGACGCCAACCAGCTTCGGGAGATCATGTTCAACCGCGAGGACGCCTTCCAGGACGACGTCCTTTCCGAGGACGTGATTCCGCTCTCAGCGGCCTTCGCCGCGCAGGAACACGGCGATGCTCGGAAGGCGATCGACATTCTTCGCCACGCCGGGGAGGTCGCCTACGAGGCCGGGGCAGAGCAAGTGACGGAGGAACACGTCCGCCAGGCACAGCAACACGCCGAAAAGGACAGGTTCAGAGAACTCGTGAACGGCGCACCCACGCAGGCGAAGGCGGCGTTGCTGGCGCTCACGGAACTGAGTGTCAACAGTAACGACGATGCGTTCCTCACGAGCCGGGTGTACGACCAGTACGAACGCATCTGCAACCATCTCGATATGGATATCCTCTCAGTCCGTCGGTTCCGCGACATCCTGAAAGAGCAGGCCTTCCTCGGGGTTGTCGAAATCGAGAAGATCAACAAGGGGAGTGCGGGCGGCATCCACCTCCAGAATCGACTCATCGAAGACCCCCAGGTCGTCCGCGAGACGATCCTCGAGGACAGCCGGATGCAGGACTGGACTCGCGAGTAGTGACCTCCTACTACTGAGTGGGTGCGGACGACGGAAATCCGGGGTGGGGCGTGAGGAAACGACGGAAACGAGGGGGGTCGAAAATTACGTCGGAAACGTGGGGTTGGTTCGAAACGACGGAAACCAGGGGTGGGGTCCACTACGACAGTTCGTTGGTGGCACCGAACGAGCTCAAAACGGCGTCCCTCTCACCGGAGAGCTCTCGACGAATGTCGGAGCGGTCCCACCCGAGCGGTGAAAGCACGCTCTCGACCGCTCTGACCAGCTGCGTCTCGTAGTACGAGGCGTCGTAGGTCTCGATCTCCTCGTGGGCGAGGGCGACCCGGTCTCGCGAGGATTTCTCGTCGTCGACGACCACGTACTCGATATCCTGACCCGGGTGGACTGCCAGGTCCTGCTCGCGGGCTCGCTTCAAGGCGGCCACGTTCTGGGTATTCTGTGAGTAGCCTTCCAGGGGCTTCGAGACACGGTTCCGCTCGACGAGCTGCTCCACTGCTACGTTGCCCGCCTGCAGTTCGTCGATAGCTCGTTCGAGCCGTCCGAGCACTGCGTCCGGTGACCGCGTGGTATCGAGCCGGTCGAGACAATCCCGTTGGACGTCCTCGATGAACGGCGGGGTCGAACGCTGTCGGGCTTCGATACCTCTGATTTTGAAGTCGTCGCCGCCGGCGACCTTCCCGAAGTATTTCGTCAACGCACCAGCGTCGCTCTCGCGCTGCGGGACGAACGCCACCCAGTCGTAGTGGGCTTCGTGTTCGAGCCGAATCTCGACCTCTTCCGTGATTGCCGTCGCGAGCGTCCCGAGGTCCTCTCGGTCATCGTCGTCGACGTCGGGGTCGGGCGTCACCCAGATGGAGTCGACGATGCCGTGGACGACGCGCCAGCCGCCAGCTTCCAGTCGCTGTTTCGCCGTCAGCAGAATCTCACGAGCGAATGCATTAATCGCCTCGTGGCACTCGATGCGGCCGAACTTCGCGTTGCTGAACCCTTGATAGCCGAAGCAGGCGACGAGGATCCACTTCAGCGCTCCCGACCGCCCTTCGAGTTCCGCCAGCCGATCCTCATCGGGGTCGTCTCGTTCCTTCTCGCGACGGATGGCCGCCTTGATCTCGTCGCGAGCGTCGATGATCGGCTGGAGCACGTCGACGAGGTAACCCCGGTCGTCGCAGATCGAGTACCCGAGGCCGGGGACGTCGTCGCGGTCGCTGTGGCACTCACACCGGATGACGTCCGGCGAGACGTTCCGGGTACAGATGATGTTCGGGTACAACGAGGAGAAGTCGAGTTCGTGGACGTTCTCGTGAAGCCCGACCTCGGGCGCGAAGATGAAGCCGCCGCGGTCGGCATCGTGGAGCGTCCCCATCGGCTTGTAGAACTCGTGACGCCAGGAGTTCCACGGCACGAGGACGCCGCGGTCGTGGGCCTCACAGATCTGGATCGCCGTGAGGACGTTCCCGATCGACGCCCACGCGATCTCCTGGACGGGCTTTTTCGAGCGCGACACGAGGTCGAGGACGCCGTCGAGGTTCGTCTCCCCGTAGAAGAACGTGTTCGACTCGTCGATGATCGCCCGGCCGGGAACGTTGTACTGCGCCGGAGAGTGACCGACGCGGCCGTAGCTCGAATACGTCGACTGGCTCGCAAGCTGCTGGTAGTCGACGCCCGGCCACCGGCTCAGCGAGAAGTCGTCGATGCCGGCATCCGTCGCCATCTCGTACAGGGTCGGGACGATCTCGCTCGTCGAGCAGACCAGGACGTCCGGATCGTGTGCGTCGAGCGCCCCCTGGACGGCGGTCAGGAGATCCGTCGGCGAGCCGGTGACGGTGTCGCCGGCGACGGACAGCTCCCCATAGATGTCGTTGCTCGTTTCGGTCACCGGGACACTGAGCCGGAGCGTCGACAGCTCGCTCGCCGGCGTCGGATCGGCGCCGGTCTCTAGACAGTATCGGAACTCTCGCGAGAAGTCGACGTTGAAACAGGCGAGATCCCCGACTGGATAGGCCGACAGCTGGCGTGCCTGCCGGGCGAGTGGGGTGACGCGGTCGATGTGGTCGACGTCGACCGCGAGAACGGTCTCCTCGGCCCGTCGAAAGCCGGGGCATCGCGTAACCATCTCGGTCGCGACGACGTCCGGGTGCTGGTCGTACACCGACTGGAGGGTCGTGAGGTCGAGGTCGGACGCTGGGTCGCGAGCGGCGACGTAGAAGCGTGGGGTGTAGTCATCGCGCTCGGTCGCGACGGCGCCGTCGGCGGTTCCCTCCCACTCCAGGACGCGGCCGTCGTCCAGAAAGTCGATACTGAACGGCATCGTCACGGGTTCGAGTCCGGTGGGGAGCTCTCCTGGTCATCGCTCGCTGTGACCGCGGTTTCGAGCTCCTCAAGGCGTTCCTCGTGGTCGTCGAGGCGGGCCTCCTGTTCGAGATCGATGCTGAGTAGCGCCGGCAGCAGCGGATTCTGGTGGTTCAACAACCCGCTCGCGTCGGCGTGTTCGCGGGCGTACTCGAACAACCGGTCGAATCGCGGCTGGTCGCGACGCCGCAGTGCCCGCCGGAACTCTGCCCAGCGCTCTTCGATAGCCCGCAGCGCATCCCGGTACGTCGGGTTTGTGCGCCCCATCGCTATCGGCCTCCTGTCCCGGTTGCAGTCCACGCATCGAGCAAGGGATCCGCGGTGGCCGCCACCGTCTCACCGTCAGCGGTGACGCCCGTCCCGACACCCTCCGGGGTCGGCGTCGACGGCGCCGGCGTCGTCGGTTCCACGCCGACCTGCGTGGCGCGGGCCGCGAGCAGCTGCCGCCAGTACGCGAACGTCGTCTGGTAGTACGCGCCGTCGTCGACGGGATAGACGAGCGTCTCGAAGTCCTCGCCGACGACCCGTGGCCCCATTCGGGTCTGCTCGCACTCCAGGTGATGGTCGGCGACCGTCGCGACCGGCTCGGTGAATTCGTTTCGTTCGTTTCGCGTAACGAGCACCGGGATGTCGTACCCTTCGGCGTAGGTCGCCAACTGGGCGAGGGTTCGGGCCTGGAGGGTTTTCGCGTGGGTCTCACCGAGGGTATCGTCGGCGCGGTACTGGGCGTCGACCGCCGGCGCGACGATGAGGGCGGGTGTGTGGGGCGACGTGTCCTCGTCACGACTTGGTTCCCCTCGACCGGCCGCCCCGGTATCGGCCGTGGACGTCTGGATCGACTTGTTCACTGCCGTCGGGAGATCACAGACGGCGCCGTAGTGCTGGTAGGCGGTAAATCCGCGCGCCACGTGGATTCGGTTGAGCAACCGTTGACTGGGCGCGATCTGAGCGAGTGTCGTCGTTGTCGCGTGTCCGTTTGCGTCGACCCAGAAGGCGGGCCCGTCGTGTAGGAGGAGATGGTCGAGTACGAGCGACTGCAGGATCGGGACGCCGCGGCCTCCCTCGACGTCGAGCAGCGTGATGCCGTCGTCGAGTGACGGCAGCAGCATCTCGTCCGTGGCCGGATCGGCCTGGTCAGCGAGGGACCGATTGCGGTCAGCGCCCCGTGTCGGCTGGTCGACCGCCAACCGGTTCGATGTTGATGTAGAGTGCTTGGGCATACTCAACTATATGTCCACGTTCCCGATAAGCCGCGGCGTGTCACTTCCGCGTTTCAGGGAACCGATCTGAATACAACAAGTAGCGTCGCTGTTTGCGTGTTTTCGTGTTAGGAGGGACACTTCCGAGAACAATTCCGATATGAGGCGCCTCCTCCGTTAACCAACAATTGGATGCATACACCCTTGGTCTGTTGGTTAATACGTAAGGAGCTCAGTTGCCCGTTGTCTCAGTTTGATTTCTGTGGAAATTCTATAGGAAACTGCGACGTGCAGTTCTCACTTCACGTATTTGTCAATCAAGTAGTCGGTAATCTGCTCTTCGCGAGCCTGGATAAACGCCTGTGCGTTCTCCGGGGTGGGCTCGATATCAGGATACTGATTTACACGTTGGATACGCTCAGCCTCGGCGTTGCCGAGGTCGTCCAACCAGTCGTGGGGCCACTGGTCGCTTTTGATCTCTTCGTTCATCTCGTGTGGCAACAGCTGTAGATTCCCGATTCGATTAAGATCAACAGCCTCTCCAATAGATTCAGATACTGATTCTGCCCTGCTTTTCGGGTAGATGTGGTCAACCGAGTAGTCGCCAATACTGGTGGACGTGGATTGCGTATATGATTCCTCAATGAGGCCGAGTACTGCCGTGACATCTGTGTCGGTAAATACAGGCTCTCCTGGGCTGCTCTCGTAACGAGCGTTGGCTACGACTCGACGGATGTCTTCAGCAGATGGGCTGATGTTCTCCGATTCAAATAGCTCCTCTCCTGGGAAAACGATGGGCTCGTTGGGTTCTGGTTCCCATTCGCGAAGGAATCGCATCCAGTTGCGGCACTTGCCGTAGGTCAGAACCTGGTAATACTTGTTCAGCAAGAGGGATCTTGCGACGAACTGGAAAACACTCTCCCGGTTCGCGTCGGAGACCTCAGCATCAGGATTCTGGTAATAGAACACGCCAAGTAGTGCGAAGATGGGCATCGTGTTCATAACCGAGCTCCGAATCCCGCTCTCGATTACTGTCTGGAATGCCTTCTCGAGCGATGTCCGAAACCACTCGAAGCGCCGTCCGGCGACGACGGGCTCATTATACAGCCACCGCTCGCGCATCTCGTCCATTCTTTCTTCGTCGATACTGCTAAGATTGCTGCGGAGGAGGTCCGTTCCGACTAAGTATGCTGTATACCGGAGGAACAGCTTCCGGTCGATTTCTTGCTCATACTCAGGGAACTTCTGTTTAAATTCGTCAATCCAATCTTGGATGACCTCCCTAGGATTGATCCGCTCGCCCTCCTCTTCTGCGTACGGCCAATAACTCATTAGTTTTGAGAGGAGGAGCTGGTAGGGCTTCGGATCAGAGCCCTCCATGTTCAGCCTCGTGAATATCTCGGGAATTTCGGATCTATCCTTGTTCGTACTGTCCGTTTCGAGATCGTCCTGTAGAACGTTGCTCGTAATGTCTCTCGCGACGGCCATCGAAATACTGCGCAGTTGGTAGCGGGTTTCGTTGTCCGCCCTCAGTTCGGCGGTATCCACGTATTCATCGACGACTTCGCTAAGCGATCTTCCCTCAAGTACCGTGGAGTTCCCGGAGCTCCCTTCGTCCCCTCCGTTCCATAACTCCCCGACCGGCATCCAAAGGTGTCGCGTGTCGCCGGTCATGGTATAGCCCGTCTCGTCCGTTCCTCCAAACTTCCCCGTCGATTTGAACTCAAACTCGTAGTCGCCTGCTGTATCGTCGCGATCGTACTCTGGGTGACCGAATAGGTCAACACACAGCCGCTGGCCTTCCCAGTACTGGAGCTCATCACTGGGCTTCCCCCGTCCGCCATTATATACTGTAATTCCACCCTCGACACCGATATAGAGCGAGTTCAAGCGCTGCTGGCCGTCTATAATCAGAATCTCCGGTTCTTTGTCTTCAACCTCCTGATTGTAGAGGTCGTACTCCGCCAAAACTGGATCCGGTGGCCGATAGTCATCGGCAACGTACATCCGCAGGAAATTATACGAGTTGTAGTCGCTGATATTGGCCGCTCGAACTCTCCATTCAGTTATGGCTCCGATTGGATAGTCTCGAATCAATGAATCGAACAGTTCCTCAATCTGCCTGGGATTCCAGACAAACTCCCGCTGGAGGCCGGGAAGAAAGATATGGTCATTTATTTCAGACAAATAATCCGAGACCTGTCTGGACATAGTCACCAGAACGGAAGAAGAGTATAAATACTCTGTCGTCGCCCATCGAATTCCGGGTGTATTCTGCCCCGGGTTAACTCGAAGGCTTGGCTGAACTGCTGAGTTACGGTGTGGGTGAGTTAGCCACCGAATTTTTGGGATTGTGCGCCTGGTTCCGAGAAGTTTCCAGAATCAGTCTTGTCTAGTACTGTCTCCGTTAACCAACGCTCTATGCATAACGGGGGCGAATGTTGGTTAAGTACGTCGGTGCCGCGAAGTTCCTGTGCGACCACGTTGAAGATGCCACCCTCCGAACCCTCTGGTATGTGTGGCCGAAACTCGCTCTTCATCGATCAGGCTGACCTCGAGGCTCGCTTCGACGCCGAGGTCGTCACTGACGGCGGGTATACACCCCGATACAACATTGCACCCGGCGACGACCTCCACATCATCACGAACGAGGCTTCCGACGAGATCGACGCCTACCACTGGGGGCTGATTCCGTTCTGGGCGGACGAGCCCGAGGAGGGCATCATCAACGCTCGCTCCGAGACTGCCGACGAGAAACGCGTCTTCGAGCGGGCGTGGGAATCCCGCCCATGTTTGGTCCTCTCTTCGGGGTTCTACGAGTGGAAATCGCCGAACGGCGGGACAAAACAGCCCTACCGGATTCACCGCGAGGACGACCCCGCGTTCGCGATGGCCGGGCTCTGGGACGTCTGGGAGGGCGAGGACGAGGCGATCTCGTGCGTCACGATTCTCACGACGGAGCCGAACGACCTGATGAACTCAATCCACAACCGGATGCCGATCGTCCTCCCAAAGGACGCTGAGTCCGACTGGCTCGCCGCAGACCCGGACACTCGCAAGGAACTGTGCCAGCCGTATCCGAAGGACGATTTGGACGCCTACGAGATTTCGACGCGGGTCAACAACCCTGACAACGACGATCCCCAGGTCATCGAGCCGCTAGACCACGAGCAATCGGGCCTCGGCGAGTTCAGTTCGGGGTAGGTCGCGGCGTCACGGTCACTGCATCGGTGACGCCGCTGCTGAATCGACGAGCGAGTACTTTCGGTCCCGACTCGTCCCTTCCGCCTCGAGGAGGTTGTATTGCTCCATCTTCGAGAGGTACGTGCGGATAGTCCGTTTCGTCCGCGGATCATCGACGTCCTCGGAATAGCGTTCGTGGATCTCGCTCGGCCCGACCGGCCCGTGCTTGCGAACGATATCGTAGACGACGCGCTGGTGCGGCGTGAGCGAGTCGAGGCTTTTCTGCTTGATCTGGGCCCGAGCATCCTCGGCGGCGTCCAGGAGAATATCGTCGGTGATGCGCTCGTGGTTCTCGCGATCGGCCTTGCCGGCGGCCGTTCGGAGGATGCCGATTGCGAGGCGTGCGTCGCCGGCGGCCGCGTCGGCGATTCGATATAGCTGGTCGTCGGTGATGACGTCCTCGTCGAGCCCCCACTTCGCCCGCGAACTCAGAATGTCGTACAGCTGCTCGTCGTGGTACTTGTCCATCCGGACGTGTTCGCTGGAGCGCAGCCGGCTCACGAGCCGGTCGTCGACGCGGCTGAACAGCTCCTCTTCCTTGTTCGCAATGCAGATGATCGCGAACTGCGGGAGGCTGTGGAGGTCGTAGATGACGCTGGGGTCTTCGAGCTGGTCGACCTCGTCGAGGATGACGACGGTTCGCGGGCCGTCATGCTGCTGGAGGCGATCGACGAGTTCGTCGTGCGGCGTCGACTGCCGGTGGATGTCGATGGTTGCGCCGAGATCGTCGAGGATCTGGTAGAGCGTGCGGAACCGGGTGTAATTGCGCCAGCAGTTGACGTAGGTGGTCTCGACGTCGAGGACCTCCTCACGTAGGCGTTCGGTGACGAATTTCGAGATGCACGTCTTGCCGGCGCCGCTGGGTCCGGTGACGATGGCCGTGTCGGCGGGTTCACCATTCGTGATGGGCTCGAGGACGCTAGAGAGGTGGTTGACTTCGGCGTCGCGATGCTCAACTTCCCGAGGGACGAACCCGGCGCGGAGAACGCGAGCATCGCGGATCATTGTGTTAGTAAGTGACTGGTTCTGCGCCAGGCCATAAATACGTGACCGGGTTGTTTCCGGAAAGCAAATCTCACCAATTGGCCATCGGTTGAATACCGGGTCTCTTTGTGGTGATTTGGAAGGAATCTGTCGTGGTGGCTTTTCGGAAGTTCACGGAAACACGAACCTTCCTGAATAGCAAATATCCCCTTGGGTTTAAATATCCAAATTGCGATGTATCGCCTGTGACACCCAACGAAAACGACCCTGTCACCAACGTGCCGACCGTCGAGGTGCAAAGCCCCACCGGAAGCCTTGACGTGAACGCCCTTATCAAATCAAACGGGGAAGACGATCCGTTTGCTGGCCTGTTCGAGGATACTACTGGAGGCTCCGATACGACATCCGGTCCAACCACAAACCAACAAAATACCGATGTCGTCGATCTCGGAAAAGACCTCCTCGCCGGATATGCCGACTGGAAAGGTGGACAAGTTGATCATGATCCACACGACGATCCACTTCGTTACCTTTGGCACGACGCCCCTGAACTCATTATCGCTGCTGCTGTGGCAGGCTATTTCACATACAAGGGCGCTCAAGGACTTGGTGGCCTAGTTTCATCTGGTTCAACAACAGATGAGACCGGCACGTCGACGCAGCCGCGTCTCCCTCTGGAAGATCGGCCGTATCGGGTGTTTGTGAGTCACTCGTGGAAGTACTCCGAACAACGTGAACGTATTGAGGAGTTCCTCGATGATGAAAATCAGCTGGACTGGCAGAACTTCAGTGTCCCAGAGGACGATCCGATGGAGTTTGAAGATAAGAATGATCTTCGTCAGCAGCTCTATCAGCAGGTTGGGCAGGCAAATGTGGTCGTCGTCGTCGCTGGGATGTACGTCTCGCACAGCGAGTGGATCGAGGAGGAGGTTGAGATGGCAGACCATTTCGAGAAACCTATTATCGGTGTGCGACCGAACGGGAACGAGCGACTTCCAGCTGTGGTAAAGGAGGAAGCCGATGAGATTGTCGGTTGGCGGCAGAAGTCTATCGTGAACGCCATCGCGAAGCATGCATGATTCACCCTCGGTCGAGTATGGCCCAAGACAGAGGGATTGCAGTACACGATCTTCACCCAGACGGCCAGAGCGTGATAAGACGCTCATCAATCAGTACAGGCACTACGCAGAAAGCGCAATGGCGACCGAACAGCGTTTGGATCTGAACTGTTTCTACGGTCCCCTATTCTTAGGATGGCGCAAAGCATCATTCGCCGACACCTTAGCGGAATATGTCTGAACCAACTGACGAGACCTCTGGCGAGAGCGAGCCGAATAATGCAAATCTTGGCGAAAATACCGAGGACAAAGACACGCCTGAAACAGAGCCGGAACACCCCGAAGAGGTTACTGGGGGAGACCCGGCCGAATCGGCCGAGCCCAATGCCGTAGAGAATGGGCCGTTAACAAATCTGAACGACGAAGAGACGGATCGCTTGATGGATCAATACATCCACTATGGGGAGGTGGCAATCGAGACTGCGAATCAGCGGGTTCAGATGAACCGATTTTTCGGCTTGATTTTGACGTCGATACTAGCCGGACTCTTCGCTCTCGCCCGAGGAAATTTGACGACTACGAGTGCTGCAATCGTTCTATTCGCCTCTGGATTTGGAAGTCTGATCTGTTACTTTTGGTATCAGAGTTTACAGTCGTATCGCCGGCTGAACAAGGCCCGATATGCTATTCTCAACCAAATCGAGTCTGCCCTTCCTGTCCGAATGTATCTTGATGAATGGCGATACCTCAAGCGGGAAAAGCCCGATCCGGAAATCGTTGAGCCCCGACCTGATGACGACCCTGATCACCGCTCGCATACGATTGTCGAACAGTGGTTTGTCCGTCTCCTTGCCGCTGGATATCTTACTGTCGGAGGATACGCTGGTGGGTTCATTCTAACTCCTTTGCTCACGAGTGCAGGCTATTCCCTGCCGTCTCCGACCACAGTCGGGCTAATAATCGGTGCAACCGTTATGGCTGGTTCGATAGGGCTATTCTGGACGCGGAGCTGATGACACCTACTATGAAACGATTCGATATTGGAGACACGGTCCGAATCGATATCCCGGACGAGACAGATCCAGATCACGAGCGCCTCCATGGACGTCGAGGAACAGTCGTTGAGATCATCTCAGACGATGCGGGAGCTGTGACTGATGATCAACGAGAGGGCTATCTTTTTCGGGTTGAAATCGCTAATGGTGACACCGTTGACGTCCGCTGGCGGGATCTTCGGCCAGTTTGATTGACTATTGTCTGGTGCCACCTCTGTAGGGAGGTCACTAAACACTAAGTTCGCGTACTGAATACATCTCGGCATTACGATGCTCTCACTTCCTCCGCTTGTCGATAACGCCAACAGAACACTAGAAGACGCTTACAAGCGGATCATTCCCCAGATCGAGGAAGGCCGTATCGCAACTGGCTACTTTTATCTCTCAGGATTTGACCTCTACCGGGAAGACCTTGAAAACTTGGCTGACCCCGATGATCTCGGCCACGCTCCGCTTCGGATTTTGATGGGTCGTCAGACGAATAGGGGAACTGCTGACGAAATCGGTGAGGGACAGAATCTCAAAGAGGAACTCAAAAGAGAAGTGAGAGAAAGCATCTCGGAGCTGAATAACGCTCAGATCGGCCGACTAGACCGGCTACGAGACTTTATCGCCGAAGGCGAGGTGAGCGTCCGTGTGCGAAATCCTGAAAACGGTTACTTCCACGCAAAGGGTGCATCATTTCGAGCGCCACTCGAAGATGACGAAGATTGGGGACACGACGGGGATGAAGACACCCGCCCATGTGCTACAGTTGTCGGCTCCTCGAACTTCACCAAGAGCGGCCACCAGAACAACATCGAGCTGAACCTCACGAGTCAGGATCGACACAAGGCCGAAGCGTTCGAGGAGTGGTACGACAACCAGTGGGCCAACGCCGAGGAGTTCAGTGAGGAAATCATCCGAATCATCGAGAACAGCGAGGAGTACCAGGACTGGAAGGAACAGCAGGAGGACGAGTCCGACCAGGAAACGTCATCTGAGGAGCTGGGCACGTATCTCGAACCGTTCGAGCTCTACAAGCTGCTCGCCTACGACGAACTGAGTGGGAACGTCAACATCCGTGACAGCCCACTGTACTACTTCCAGAAGCTCGGGTACGAGAGTGCAAAGGAGAAGCTCTCCCAGTTCAACGGGTGCATCGTCTCCGACTCGGTCGGCCTGGGAAAATCATTTATTGGGGGTGAACTCCTCCACGACTACCGTCAACGTGGCGACCACTGTCTCCTCATTGTCCCGGCCAACCTGACTGATCAGTGGGAAGACCTACTCCAGAACGACACTGACGAAGACGGCAATCCGTACTTCGGGTTAGAGGTAGACGGCACGCACCTTGACGTGATGAGTATCAGCAAGTTCCAGAATCTCTCCTACGACGAGGTGCAGGACCTCAAAGACGAGTTTGACGTCCTGCTTATCGACGAGGCTCATCGGTTCCGGAACTACGGGAAGTGGCGACCGAATCCGGACCACGATGATGACTACAAGGGGACGCGACGACACGCGAATCTCAGGCAACTCCGCGGAAAGACGATGATTATGCTGACCGCGACCCCGATCAATAACAGCGCTACCGACCTAAAGAACCTCATCAGCTTGTTCACCAGCCCGGAGGAACTTCGGAACAAGGCGTCACTCGACTTTGATGCGTTCGACGAATATATCGAACTCTCGGAGACGCGAAAACGCATCGCATCCGGGAAAGAGGAGGTCGGCGACGACGAACAGCAAGAAATCACCGAGCAGCTACAGCGACACTCCTCTGAGATTTCGAATATCCTGAACGAAGTGATGGTTCTCCGGACGCGCAAGCACGTCAAAGATCAGATTCAGGACAGCGAAGACTTCGAGATGAGCTTCAAGCCGCCGAAACTCAACAAGCAACAGTACTCCCTGCCGGCGGCCTACCAGCCAATATATCGGATGCTTCCCGACGTGATGGACGCCCTCCACCTTCCCCACATCACAGTCAAAAACCCGAAAGCGGGGAGCACTCTGAAAGCTCTCTACAAGCTGAACCTCCTCAAACGGCTCGAGTCCTCAACGTACGCGTTCGTCCAGTCGATCGAGACGCTGCATCAGAGCGAACGCCAGCTTCTCGGCCTTCTTGGTGAACTCCCCGAGGACGAAGACATCGATATGCTCCGAACTGTTCGGGAGGGGGATGACTCTGAACTCGGTGACTTTGTCGAAGGAGCCGACGCTGCTGAAGATCTCGAACAAACACTCGAAGAATTCGGTTTCGATACCACCGCTATTCAATCGGAAGAAGGAGCTGATACCGAGGGAGATGAACTGGCAGACGCCACCATCGGCGAGGTGAAGACGTACATCAGGGAGGACCTCACCCTTCTCTCGTATTTCCTCTCGCAGTTCATCGGTGATGTCGCCCGTGATGCGGGTGATGTGAGCGATTATGCGGTTTCCACGCGGCAATGGCTCGCTGACCACGGCGCTGGTGTCCTCCCAGATATTCCTGAAGAAGAGATGAATCCGATTCTCTACCCGAATAGTGACCTGAGCGAAGTCGACCCCGCCACACGCGACTTTTACGAGGCCGTCTTTTCACTCCGCGAGTTCCGCGACCCGAAGATCGACCGACTTGCAGATGTCCTCTCTGATCACGACCAGAAGGTGCTCATCTTCACGCAGTATCGAGCAACTGCAGACTACGTCTATCGAACCCTCTGTGACAACGCGGATTCACCACTTACCGAGGCGAACAGTGCCGTCGTCAAGGGTGGCGACGAGAATAAGCAGGACATTATTCAACGCTTTGCCCCTGAGGCGTCAGGCTATCAGCAAACGCTCGCCGAGTCGGGGGATTCAGAGCTACAGTACGTAGTGGCCACTGACACGCTGAGTGAAGGGGTTAATCTTCAGGACGTTCATGTGGTGGTCAATTACGACCTGCCGTGGAACCCGATGCGGATTGTCCAGCGTGTCGGGCGAGTCGACCGGATTGGGAGTACCGCCGAGAAACACGTCCACAACTTCTACCCGGACGGCGACATCGAGGCGGCGATTAAGCTCCTGAAACGTCTGCAGGCAAAGATCAACGATATCGCGCTCATCGTCGGAAAGGAGAACAACATCCTCGATCCGAACGAAGACCAGATTCTCGAAAAGACAGGTGTAGACACGGAGAAGACAATCGGGGAATTACAGGTAGACGAGATTGAGGACTCTCTCCAGAAATCCCGTGAAATTGACGATGTGAATGAACTCGACGACACGAGCAAGAATCCGCTCCTCCGCAACGCTGGGAGTAATGAACACGCTGCGTTCGAACGGTACCTTCTGAAGCGAGAACTGAACGAGGATTACGACCTGACCGCGGAAGACTTCGAGTACGCTGAGGACTTCTTCGATGACCCGCCCGAAGAACGGGAATTCCTCTACACGAATGTAACTGACCACGATGCCGGTCCTCGTCCGGGGGTGTTCGCCCTTGCCCACCTCTGGTTCGACGATGATGACCACGAGTCCCCGCTTGGTCGCGTCCGTCGTGCTTTCTACTACAAGCCCTTCGCCGACGAGGTCAAAGAGCGGCCCGTGAGCACGCTCAACATTGACCCTTCAGTTGACGGCGACCCGATTACCGGAAATCCAGATACGGTGTTATCGAATCGCGGCGAAATTCAAGCAGTGCTTGACGAGCGTCTTGAGGTGATTCGAGAGGGCCAAGTTGAGGGTGCTTTCAAACAGGGAGAGGCCTTCTCGAAGGAACAAGAGACGATCCTCGATTTCATCAGTCACTACGTTCAGCCGAATCACGGCGATGAGCCGGCTCCTGTCGAAGAGTTCGAAACGATAGAAGAATGGGCTAACGACATCGAAGAGCGGCTGCAGGAAGTAAAGCTGGCGAACACGGATGAAGACCGAATTTTACGGGAGATCTTTCGCCAAAACGAGCAGTATGACTCCTTCCCAGAGTGGCAGACTGTGGAGTTTCTCAGTCAGCTTGGGGAGTTCTTGGAAGAGAACGTCGAAGCCTCTACTGAATACCAGACAAAACTGATGGGAGAGAGTGATGTACAAGCGAAGCTCGTATGCTGGGGGGTTGTCGGACAGTGATTTGGGAGCTACGGTAGGGGCCCCTTCTGATCCAGCAGATCATATTTCTCCAAGACCAGATCGAAGTACATCTCGTCCATCAGCTTCGGATTCTCAACGCGATGGAAGTCGTCGAGGACAAACTTCACGTCACGACGTTCCAGGCCATACGCGTGGAATGCGGCCGCGTCGATTTCAGCCTGTAATTCTCTGCGTTCTTGATCTTCTACCGCTGCCTCGATTCCGCCGAGTCGCTCACGCATTTCTTTGAATTCTTCTCCGTAACAGTTCAACCGGGCAGCTCGTTCAGCGATATAATGGAACCAGTCATCTCCATCGGTGAGGCGTGGTAGCTGGGATTCCAATAGCTCGCGCTTGACGATGTGCGTCTCGACTTTGGTTCGCATCAGGAAATCGAACGCAATGCTGTTCAGGAGCCCCGTTGCCACGAAGAGTTCTTGATCCGTAAATCGCCGGACGTAGGGTGACCGAAGTGGGGACTCTGTGAGGTGTTCCTCTTCCGGCTCAATAGCGAACGGCTTGAACGTGTTAATGGTGTGGAGACAAATGACGTCCTTCGGAAGTACCGTCGCTATTATCGTCCGCTCGTCCCGGGATCGAGAAACGTCTCGAATGCCGATTCGGTATTCAGTACAATCGAGCAGGACATCTTCTTCCTCAAGTCCGTGACCACGGTGTTCTTCGAGTAGTTCATCTACGAATTGAACTTGAGACTTGCTCGTCTCTGAACCTCCAAAGGCGTCGTAGATTGCCCGTTTGAGATTACCCCTGTTGAATTTCTTCTCTCGAACACGGTACTGAGCACTATTCGGTGGATCGTACATCCCCCGACTCCAGTACTGCGGTCCATCTAACGCTCCTGTGTGGGTATTATCGTACTGGAACTGGTGGATATTTTTGCCGCCGTAGACGGGATAGTCGGCCTCCTCCGGCGATGTCAAGAGCCTATCCTTATCAGTTGATTCAACGAACTCCTTAGTGAGCATATCAACTGTCCAAGTCTCCTCTAAATCTTCACCCAAGGAAGGCTGCTCAACTACCTTCTCCAAGACGCTTACTTCGATCTGCGAGGTGATGGATGGGAAGATTCCCCCTTCTGGAGAATAACTGACGAGTACGTCGCGCGGAATGTTGACTGCCTCATCTTCGATCCTGTAGACTATATCCATGTCACGTTGGTTGAATATCCCCCGAAGAGCTGATGTCTTCCCCCCATATTCGAACGTCAGAATCGCGAACCGGTATCTATCGTCGATAGCCTCAAAGATACCCTTGTTCTCGAACCCGATGAGATTCTCCACGTCCGTGTGGTCCAGCAGATGCATTCGGAGGTCTTTCCCCATTACTCCCCCGAAGATAGTACCGGGGAGGAGTAGACTCACCTTCACGCCGTCTCTGGAGAGTCTGAAGACCCGCTCAAGAAAAAGAGCCGAAAGTTCGTTCTTTGTCGGCATCGTTCGACCGCCCACCACTGGAGATTGGAGCTTATAAACATCTCCCTGCGTGAAGAAGTCTGCCTGAGTTTCCATTGATTCCTTGTAGTCCTCCCATTCCCACGCAACTTCAGGGCTTGAGAGGAGGTCTTCCATCACACCGTCTTTTTCCTCCGACGGATAGGTACGGAACTGCTCATCGTTGCGGATGAAGAAGTCGTCGCGATTCGCGTAGAGCATGTCCCATGGTGGGTTCCCGATGAACACGTCGAATCCACCTTTCTCGAAGACGTCGGCGAACTCCAACGGCCAGTGGAAGGGTGACCACTCCCGAATTTCCTCGATCGTTATGTCGTCAAAGCCAGCGTCTTGGAATTCTCGCCGAAGGATCTTGTCAAATTTGTCCCGGTGTCCCTCTATTCTGTCTTCTGCCTCTTTCCGCCATTCTTGGGCTTCAACACTGGTCTCCGCTTTCTTGTGCTTCTTGATGGCCTCTTTCACGTCCTCAAAACGAGTTTTCACCTCCCAAGAATCGAGATCGCTGTCTCCGTCTTCGTTACTCTCGATGTCCGTATCGAGTTGACCGATTAGGCTGTTGCCCCGTCGTACGTTGAAATCGATGTTGGGGAGCGGCTCCACCTCGCTCGGTTCATCCTCGATATCAGCGACCATCGACAACCAGAGCCTGAGCTTGCAAATCTCAACAGCACCTTCGTCGATATCGACTCCGTACAAATTGTTGAGAATGGCCGTTCGCTTTGCGTACAGTGATGAGGAGCCTTTTCCAGACTCAATTTCCTCTATCTCTTCTCGCGTTCTGGATTCTAGCTCCCAGCCTTGCCCTTCAGCTTCGAGCCGCTGGAAATACTCAATGCATTGCATGTATAGGTCCATCAGCACCTCCTGTGCGGCGAGCAGGAAGGCGCCACTTCCTACGGCGGGATCGAGAATGTGTGCTTCCTTCAGAATGTCGTGGTAGAGAATCTCCACATGGCTGGTCTGGACATTTTCCGTTGGAACTTGCTGAGTTATGGTTCCGCCATCGGCAACAGCTTCTGCGCTACTATCTGCCTCGGGCACGGGGAATCCGAACACATTGTCGATCTCGTCGTAGTCTGCGTCCACAGCCTCGTTGAGTTGATCGAGCAGATATGGATGGATCGTCCGGCGAGCCATGAACCCCGTGATCTCTTCCGGTGTGTAGTACGCCCCCATCTCCTTCTGATTGACCGTTTGCTCGAAGATGTGGCCCAAGATCGCTGGGGAGAGGTTCTTGGGATCGACGATGTCGAGTCGTTCGTCTACGTTCCAGTTCCAGTCGGAGAGGAAGTCGAGGATATCGTCGAAGAGCTCGTTCGTTTCCTCGGCAGGGCCACCTAACTTTGCGTCCTGGAACTCCTCTTCGACAGGATTCCTTGCGAACAAGCCACCGTTCAGGTACGGAAGACTGCCGAAGTCAGGGTTCTGCTTGTCTTCTGCGAGGTATTCGAAGAAGAGCGGTTCGTAGAACTCCTCATAGTGGTCACCACCCTCGTCAACAACTTCATTCGGCTGTTCGTGAAGGTAGTTCGGATTCCGATCAAGGAGGCGCTTTTCTTGGATGAAGTATAGGAAGATCATCCGATCAAGAATGACCTGCACATATCGTTGCTTCGCATCACCACGATCGTCGGGAATGCCCGTGACCTCTTGAATGAGATCTGTCCGGAGTTCCTCGAACTGCTCATAGAACTCCTTGACGACCTGTTGCGTGTCGTAGAGCGTATCGTATATCGCAGCAGAGGAACCGTACTCGATCGAGTTCAGTTTCTGGAGAATAGTGTTCTTCTCTCCGCTGTCCCGCGTGAACTGCTCCTTCGAGAACGAAATCTTTTGATGCTTAATTCGACCGTGCTGCTGCCCCTCCCAGCTTCGGACTCGCGTAATGAAGGTGAAGGTCTCGAAATCGTTGGTGGCAACGAGGTTGGTGTGCCGTGAGCGATTTTCCGGTTTGAAGTCTGTGGCAGTCTCACCGGGACCAGCATTGACAATGACGATGAATTCGTCATCATCAAGCTGGACTACGAGTTCGTTATCGCCCCCTAGTTTCGGGCGTGGTTTGAGCCCGCGTTTTTCAAAGGTGTTAGCTATATTCTGTAAAGAGTCCCAGCCCGCGATATCGGATGCGGTGATCTGCTGGAGAGTCAT
>NZ_JBHUDH010000254.1:0-56871 GCF_042678005.1 Halolamina salina | reverse complement strand
GACCGCCGCGCCGCGGTCGGCGGCGAGTCGCGCGAGCGCGAGCGCGACGGCGGTCTTCCCGGTGCCTTCGTCCGTCGAGGTAACGAGTAGCGAGTTCATAGTTCGTCTGGGTCGATGGTCAGTCGTACGTCGAGCGCCTGCACGCCGTCGGCGGTGGCGAGCAGGGGGTTCACGTCCAGTTCGAGGATGGCGTCGAAGTCGGTCACCAGCTGGCTCAGCCGCTGGATGGCTTCCTCGATCGCCGCCTCGTCCGCCGACGCCCGGCCCCGTGCCCCCCGGAGCAGGGGTGCCGAGTCGAGTTCGTCGATCATCTCGCCCGCCTCGCGCCCGGAGACGGGGGCGATCCGAACGCTCGTGTCTTCGAGCACTTCGACGAAAATCCCGCCGAGCCCGAACAGCACCATCGGGCCGAACTGCGGGTCGCGGTTCATCCCGAGGATCGTCTCCGTCCCCGCGTCGGTGTCCACCATCTCCTGTACTTGGACGCCGAGGATCGTGGCGTCGGGCTGGTAGTTCCGGGCCCGCGTCACGAGCGTCTCGTACGTGTCGGCGACTTCTGACTGGGGGACGCCGACGGCCACGCCGCCGATATCGGACTTGTGGAGGATGTCCGGGCTGACGATCTTCATCACCACGTCACCGTCGATGCTCGCCGCAGCCGACACGGCGGCGGCCTGATCGTCGACCAGCTCCGAGTCGGGGGTCGGGAGACCGTACGCGTCGAGGATATCCATCGCTTCCACGCCGAGCCGTGTCGCACCGCGCTCGGCGCCGTCGACGAGTATCTCCCGGGCTCGCTCCCGGTCCACGTCGAAGGAAGCGGGCGCCTCGTAGCTCCGGGCTTCTACCTCCCGCTGGACGGCGAGTGCGTCCAAGCTGCTGACGGCCCGCGCCGGGTCGAAGTAGTTCGGGATGCCCGCCTCGCTGAGAAGCTCTGCCGCGCGGTCGGTTCGCTCCCCGCCCATCAGACACGCGACGACGGGCGTCTCGTGTTCGGCCTGCCGGTCGGCGATCGCCGCGGCGAGCTCCCCGAAGTCGACGACCGCCGTGGGCGCGGAGATGACGATGGCACAGCCGACGTTGTCGTCGGCGAGGACGGTGTCCAGCGCCGTCTCGAACCGCTCGATGTCGGCGTCGCCGATCACGTCGACGGGGTTGTAGATGTTCGCCTCCTCGGGCATCGTCGCCTCGAGTTCGGAGAGCGTCCCGTCGGTGAACGACGCCATCGAGAGCCGCGAGTCGCCGACGGCGTCGGTCGCCATCACGCCGGGGCCGCCCGCGTTCGTGACGACGCCGACCCGTTCGGAGTCCGGGATCGGCAGCCCGTCGAGCGCACGAGCGTAGTCGAACAGCTCCTGGACGTTCTCGGCGCGCACGACGCCCGCCTGCTCGAACGCCGCCTCGTAGGCCGCTTCGCTGCCGGCGATCGTCCCCGTGTGGGAAGAGGCGGCGTCGGCGCCGGCCTCGGTCCGCCCGGACTTGACGACCACGACGGGCGTCTCCTGTGTCACCTCGCGGGCCGTGTCGATGAACGACCGACCGTCCTCGACGCCCTCGAGGTAGCCGAGGACCACGTTCGTCTCGGGGTCGTCCCGCCAGTGGGCGAGGAAATCCGACTCGTCTAGCACGGCCTTGTTCCCGAGCGAGACGACGTCTTTGAACCCGATACCCTGGTCGTTGGCCCAGTCCAGCACCGCCGTGATGAACGCGCCGGACTGGCTCATGAAGGACAGCGAGCCGGGGAGCGCGTTCGACGGCCCGAACGTGGCATTGAGTCCCGGCGGCGTCGAGAGCACGCCCAGCGAGTTCGGCCCGACGAGGTTGAGGTCGTACTCCGCGGCAACGGTGCGGAGCGCCTGCTCGCGCTGTGCCCCCTCCGTCCCGGTCTCGCTGAACCCGGCCGTGATGACCACGACGTTCTGCACCCCCGCCTCGCCGGCCCCGCGGACGGCGTCGACGGCTACCGGCGGGGGGACGACGACCACCGCCAGATCGACGGGGTCCGGAACGGACCCGACGTCCGGGTAGCACGGCTCCCCGAACACGGTGTCGCGGCTCGGGTTCACCGGGACGACCTCGCCCGCGAAGTCGTCGAGGTTCCGGAGGATGGCGGCCCCGATCGACCCCGTACGCTCCGTCGCACCGACGACGGCGACGCGTTCGGGCGCGAACAGCCCACCGATATCGGCGTCCGAGTTCACGTCGTCTATCTCGCGCGGACGGTGCTTAAAACCGGGGACGGGGACTCACAGTTCGAGAGTCGCAGGGTGCCCTGTGCTCGTCGCAGACTGCGGTGGGGTGGGTCAGTCCTCGTTGGGTGTGGGTCGCTGGTCGAGTCGTCCGGACCCTCACATCGACTCACGATCTACCACCCGAACGTTGTTCCGCCGGCGTCACTTCCTCGGCCGACTCGTGGATCGTCACCGGCTCCACCGCCAGCGTGTGCCGCGTCGACGCCGGCACCATCTCCACGGTCCCGCGGTCGTCGACGGGCTCCCACGTCGTCGGCTCCGCGTTCAGTCCGTGCTCCGCGAACGCCTCGGCGACCGCCTTCGCTTCCGCCATCGTCGAGAACAGCGGGCCGACCGTTCGACCCATCATCGCCGGCGACTTCTGGACGGTTCGGTAGACAACAGTTCCTCCTGTGGTACTCCCTTTCGACGCCATGCTCGGTCCTGCGAACGTCGGAAGCATGAACCTCGTGTGGAGGGTTCCGGACTGTTCCGATCGGTCGAGAATTGGCAGAGTGCGACGGGGTTCTGGTGTTCCGGTCGGAATGGGTATCTCGCGGCGTTTGGGAGGTTCAAGCCCCCGCGTTTGCGAACGGAATCGCAGGACGCGCGGGGGCCGCGCAACGAACCGTGATGGTATCAGAATATGGCCGTCTCTGAGAAAAGCGAATTCCGGCGAAATCACCGCGAAGAAGGACTTTTCTCCCCGAAATCAGTTGTTACTGGTTCGGGTAAGTTTCAAGTGGGCGCTGCAGGACTTGGTCACTCGGCGTGACAGCGCTTCCTTTTGGTTATTTCGGGCGTTCCGTCCGTTGGAACGGAACGGGGAGTAACCGGGACTCGTGGGGTTCGCCTGACCGGAGAAAACTGACCATGAGTCTCGAATCAATCGATGCCGAAACCGCGCTTGAACTGTACCTCGCAGATAAGGAAAACGAACTCTCGGAGGCCTCGCTCACGGGCCACAAGTACCGGCTCGGACACTTCGTCCGCTGGTGCGACGAAGTCGAGGGAACCTCACAACCGGCGCTCTGGTTGACTTTACAGGCTTATCCAGACCTACAGTCACGAAGCGTTTGGATAGGCTCTATGCTGCTGATTGTGTGGAGTATCTGCATGAACCAACCGCTCTTTGGCGACTAGTCGAGGATCCACGATAGCCGGTGTTCAGATAAGGATGAATACAGAACCTCAAACGTATCTTTCGAGAATAAAACGCCGCACCAACCAGTTCTCAAACTGTTTCAGCCACCCGACACAAATACCGTCGAAGATTGGCTTCAAACGTTCGCCTTCACATGGAATCAGCTTATCTGAACACTACCTAGAGCAGGGTAACTAACGATATTTTCTTAGAGCGCCTATTAGCTAGCTTTTGAACCGAATCGGGTGGATCGAGGGGAATTCGACGACGGTGTCGTGATACGCAGTCGTGATATCCCGCTGATCGTGCTTACCGTTCACGACAACAACGGTGGGTATGGTGGGGGTCGAGACATGCCGAAGGACGTCGGAGTCCACCTCTGAGCCGTCCCCGATAAAAAACGGCACCTGAACCTCATACCGATGGCCAAACATCCTGAACGCAATGGACCAGTCTACGATAGGCGGAGAGAGATGATCACGGACCGTTGCACTTGTCTCGAATTTCGGCGCAAATCGGTCGAACCAACTCTTGAACTCCTCGTGCATGACCCCCTCGGATATCGAATGGGAATTAGCGAGTTGATTCGCCCGGATGCCGATGATCTCATATCGCATTGATTCGACAACCCGATCGCGACTTGTCGCTCCAACAACTGGCCATTCGAGGTGGTATTGATACTCAGTATCGTCGTGTCGTGCGGCGAACTTCTCAAAATCGGATGCGGCGCCGGCAAAGGTCCCTTCCAGCTCAATTAGTACGGGTAATGGTTGACAGTTAAGTCGGTCGTCCGCCGGTCGGAGCCAAAACACGGAATCGGGGACACCGCGTTGTTTATCGAATCCGCGACGTTCGCCACGATACTCTACACCAGCCTCGCATGCAGCGACCACGTCGTCTATAGGTGCGTCAGTTGCCACGTAGCACCACGCTAAGTGGAAGCCGGTCAGCCAACGCTAAGATAGCCTCTTTATCTTCCTCCGTCAATTCGACTTCCTCACCTTCACTGAGGTCTACCCAGATGTCGAGTAGCTCATCTCGCTCAACATCCTGGCCAGACGTGTCTAGCTGGTCGGCGATCCATTCGTCGTGAGCCTTACAATCAGTGAGTGCCTGAAAAAGATTCTCCTCAACATGGACAGGGAGGATTGGCCCTCCAGCCCCGATATTGAGCTCTGGGAGGTCATCGTGTTCCTCACTTTCGAGTGTGTTGACCATATTCCGCTGTGCCTTCAGGCGGGTCTGAACCGTCCCGATGAACTGGTTGATATCGGCGTCTAATTCATTAATACTCGTTTCGAGATCGGCAAGGGAGTCGTAGGGGCCGATCCCCAGCTCTCTGTGGTGGGCAAGTAGACTGTCTATTTCTTCTTCGAACAGACCCTCTTCAGTCCCAAATGTATCGAGCGTTTCGATGTGTTGGTCAACGCTCTCGTACCTCTCTGTGAGCGATGTCACCTGGGTTGCGATGTCAGTGATGGCCGAATCGATATCGTCCCCAGATGCATTGCTGAGCGCCTCTTCAAGTTCTGACGTGACGAGGGATTCGACAGGAAGCCCCGCATCACTCAAGGTCTCCCCTTTGGTCTGAATAGTGTCGAGTGATGAGTTGATCCGATCTACAGGGATTGTCTCGTCTAGATCGTTATAGAAACGGTCCGTCGTTGAGAAGGTGATCGACGGTGTCCAATCACTGGTCTCATCGAAAACCGTGTCGAGTCGTTGAAGCTGCTCATACCGCTGTTCGAGCTTCGTAACTTGCGGTTCGATATCCCGGGTTGGCGTCAAGAGGCCTGACGGTGTTTGTTCAACATATGTTGCAAGCGAATCGCGCAGGTGTGGTGGCAGGTCACCGACGCGTGGCGTTAGTGTTTGGTACGTCTCGGCGATGGTTTCGAGATCTTCCGGGATACGATCGGATAGTCCCTCGAAAAGCTCCTCTTTGGTCGAGTCCGTCAGCTCAGGCTCGACTTCATCCAAGAACTGTTCGAGTGATTCGGTTGCGACTCGCTCGAGCGGGGTCCGGATCGCCGCTTCCACTTCCCCTTCAAGCTCCAGGACATCATCGACAGTCGTAGCATCGTCAACTGTCTCCAAAAGGTTCTCAGCACTATCATAGAAAGCCGACTGCTCTGACTCGCTCATATTTTCCACCCGATCCTCGTACTCCGTGATCGTCATCCGGAAGTCCTGGAGCTCGTTTTTCTGCTCTTCGAGTGACGTGGCCACCTCACTCACGTCCGTGACAATAGCGGGAGGATCGTCAGTCATTGATCGTCACCTCCTCTGGCTCTAGGAGGTCAACTAATGCTCGTTTGGTTTGCTCCAATTCTTCGGCGACAACATCGGACTCGTCTTCGATCATTTTGAGGTCGTTATTGAGCTGTGTGAGATACTGTTTGTGGGTCTCAACACTTCCATTGAGCTCTGATAGGTCCTCTCTATCTTCGGGGATACTCAGCGATGTTGCTCCAAGATGCGATTCGAGATCGAACACATCGTTCCCGTAGTCTTCGAGTCGTTTGAGGAGTGATTCACGAGAGGAGAAATGCATTGACACGGTCCCCGAATGTTCTGCCCTCGAATAGACTTGGTCGAACAGCTGTACTGCTTCATCGATATCGCTCACACTTGCACGGCTAATTTCCGACTGAAGGTCTTCGATCTGATCCGAGATATCGTCCAGGTAGATTTGCAAAAGGAACCAGTAGTGATAGCCGATCGGCGCCGCAGTTGAATCCACCTGACACTTGTCTATAAGATCCGTGACTCCATTGATAACCTCCTTGAGGTTCGTCTTGTACTGCTCAAGCCGAGCTGCAGTGATCTCAATCCATGTGCCAACAGATACCGATTCAGGAGGCGTCACCCTCTCGTCAAGCGATTCGACCTGCTCGATGTATCCCTCGACAGTTTCTTTTTGATCTCTGAGATTGTCCGTGATATTCTCGAGCCGCTGCGGGACGTCGATGGCAGGATCGGACCCAGTTGTCAGCCCCCGTATCAGGAGCGCTCGGAAGAGACCGTATGCAAGATCCGAGAGCCCAGCGACACCGACAACAGGGACATTCCCATCGGCGACGTCGACATCAGGGTTGTCTATTTTTGAGACTATGCTCGAGGTGTCATTCAGCTCTGCAAGTGCGGTAAGAGCGGATTGAGTCTGTTGCACGGCCGGCGCAATCTGTCCACCTTCGCGATAGTGTGCTCGTTCCGTCGTGACGTTGCCACTATATCCGCTCTGGGTGAACATATCACTGAAGTATTCCTTGAATTTGAATCCATTCGCGCCCCCACTCACGAGATCATTCGAAATAGCGTTACTCAACTGGTTGTGCAACCGACTGTAATTTCGACCAGATTCGTATTCCGGGCCGAAGACTGGCAGGTACGAAATCGCGATCGTCGATTCGACGAACCGCCCGTTCGACCAGTAAGGAGTGTCGTCTTGAAGCCGCTCTTCCTCCCAGAGGAGCGTCGTCTTCGTTGATAGTGAATACGTGTTCTGATAGTCGCTTGCGAACGAGTCTGCCTCTTCTGTGGCAACTTGTTCGAGCTGATCGTAGAGGGTTTCAATCGTGTTCCTGACTTCACGTTCTGAGATGCGACCGAGGAGGTCCGATTTGATACTGTTGTTGACTGTGTAGGGATCGTCGAATCCTTCGCTTCGGAGCCGGCCAAAGAGATTGAGTACGAAGGACCAGAACCGATTGGACTGATATTCCCTGACTTGGAGCAGAGAGTGTCGCTGATACACCTCTGCGGCTTCGGAAAGGGATGCATCGAATTCCTCGTCAGCTGGAACGACGAGGATTGCTGGGTCAGTGATATCAAATCCGTTTGTGAGCTCGGTCAGTTCCGACCGGAACGTCGTCTCCGTGGGGCAGAACTGGATGCTGACCGTCTTGTTCGTGGTGGGTGCCGTTTGAAGCGTGAGCCCGCGCTCCATCTCTGGGCGTAGGTCGTCACTTGGGGTCGCACTCACCCGCTCCGGATTGACGGCTATCGGTGGGAAGGCGTCCCGGATTTGTACTGGTGCTGCTGTTGCTACGGACGTTTCGACGACATCTGCGTCGGATGCCCGCTGGACCCAGTGAGTATCAAATCGGCCCTTCAGTTCGTCGAGAGCGTCGATAGCCATCCGTCGCTCTTCGCCTGCCGGCTCGAAGGAAACGGTCATGTTACTAATGAGGTCCAAGAACGCGTCCGCTTGGGCATTGTCCTGGAGTCCGAACTGAGGGAACTGTTGGTCCTCACCGACGGCGAGCCCCTGAACAACCCGTTCAACGTTCCGTTCGAGTATTGAAAGCGCGTCCCGACCGGTGTCCGTGTCCTCGAACTCGTATTCGTCTTTGATGATGTTGATCGCTATCGTCAGACAGGTTTCCGAATTTAGGGCCTTTTCCCCCTGAACCCGCCAGCTCTCAAGCCCCTCGGGTTGGAAGAGTAGCGACGTGATCGCATCGTCCCAGCTCTCGTGAGGGAGTTCCGTCCAAAGATTGTTGATCAATCGTGTATCCTTGAAATTGGCATCGGCGAGATCTCGGACCCACTCGCCCGCCTCCTCTTCGGGGTTATCCGGAAGTTCTTCGATTAGCTTGATGATAATGCCGGTACGACCGCGAGAAAGCCACCAAATGATGTTTGCGAGGTCCGTAGCATCGGGCCGGCGTTCCGCAAGGAGAGTTCGGACGTCAGCCACTGACAACGGTGGAATACGAATCTCCTTCATCCGACCCCAGTCTGCCTCGCCAATGAACTCGAACGCCGAGATCATGCCGAAGCTCCAGACCTTGATCGTGTCCTGGAGCCCATCGTTGATTTTCCGGAGTGGGTTGTCGTCGTCCTTGTCGGTTGCCTGGATGAATGCACGGTAGGACTGCTCGACCTCGTCGAAAAACAATGCCGTCCGGGACGTATCTCCCGACGCAACGGTATCGGCATGTGCCTCCACGAAATCGCGTTTGGACGCTGAATCAACGTTCGGGAACCAATCTATCTCGGGGGCAGCCCCGTTCTCGAATGCCTCGAGTTGTGCCTGGATCCGGCTGTCGATCCACTCGTTGAGATCAGATTCGTCGCTCGCTTCGAATTCAGAGAGCATCGCGCCCGGATCGCCGACGTAGAACGCCGGAATCCCTCGGTTCCATGCCTCGTTGAAAAGGTGGTAGATGAGCTGCGTTTTGCCTGAGCGATAGGCTCCAACAAGCGCAAGGGGGTCAACTGTGTGGCCTGACTGGAACTGCTCGAAGCTGTCGATAGCGCGAGCCAGTTCTCGTTCGTGGTTACTCGTTAGTGCCTCCCATTCCCGATCCAGCGACGCCTTACGAGTCTCCATTATCATAGTGTGAACACTTTACGGACTGAATAACCTTGGGGTCCGTAGTGCACGGGGCCGTCGCAATCTTTCAATCTATGATTAGTGAAAAATGTTGGGTGAGAAGAATTATATGATCTGACTATCTCAACCGTTTATGGCGCTTCGCGCACGGACCGATTCATTCATCGAATATCTCCAAGCGCGCTCGGAGGCCACGAACCGTACACCTGCCCGTCACCCGCAAGGGATGTGTATCCTCTCCGGACAGTTACTCAGACAAAATCTGAAGGACCACCTCGACCGGGAAGGGATCCCAACGGCCCCACTCGCTCACTTCACAACGATCGAGGAACTCGCGACCGATCTTTTGGAACCTACGGATGATCCCCACCGCATGCTGGCTGGGGGCGTTCGTGATCGACTCGTCGAGGGGATCCTGGCGGCCGTCGATCCGCAGCCTCCCGACGAGGTCGTCCCGCCCGAGGATGATGACGTCCTTGGCTCAAGAGAGCGCAATGCTCTCGCGGAGCTCGCGTCCCGCCTCCCATATACAGAAGAGGATACGCGAGAAACGCTGCTCACGGAGCTTGATGACTACTTCCGATGGACGGACGCGGCTACAGATGTGTCACCCGCGATGGAAGCGCTTGTAGCCGCTGACAACAGATTTGCCCAGCAGCAAACAAACCGGTCCATGTCTGCGTTTCGGGGTATCGAGCGGTTCATCAAAGCGCGGCTTGAGACCCATTCGATAGACCGACAGCAGTCACGAAGCCATCTCGTTCACGCCGCCCGTGACCATGTCAGTGAGCAATGGACTGCGCAATTTTCCCACGTCGATTGGATCGCTGTCAGTGGCATCAGTGTATTTGACAACCCAACCCTCCGGTTCCTTGCAACGATTGCTTCCGAGCCGTCCGCACCGGACGTTGTCGTTTTTAACGGCTCCGGGAGCAACCAGTACAATGCCGCCCGCTTCGATGCACTTCCGGTAGAGACTTCTCACGAGACGCCTGAGCAGGTTCTTCCTGACTTGGAGTCATCAGCCGCAGCCACACTGTTCCGTGCGACGAGTGCCGCTCCAGAGGATGTTCCGGAGGCCGTCTCCTTTACCGAAGCTCCGACGGACCAACGAGCGGTTGAGCGTGTTGCGACCGAGGTCAGAGAACTCGTTCAGGAGGGGGTACATCCGCGAGATATCCTGATCGTAGCTCCTGATGCCGGCTCGTATCAATCGCTGATCGAACAGGCATTCGAAACGGTCGAAGTCCCAGTCCACGTCGAAACCAGACGCCCATACGTGAACATCCCGGCGTACAGGTGCTTCCAGACGTTTGTTGAGGTCGTCGACGCCGTCGCTAACGATGAACCAATCACATTCGATGAATTGGTCGACCCGCTCCGATTGGGGTACTGTCCTCGAGGCAGCCAGGGCTATCGCTGGCCGATCGATGGCCGGTCATTTACAAAAGTAGAACAGGAGATCCATCGGAAACAGCAGTTCTACAACCGGGATCCCGACAGATACGAGGATCAAGGGATCACTTTTGAGACGTGGCGGGACCTGATAGACGAGATCCCACACTGGACCGGTCCATGGGAGGCCGTCAACGAGTACCTCGAGGATATCGCAGCTCTCGCAGATAGCCCACCCGAGACAGGGGAAGCCCTTACCGACCTATTTGGCCGGTATCTCGGGACGTATGTTTTCCAGACGGTGGACCACGAACGGTCACTCTATACTGGGCCGGCGATCGACACCACTCGAACCACACTCTCCGAGATCCATCCGACGAGTGAGGCTGAACGAGTCCGGAACGCGCTGGACGACGTCGGCGCTCATTACGATCGAGTGCAGACACTGTTCGATGCACCTGCAAGCTGGCAAGAGATTGCCCGTGCGTTTGCCACGACGATCGGTGGGCAGACGTACGGTAAGCGCCACCTGGACCAGTACGCCGTTCCCGTTGTGGATGCTGGGAACGCCTACTTCAGGGAGGCTGACCACCTTTACCTGCTTGGCATGGACGCGGACGTCTTCCCGGGAGAGGCTCCGACTTCGACCTTCCTTCACAATGAGGTCCGACGCACAGTCCATGACCGTGCTGCAGGGGGAGAAACGCCGTATCATCATCTCGATAGCCGGGAGACAGTGTATAGTGAAGCACTGGATTTCTACCAGGCAGCACTCTCGACGGCTTCACCCGAAACTGAAATCACGCTCGTCCATACCTACCATGACGGACGAGGAAATGACATCTCGTGGTCGCCGTTCGTCGATCTCTTCGATGTGGACGAAGAACCAACTGATGAGGGCCCAGTTGACCGGATTTCAGTTGGCGATTGGATCCCCCAACGTGAGTCCGGCGGGGAGAGTTGGCAAGAACTCGCGAACAGGATCGCACCACGTGAACGATTGCGGATGCTGCTGTATCAAGCCCATCGGGACACGCCTGAGGATGATCCGGAGGTGACGGCTGCCCATCTCGACACAATAGTTGATACACTTGCGACACAGCCGCTCTCCGATCTAATCCTGCCTCGGGTCGACCGGTACCATACGCCGCCAACAGCAGTCACCATCGAGCCGGACGAACCTGCCTTTGCCGATACGTCCCTAGAAGCCGTCACTGGCGATCCTTTATTCCCACACGAATTGGACCTGGCCTCACAGTGTGGCTTGAAATACTATTACTACCAGTTCCTCTATAACTACACGGGGGGCGAGCCTGAGCGGGCGAAGATCCCGAAATACTACAGTGGGAATCCCCACTACCGGCTCGGGGAACTCCCCTATATCGTCCGGGAAAACTACGCCGACCCGCGTTACGTCGAGAAGTGGAAACAGATCGTGACGAACCTTCTTCCGGACAGACAGAGTCGCACGGACGGGCTTGCACAGTTCGATTCCGATGAAGAGCTTCGGGAATGGGTCGAACAAGAGCCGACTTTCGACTCGTATGACCTGAACACGATTTATCAGAACCTCCAGGGTGAACGCCAGCTTGTCGAGGCGGAACTATCGGCCGGCATCACCCGTACGTGGGACTGGCGCGATGGCGGCACCGTCACTGTCGATGGACATGTGCTCGGCGTTCCGGCCTATCGAGTGGACACGATCGATGATGGGGAGAGTACCTATGCGATCCCGACGTTCTTCACGAGGTTCTCAAAGCGTGGCATGAGTGCGCTCAAAGCCTGCTTTGATGGAGCGATCTGGGAGGCCGACGAACGGACCGGCGAACTGTGCTTAAACTGCGGGTCAGGGGATAGCTGTCAATACCACTCGAAATACGTCATCGACCATCGCATGCTCGCCGGGCACCGATACGAGACGGATGTTCATGACCAGACGGTTATCGGGATCGCCATGCAGGAGCAGTACGCTGGACCAACCGACGGGGACCGTGTCGTTGCACTTCAGACCAATCACACGGATCGCATCCACGGTGATGACGACACCGAATTCGAACAACTCGTCGCCCGTGGGTACCCCAACGGCTGGACAGACAACGTCAGCGACTGGGAGCAGAATTTCACCACGATGGCCGACACGCTTGAAGCGGATGGGCCGATTACGCTCGAGGCGAATTCAACACTCGTCAACCAGGACGACTGTCTCGATTGTGTGTACCGTGATCTGTGTGCGATTCCAGATTCGGGGGTGAACATCCAATGAATCACGACGAGGTGAGCGACCAGTTGTCGCTCGCGCTGGACCCCGAATTCGAGTTCACATCCGACCAGGCGAACGTCATGCATGCGTTCCATGAAGGATCCGGTCGCGTAGCCGTCGGATCCGGGGCAGGTACGGGCAAGACGACGACGCTAACCCGTGTGGTCGCTGAGACGGTTGTCCGGATGACGAGTCCCAATCCAGGTCAGATCGACACCAACCCGTTCGACGAAATCCTGGTTACGACGTTCACTAGAGACGCCGCCGGCCAGCTCAAAACGAAGATCAAACAGCTGCTTCGAGATCACGAAACGTACGGGGAGGATGAGTTCGATCCGGCACTGTGGCGGTGGATCGAAACCGACAGCAATATTTCTACAATCGACTCCTTCGTCGGCGATCTTCTGCGTGAAATCGCACCCGAGGCGCATGTCGCACCCGATTTCGACGTTCGGGACGAGTTGGAAACGGAAGATCTCCTTCGGGATGTCGTTCGGACACTCCGCGAAGACGACGACTATACCGATGCGCTCGAAACGCTCGAAAACGAGCTCGACGGGACGACCCCGCGGCAGTATCTGTACGACATCCACCAGAAACTCCGAGAGGTTTGCTATCGGTTCCCTGATCCGGATGCTGATGAAGGGACAACTATCTTCCAGGATGGGATCCGCGATGACATATATAACGAACGTGACCCTCCGTTTTCGGAAGCCGATATTCGGAATGTCGTCTCGCACGTCACCGGAGAAGCAGAATCCAGCGTGTCGGTACCAGACGACGACGGGGTACAACGAGGAATCGAAGCGGACTACCGACACAGCATGGGCTTTGCCGCGGCCGTCGACGACCTCATTGACGCTTTCGACGCCGAATACGACGCGATAACCCGAGAAACCGGTCAACTCTCGTATCAGGATATCACCTATATCGTGTGGTTGTACCTCGAGGATGATGCGAGTCCGGCGCTCACTGAGAGTCTCGCCAACCGCTTCTCGAAGATATTCGTCGACGAGTTCCAGGACACGAGCTATGCGCAGTGTCAGATCCTGAACCGACTCGTCGAGCCAAGCGAAACTGGGAGTGATATCCTGGTGATCGGGGACGTGAAGCAATCGATCTACACCTGGCGATCGGCTGATCCAGAAATCTTCGCCCGTATTCTGGCGCATGCAGATACGGAATCGGACGAGCCCGATCCATATCTCGAGGCAGCCGGGTGGACGCGGACGGAGTTGGTGACCAATTTCCGCAGCCACCCGCATCTCGTGTACGCCGGCAATCACCTATTTGACCGCGTGTTCCGGGATCCGGGAATGGGCGCGATCGGGACCTTCCCGATAGAGTACCAACCGCTTCAACCGCATCGTCCGGGGCAAGATGATGAAGCCGCACACCTCCATGTACTGCCGCTCGACCAAGATACTGCGGATGAATGGCGAGATCGGGATCCGGAGGTCACGGCAGCTGCCATCCGTGGCATGGTTGATGGGGACGAGGTTATGGTCGGTGATGGAGAAGACGAACGCCCGGTGCAAGCCGGCGACGTCACGATCCTGTTTCGGCGTGGAACCCACATGCAGTCGTTCCGCGCGGCACTCGACGATCACGGGCTTGACAACGCGATCGTAGCCGAACGAGGGCTCTTCAAGACCGAAGAAATCGGGTTCCTTGTGGACGTTCTCGACTGGTTTGCAAACCCCCACTCCAAGGATTCATTACTCCGGATTCTCCGTTCGCCAGTAACGGCACTGGCAGACTCGACCCTTCGGTTCCTCGCGAGCCACGACTGGAACCTCCCCCGTGCGCTCGAAGAGTGGCCCGATGGATCCCTACCAGCCAGTGACTACGACCGACTCGAGGGATTGGTTGACCTTCGGGGCGATCTCCGCTGGGACCGCGAGGGATCGAAGGCGGAGCTCATTCAGAAGATCATCCAACACACCGGCCTCGAGGCGATCCTGCTAGCCGGTGACGATGCGATGCAACGGTACGGCAACCTCTGGATGTTGGTTGAGCTGGCTCGCGACTGGGAGGACGAAGAGCTACTCGCCTACCGAGAATTTGTCGACCGGCTCAAGCGCTACCGTCGTATGGCCCGGTCGAACGATGAATCGTTCGAAGTCGCGCAGATTGCCGACAGCAGTGCCGAAGACACGGTCAAGCTCCGGACAGTTCATAGCGCCAAAGGCCTCGAGTTCGGTGTGGTCGTGCTTGCAGACCTTCTCGCAGGGCCTGGTGGCCGTGTACAAGCACGCGACACCGTCAGTTTCCGCGATTCGATGACTGGCGAGCGGCGGTTTGCCCTTCGACCGCGGCCAGCCAGTGATCCAGTGCCGTTTGACGATGGGCCAGGATCGGTCTGGGTCCAGGATGACTACCGTTCAACGATCTGGCTGGCACCTGACCGCGACGACCAGGGCCGTTTCCAATATGACCATCCGTACAATCCGGCGATTCAAGACGAGTTCGCGGAGTTCTGGCGACTGCTCTACGTTGCATTCACGCGAGCAGAAGACCACCTCCTATTGCCACTCGGTCACGAGATCACCCATCACCACAAATGGACCTCCTGGGCGCATCCACTGATCGACGTGTTCCAGACTGGCGACGGGTGGACGGAATCAGGTACCGGTGGGACGTCCTTCGACCTCGACGCGAGTGCGATGTACGCCGAGGACGAACCACCTGCAACGATCCCACTCGATATCGGACAGCTCGATCGCCCCGACCCAAAAGAGACAGCTCCGATTGGCCTCCCAGAGATCGAGACGTCAGCAGATGAGCCAGCCACGGACCTCTCGACATGGGAGGGAGTGCCGTTCGCCCCACGCGAACTCAGTCCATCGACGCTTCATGACCTCGTTGCTTGTCCTCGCCGTTATCAGTATCGAGCTCTGCAGGAGGTGAGTGAAGCTCGTGGCGATTCGCCACCCGGAAGTAACGCTCCGGAGGACCACTCCCCGAGCTACTGGGGAACTGTCGTCCACGAAGCTTTCGAGGCTCTTCACAACGACAGCCATTCTGCCGACTCGGACGAAGGGGTGTCATCGAACTTGGATTCGGTCCTGGACCGGCACGATGGTGTTCGCGAGCAGCTCACCGAGCTCATCGGACAGTATCGGGAGTCAGAAGTCTGGAACACGGTCCAAAACGCGACGACGGTTCTTCCCGAGTACGAACTCTCTGCTATCCACCCAACTGAGCCGCAGGTTCACATTTCGGGGCTCGTTGACCTACTCGTACAGACCGAAGATGGCTGGGAAATCATCGATTTCAAAACTGGTGAGCAGCCACGCTCGGGGTCGTATTTGGCGAACCAGTACCGGTGGCAACTCGCTACGTATGCTTGGATGCTCAACGAAGAGTACGATATCGAAGTCACTCGGACACGACTCTTCTACGTCCAAGACGGGTCGGTCCACGACATCACCACCGACTGGAGCGACTTTGAGACGTATCTCCACCAGTTATCCGACGACCTGAAGATCGAACCCGAGGCAGGATTGCCAACCGATCCGGACCCGGCGCCGTCAGAGACGGAAGCTCCCGAGAATCCACATACACGATGCGGAAGCTGTCCATACAAGAGCATTTGTCCAGTGTGGAAGGAGAAGTAATCTGAGTGGACTGGCAAGTTGATCGGGCGGTGACGGTATGAACGCGACCTTGACGCACATGACGCCGACGACATCTTTGAGAGCCGTAGATTTTCCCTGTAGGTAGCTTCCCGACCGGCTCGCCATCGGACCAGCGCACGGTCGTGAACACTCCAATACTGATCGTCTAGCCCTATTCGGTCCTCTCCGAGTCGTATACAGAACGAACAACAGTGCCCGTTACAAGGTTGCCTCGAATGTCTTCGAGAAGCTGCGACCGGTCGTTATATTGGGAGGCCCCGTACACGCTGGCTGCAGCGATTCGTTAGCACGTTGTTCTGCTGTGTCTCAAATTCGGAAGAATACGACCTACCATGGCCTGCTCGACGAACTAATCGAGATGTCACGTATCAGCCAGGATCTTGAATTATCTGAGCTTCCTATCGGATCAACGATCTGAAAGGCGTTCAATCGATTTGAGATGGCTGTTGGTGTATCTTATTCACTCTCTCAGCGGCGCTACTTCTGACAGCAGACGTTGTTGGGATGATGCGTCAGGGTTTGACCGCAGTCACGCCTCGAAAACTGCACAAAACATACTGAACTCACGATTCAACAGTTCAAAGTGAGGCTATTGGTCGATACGAAGGTGAACGCAATTCTCGATCTCCACGTGACTACAACACGATAGTCAGATCGCCCCATCGCTGATCAAGCGCAAACCCGAGAGTATTGACATTCTTCTCGGTGACGACTACGACGATCAGAAAATCAGGCGACTTGCCCGTCAATACGAGGTTCGTTCACTAATCAAGCATCGTGAGTTCACATCACTTCACAAGGGACTTCGATTGAAAATGGACGAACGTCTTTTGAAGATTTACTTTACTAGACAGTACTTTGAAGCCAAACACCTAATTAACCAGCAGCTTACGAGATGTTGAGATAGAACATGAGAGGACCGAACGCTTTTCTACTGGACGATCACAAAACAGATTAATAATGGCTCAGCGGCACGAAGATTCTGCTCCCCAAAGGGCTCGACTTCTACCGACAAAGAATACTCTCACCGCACTGAAATCAGACGTTAATCTAGAATCTGCCTGTCTAGAACTCTGCGATAATGCGCTTGACGCGTGGAAGCGGACAAACAATCGTCAGGGTGATATGACGATTGATATTGACGTCAACCAATCTGGAAAGGCAACGACTCTAACGATTCGAGATAATGCCGGTGGAGTTCCGCGTGAAGATGCTGCGATGTTGTTTGGCCTCGGCCAAACCGCAAAGGAACACATCTCTGGTTCAATTGGAACCTACGGTGTAGGGGCTAAGAAAAGTCTTGTTAATTTAGGGGTCCCTTTTGAGATTTCTTCTCGTGCGTCAGATGCCAACGAAGGATGGTCATATAGAATCACTGATGAATGGTTTGAAGATGATCAGGATTGGACAGTCCCGATCCGTGAAAGGAAGGACATCGAACCAGGGGTTACGGAAATCAAGATCGAGGATTTGAATTACGAATGGACTGACGAGACGGGAGAACTTCTTCGGGAAGAGCTTGGTGAGGCCTATAATCTATTCCTAAGTGATGAACTACAATGTTACCACGGGAACAGCTATAATCTCACAATTAGGGTAGATGGTGAATCTGTTGACCCCGAAGGTATCCCGAACTGGTCATTCAGTCCCTTCGATGGAATCCACCCACGCCGATTCGAAAACATCGAAATAAATGTTCCAGGGATGGACGAACCTGTGACCTTACATATTACGGTGGGATTGCTAACAAAAAAGGACGCTCAAAACTCTGGGACGGATATCTACATCCAAAAGCGAAAAATCGCCTCTAATCTCCGTGGCACAGAAGGTGGATTCGGAACAGGGAAAGAGTCGCTTGGCCAATTTAGTGCCCGGCATGAACGACTGAAGATTATTCTTGAATTGGAGACAGAGGGTGATGGCCAGAAGTTGCCATGGGACACGCAGAAATCCTCTATCGACCCACATAATCCGGTTATGCGCGGGTCAACCGATACGCGGGGTGTTTACAATTGGGTTCGGCGAACGGTTAAGGACTACTTCAATTTAGACGCCGACAAGGTGGCGACGGCCTTCGTTGAACCGTACGACTCTGAGAGCCAATTTGCAGTAAATGATGGATGGCCGGTCCGACTAGACTACTCTAATAGGACTCGCATCGTCACCGATCATCGACCCGACACAGATCTGACCGAAATTGAAGATATCAAGAAGCAAGCGGCTGCTCACGCTACACTACGAATATCCTGCTCAGATGTCCTCGACTCATGGCAGCTTCCGGCATACAAGAGCCAGCTAGATCGAGAGACTGACCGGAATCTGGATAATCTCGTCTCAATATCTGAACTCCCACCAGATCATGTGGTAGATGACCCCCATGAAGTGGCTGGCCGGATTAATGAACTTGCGCGGATTCATCTTGAGAACGGTGTCTATTATCCGGACGAACTAACGGAATGGCAGGAACCTCGCTATCGGGAATACATTGAACGACAGGAAGAAAATGTCCCACAGCGACAGGATATTAAACAGGAATTGCCAGCCACACCAAGTGAGATCGGAACAGATCAGAATGAACTGAATTCAGATCCCAACGATGTTGGTCCTACCGGCTATGTTCATACAGATCGGACCGCGGATAAAAAAGTAAAAGACGAAACAGCTGAGATTTTCCTAGTTCTTGGGGGTGAATCAGACGATGAGCGTGGAGCAAAAGTACTCGAGTTAAATCGCCCCGAACTTTGTCGCTTGCTTGGCATCGAGACCGATGCTGTCGATGAAATCATCTGGGGTAATCTTGAGATGCAATTCAAAGAATTGGTTCAGGACACCCAATCTAAATGACCTGAGGTGATCGATACCGAGCGGTTTTAACCATCTCCGAATGTACGTCTCTTTACTATATGGCCGACCCTATTCTTGCGTGGGCGGGTGGAAAGCGCCATATTCTAGATGATATATTGCGGCGTCTTCCGCCAAAAGATAGATTCGATACCTATTTCGAGCCGTTTTTTGGTGGGGGTGCTGTCTTCTTTGCATTAGAACCCTCTAACGGAAATATAAATGACATCAACTCTCGTCTGATGAATTTTTATGAGCAAATCAGGGACGGGCCAGAGCAAATTATTGAAGCAAACCGCGAATTGGACGAGGAGCTAGAAGGGCTTTCTGAGGGCGAACAAAAGGAGATCTACTACAAATATCGCGACGAGTTCAACTCACTCCGAACGGAGTCTGGTGAGTGTAAGGACAAATTCCGGGAGGCAGTCCTCATGCTGTTCCTGAACCGGACTTGTTGGAATAGTCTCTATCGAACAAATCAGGATGGGGAATTCAATGTGCCAATGGGGTCACGGTGGACGCGGATATCTAACATCGAGGACCAAATTCGCAAGAGCTACCGCGTTCTTCATGATACGAAGATCCATTCTCAGGACTTTATGTACGTCCTCGACGAGGCTACCGAAAATGACCTCGTTTTCTTCGATCCACCATATCCAGAAGAGTCGAAGACGGCGCAATTCAACCAGTATGACCCCAGTGGGTTCAATGAAGCTGAGCAGATCAAGCTCCGTGACTTAGCTTTAGAATTAGACCGACAAGGCACGGACGTACTTATTACGAACGGACCATCTGCTGAGGAATTATACACAGAACACGAGGAGTTCTATAGTCGGTTCCATATTAGTCATATCGAGGGTGAACGGCGGATCAACAGCGATGAAACCCAACGAAGTGGGATTGGTGCGACTGATATTATCGTCTCCAACTTCGATCCATTTATTCAACAACGGACGTTCGACGAATATCGGTAAGGCAAGGCTGTAGGATCTACGGTACATACTCTGTTTCGCAGAACAATGGACCTCCCACCGGGTAAACCCGATAGCGTCCGCTATACTACTCCTGACCTTCTGTTCAGAGTCCCCATACAACTTTCAAAATCGTTCTCTAGCTGTTGGAAAACTCGGAGATTCGAGCCATCTTTTCGGGATCGGGGAGGTTTCAGCATCTGAGGTATTATCGGATGGTTCTTCTAGGCTATTTACTGCCTATAATGATTGGATGGAGTCGGATACGTATCGTGAAGAAACAGGATGGGAATACAGTGACCTATGTATCAACTAGGACGGATAAGTCACAACGCATCGCGCGATATATCGAGCAGACACTTTCGCTGGATCTGGAATAGTTCTTCTGTGGAAGACAGGCGCTGAGCAGGTGTCCAAATTCAACAGGTATTGATGATTGACAAGTTGATACTGCCCGGTGTAGCGGGTTATATTGACAATGGTTCGAAATACGAAAGCGCTTTCCGACTAACCATTATTTAGTTCGACAGATGGGCACGCATGACGATCTCTCCCCTGGGGACTCTTGGCCTCATCACTACCGAGGATATCGGCTAACAGTTAGTCCTGACAAGACGATCTGGTGGCAGCTCTACAATGGGACTGACCGACTCGAGTTAGAGCCAGGGTACGCGGAAATCGCAGAGAACCTCCTCGACGAAAAACGCCAAGGAGGGCGCATTCACGTCACTGAGCAAGGTGATGTCCTCACGCGTGTGGAGGACGACGATGAATACTCAGGTGTCTATCTTGGTAATGTCGACCTAGATGGACATCTCCTCCCGGAAGGACAGTCAGAGTATCGTGTACCTGTTCGACCGCAAGATCTCGAACCTGGGGACCTCTGGCCGAGTGTCTATGATGGAGCGAGATATTCCTTCGTCGACGAACGTGTCTGGTGGAACAACGGCTCCACGAACCGACGTCATACCGTCGACAACGGACTGCCAGCATCCGTCCTCGGGCGGCTGCAACAATACAAACGGCAGGGTGGGTCATTCCGGATCACACCGTGGGGTGACGTAATTACACTCATCCCGAGCCATCCGGCTCCGAACCTCGTTCAAGAGCAATTCAGCGATCTTCCACGAGTCGTCCAGAACATCATCAAGCTCCGGAAAGAGCGGGGCGTCGAAATGCTCCCAATCTACATAGGCAACATCGGGGATTGGTCCCCGGAACTTTCCGACCCCCGGTCGCTTTCGGACGCTCTCTCAGAGGAGGAGCAAGAAGATCTTGCGTCGTGGGCAAGTAGTCTCGGTTCAACTTCAACGACAACAGCAAGCAGTCACAAGGCTACCAACGGTTCTGATAGTGGCGAGTCGTCTTCGGATTCAAGCGGGGCAGAAGAATCTGAGGATGACAATGAACCCCGCCCCGAATTCGAAGACGATCCCATGGACTGGATTCGACGCGATATCGAAGGAGGACCTGAGTAATGGGTGCAACGCTGGAACCAGATTCGACGACCGTCCCGATCGCAAATGGCCAAAGCGTCGAAATCCAGGCCGGTGATCCGTGGCCGTCTGCCTATCGCGGATCAAAATACAGTGTCATCGATTCTCGAAGACACAACAGGACTGTCCTCCAGTGGAAGTACCATGACCTCAACGTCATCGTCGAACCGCCGGAAGGTCTACTTCGACAGATGACCGAGTTAGGCAAGTCCAGAGGCAGTGGCAAAGGGTCCATTCGTATCACTGCCGACCGTGAAGTGCTTACCAAAATCCGCCATGGCAGCTACGTCAACGCATCAAAAGCCCCGGCGGATTCCGGTTGGATCCCTGTTTATCTTGGGAGGCTCAATGGGGATCTCGGATTCGACATTGACAACGACCCTGATGTTTCTGAGACGACGGTCTGGGGCGGATTCCCCTTCAACCACGGTGAAAGATGGGCCGTTAGCTACGATGGCAACCTCATTTGGAAATGGCAGGATTACCGCTTTGAGTCTGCCTTCGATCACCCGGAACTCATCGAGGCTTATGAGCAGTTCCGAACGACTGCCGGTCGACTCTACATCAACGAGAACGGCCACGTGTTTGTAAACGTTCCAAGACAGGAAGTCCCGTCGTCGATGAAGACAAAAATCGATCAGATATACACTGATTGGCAGTCGAGGGCGGAACGAAATGGCGACCAGGCAGCCCGGCGACTAGTCCAGCGCCGATTGAAGGTTACTGGTGATGGGGATCCAGAAGCGGGACACCTGCCACTTTACCTTGGCCACCTCTCGACCTTTGATGATGGCGCTATCCCCCGCCCAGTTGTTGAAGACGAGACGTATTATGTTGCCTGTGCCCGAGCTGAGGAACTCTCCGACCAATAATCGATGACTCGACGGTTTCCGACTCCGATTATCGGCGTTCCAACGGACGTATCCCGATATCGAACCGTTCTGGATGTCCTTGCTGACGAGTCCACAGGAATGGACTGGGAGCGCTTCAAGGAGCGATGTCACGAGCAGATCCGGAAATCGGATGGCGATCGATATTCGGTTTCCTATATTCGTCGGATACTGTCGACGTATGCTGAAATCGGGGTTATTGAACGCGAAGATGATGTTGTCCGAGCGGCGCCATTCGCGGATGAGTACCGGTCCGGTGAGATCCCATTTGCGGAATTTCTCTGGAGATGCCTCAAACGCAGTTGGGTTGCGAAAGCCAAGAAGCCGGAAGGTATTGAGGGTCTCTCGGCGGTAATGGAAACGGTTGAGGATACCTCAGGCGGCCTCAAATTGGGCGAGATTGAATCCCGACTAGCGGCCGAAGACGACTACGAGTTCAACGATCAGGGCATCCGTGGATATCCAGACTTGCTAATTCTCCTGAGAATATTCGAGAAGGAGGGCCACACGTACTCGATAGCAGACTCAGAGACTGTTAAACGGTATAAACGTCGGTTCCGATCGACAGACGTCTTTGATACCCTTGAGGCACATCTGAAGCGAGAGGGATCACTCGTCACGCCCCCTAGTGACACGGCAAAGCGGGATTTGATGAAGTACTACATGTACCGTGAATCGGGGGGCTGGTCTAAGCGGGGCCAGTGGTACCGGACGTTTTGGAAGGATTACCTCAAACCAGAGACTCGGAACGGAAACACTGGATCTGAACTCCGCCGGAAAGACAAATACCGAAATGTCGATTCAAAGCGAAAATCCCTCCGTGACCAGATCGTTTCCCGGTATGATTCCTTCGAGAGCCAAGATCTGAGTGGCCTATCGACCAGCGTTCTAGAGCGAATTGAATCCGCAAACTCGCAACAAGAAGCTCATCGGATCCAGTTGTCCGCAGGGAGCGGCATGTCGAAAGCGGATCTTGAACTCCTTGCTACAGACGATCGCCCTGCTTACACGTTTGATTCGGAATTCAGCCTGTACGATTGGCAGAAAGAAGCAGCTTCCGAATGGTTCCAAGCTGGGCAGGGCAGCGAAGCACAATCTGGTATTGCACAGGTAGTGACAGGCGCAGGCAAGACAGTCATGGCACTGGAGGTTGTTCGAAGGTGGCTTCAACAATCCGATGAGGATCGTGTGGTGACCGTCGTTGTCCCTACGAAGGTCCTCATGCACCAGTGGCTTACAGAGCTGGTTTCGACACTTAACGTCCCGATCGACGATATCGGATGGGCCGGCGGCGGAACGAAACACAACTTCGAGGACTGCAAAATCCTTGTCAGTATTGTCAATAGCGCCGTTAAAGACGATTACCTCGGCAATGCATTGGAAGCGGTTGGAACACCAGAACATCTGCTGATCGCCGATGAGTGCCACCGCTATACTGGTGATAAATTCTCCAATATCTTCACCTATCCACGAGCGGCTTCCCTCGGTCTGTCTGCGACACCCCTCTCTCGTGAAGATGACCTAACGGACTCCGATAAGCTCCTTCTCAGGGAGTTGGGAGACATCTACTATCGGCTCCGCTATGATGAAGGTATCAATCGAGGGCTTATTCCCGAATTCACTATCCAGTATGTCGGGTTCGACCTTGCAGGCCCTGAACGGAATGAATATGAAGAGTTGTCCCGGCAGGTTTCTGATGCGGTCAAGGAGATCCAAGAGCGATACCAGGGGCGGCTACATGAACTCCCGGGCGGGTTTTCACAGAAACTTCAGACCATCCGCAACGAGGTCGAGGGACCAACTGGTGCGATTGCAGACTACTTCCGATTCACACAGGAGCGTCGCGAGTTAGTAGCTAATGCCGTCTCTCGGCAGGCGATTACGCTTCAATTACTGGACAATGCGGTGGAGAGAGGAGACAAGACCATCGTGTTTCAGGAGCGTATCGAACAGCTTGAACAGTTGGTCGCCCCGTGGGAGCACCGAGGTATCGACGCCGGGACAAAGGAGGTCGCCGATACCGAATCGGCCTCTCGACAACGCCTCTACCAGACGTTCGACGGGTTAGAGGAAGTCGATCAGGAGATCGAGAACCTATTCGCACAGTCGGATTTCTGGCCCGTGATGTACCACTCCGGCCATCGACGTGACGTCTGGAACGATATCTCGATGGACTGGTTCCGTGAAGACGACATGGCTAACGTGATGTTGAGTGTGAAGGCATTGGTGGAGGGCGTCGACGTCCCGAGCGCAGACGTCGGGATCGTCCGTGTCTCCAGTAGTAGCATTCGACAGCGTATCCAAACCCTCGGCCGAATTCTTCGGACGGGAGAAGACGCGAGTCAGGAGTCGACGTTATATGTTCTGTATGCCCGGGACACCGTCGATGAACGGATCTTCCGTGAATACGACTGGAAAGAAGAATTGGCGAGTGCGAAAGTTGAGCACCGGGTCTGGGAGCGTGACGATGACTCCTTTACGTCAGGGACTATTCGGCCAGCAGAACCCGATGAACTCCCACCACGACCGGAAAAGGTTCCACCTGCTGAAGACCTAGACTTCGGTGAAGTCTACGACGGTCCGTGGGAACAGGCCCGCGAATTGAGCGTCGACAGTCGGGGGAAACTATTCAGGAAGGGCCGGGCCGGACGCGAATATCTTGAGCCGGGCCCCCTGGAAGACGCCGTCGAGTTCGTTCTTCGGGAGAAAGGAGGCGGCCGTATCAAGATCACAGAACATGGATTCGTCCTCTCATTTATCGATGGTGAGCCGATCTTCCTCGGCACCGTCGACGACGATTACGAATTCCAAGAAGAGGACACCCCTACACGAATAACGGACGATCCAGAGACTGATTCTCAAGAAGATTCTTCCAGCAGTCTAACTGAAGAACCCGATGATTATGACGATATCTTCGAGTAGAGTTATGGTAGCATTAGGACGGAGGAGTCACTGCCTGTAGCAGGGATACATTCGAACGAATATCGTCGGTTTTCACCCCGGATAGTGCTTTCAGCGTTGAATAATTGAGATCGTAATCGGCTCGCCGTGCACCGACCATCACTATCGCCATTCCCCACCGTAGCGGTTTCTCGTCCGGTTCATCGTCAATTTCTTCCGACTCGTGAACCAACTCTTTGGACTCATCAACAAAATCGAGTACAAAACGGATTTCAGACCTGACCTCGGGCTGGAGCTTGATACGGTCGATTGCCCATTCTACGACCTTTGTGACGTCATCTTCTGGCCGTTCAATCTCATTTACTACTTCACGCTGCTCTTGGTAGCGATTACGAATTGTTAACTCCGACACTTCTGCGACATCGCTGATTTCTGACTGCGTTATATCGTAATCCTGCTCCCTGCAAGCGTTGTAGATTGCAGCTGCCGCCAGCCCAGTTGGACTTTTTCCACTTGTGATTTCTGCTTCATTACAGTAGTCCAGGATTTGCTTTGCCCGAGGACCGACTGCTGGAACAAGATTCAGTTCTTCACAAAACCGGCCTACGTACATCGAGGCGTCGAAAAACGCAGTTGGGTCGAGCCCTAGCTCTGAGACGATTTCTTTCGATGTTCGCAACAGGATCTTTCTGGTAACCATCTCATTACTCGTCCGAACGATATCTTCCGGCGTAATGGGGTACTCGTTGAGCTTTGCGGATGAATAGACTATCCCGGCGACAACAAGCTCAATGAGGAACTCATCTGTGGTTGCCGTATACTGTTTGAAGGTTTGTTCAGCCATCTGTTTCACACTCTTTGGAAGATCGAGAGCTTCACAATACCGGTCGATCTCACGGTTGGCGAGCTCAAGTTGCCGCTCCGCGGTTACCCCATGGCTCGGATGCCAATTCGACACCCGCTGTTGCCAGGTGGTAGGACTATCAGCGGAATCGCTACGTGGCTCCTCAGGAGGATCTTCCAGTGAGATACTATCTGGAAGGAGCTGATCGAGCTCCTGGTCAAATTCCTCATTTAGCTCCGAGCTATCTGCCATCCCCAGACATATGTTCAGACTAGACAATGAGCTTGCTGGTAGTACCACTTCCCCGGTTCGCTGTCCGATAATACTAGTTTAGCCCCCACCAATTGGACCATATCGTGACCTCTGAGTTTACTCGCCCAGATTGGGTGGAAGAACGACCGTATCAATCCCGTGCTGTCGAACAGTGGGTTGACGGCAATGCTCAGGGGATTCTCAAAATGGCTACGGGCACGGGGAAGACTATCACCTCTCTTCTCGCTGCCGAGCATGTGTCGAATGTATTCGATGGAAATATCGCGCTAATTGTCGCAGTTCCATATCAGCATCTCGTAGAGCAGTGGGCAGAAGATGTGCGTGAATTTGGGGCCGACCCTATCCTGGCCTATAAGTCACGAAACTACTGGCAAGAGCCGTTCCAACAGCAGGCTCTAGCGTTCAATACTGGCGCCCGGGAGACCTTTACCGTCATTACAACTCATAATACGTTCGCTACCGAGGCGTTCCAAAGCGAACTTAGCCGAATCAGCCAGGCGAATCAAATGCTGATCGCTGACGAGGTGCACCACATGGGCGCTCCACATCTCAAATCAGCTCTCCCAGATCAAATCCCAATGCGGATGGGTCTCTCGGCGACGCCTGAACGGTGGTATGATGAAGAGGGAACCGAGGCGCTGAATCAGTACTTCAGTGGTGGTGTGGTATATGAATACTCTCTCGCGGAAGCAATCGAAAATGGCGCACTATGTGAATACTACTACATTCCGCATATTGTCGAATTGACCGATGAGGAGGCGTTGGAATACGAAGAATTGTCAAGCAAAATTGGTCGGCTCGCCTCGCGTATTGATGATGATCTAGGGGATGCTGATCTACAGTCGAATTACAAACTCAAACAAGCGCTATTCAAACGCGCTCGACTGCTGGGAACCGCTGAAGGGAAACTCGAACGGCTATCGAGACTTGTCCCCGAACAGGGAGACGTTCACCATATGCTGGTCTACTGTGGTGACGGTTCTGTTGAGAGGGAATCTAGTGGCCGGACGAAGCGGCATGTGGATGCAACAGTTGAATTGCTCCGGAAAGACTTGGGTGTCAGAGCTAAGCGGTTCACGGCTGAGGAAGACCAGAACGAACGGGAAGAGTTGCTGGCCGAGTTCGAACGCGGTGATTTAGAGGCCCTCGTTGCGATTCGCTGTCTCGATGAGGGCGTCGATGTTCCAGCGACAGAAACCGCCTATATCCTCGCTAGTTCATCCAACCCTCGACAGTTTGTCCAGCGCCGGGGACGGATTCTCCGACCACACAAGAACAAGGAGTTCGCAGTGGTCCATGACTTCATCGTTTCACCACCGCAGCGCCTAGCGGATGGTGATGGCCCAGTATTTTCGGCTGAGCGGTCCCTCGTGCGGAAAGAGCTAGAGCGAGTGATGATGTTCGCTGAAAGTGCCCGCAACCACCCAGATGCTGATGTTGATGGGATTCCCACCAGTGAGGCAAGCCTCCAAGACCTCAAACGACGTTTCAATTTACTCGATCTCTGAGGGGTGTTGAGCTCACACAATGGTTTAGTAAGTTGAGGACTAGAATCTAGGCTATGGCATCGGGTGCATCCAGCGTTGAGGGGGTCTCTGAAGAAACGCTTGAATTCATCAAAGCTCGTGTTTTGGAGAAGGAAGAGGAATTACTGGATTACAAGCGACCACCAAAGATTCGTCCTGATCTGAAGGAGATTATCGAGCAGGAGATCACTGAGGAGAACCTACAAGAATGATCCTGAAATCGCTCGAAGCACGGAATTTCAGACAGTTTCGTGATATCGAATTAGAATTCTCCACGGACTCTGATCGGAACGTCACTGTCATCCACGGGCAGAATGGCTCGGGGAAAACTACTCTCATGAACGCGTTCCTGTGGGGCCTGTACGAGGATCTCCGCTCACTTGAGAATCAGGACCAGCTCGTTAATCAGGGAGCGTTTCTAGAAACCGACCCTGGTGAGTCGGTTCAGATAGAGGTTGTTCTCGAGTTTGAACATGATGGCCGTCACCACACGGTGACTCGCCGACATACAGTTCAAAAGCGGTCCGAGGACGACCAAATTGGACAGGTTATCGATGAAGAACTGACGGTCGAATATCTGAATGAACAGGGGGAAGTCGTCGAACCGAACACAGAGTTGCGGTATATCCGGCAGATCATCCCCCGTGATCTCTCAGACTTGTTCTTCTTCGACGGCGAGTATATCAACGATCTCAGCGGCATCGACAATCAAGGCGAAATCCGTGAGGCAATTCGGAAAATGATGGGCCTCACGATTTTAGATCGCTCGACTGACCACCTAGAATGGGTCGAGAAACAGTTCCGGGAGGAGCTCCAGAACGCTGGAGGAGCGGAACTTCAGGAGCTCATTAACAAACAAGAAAGCAAGGAGGAGGAACAGCAACAAATCGAGCAGAAGCTCGAAGACAAGAAACGGAAGAAGGCGAGGATTCAGGAGGAAATCAACGATATTTCTGCCGTTCTCGAACAACTCGACGAAACCGCTGAGCTTGAGGAGAAACGGCAGAACCTCCAGGATCGAATTTCTGACCTCGAAGACCACAAGCAGTCTATTAATTCGAAACTGGAGGCGCAGTTATCGAAGAACGGCTTCCTCACCTACGCGATGCCGGCGTTCAAAGAGACGGCCGAAGATCTGGATGAACTCCGTGAAGCCGGCGAAATCCCGAGCGAACTAAGCAACGAATTTGTCGATGATTTGTTGGAGTCTGGAGAATGTATCTGTGGTCGTGAGCTCGTCGAGGGAACACCCCACTACGAGGAGGTCAAAGGCTACAAATCGACCGTCAATGCTGACGGACTCGACCAGACGGCTATCAAGCTAATCAGTCACTTTACTCAAATCGAATCGGCAACAGAGGAGTTTAAAAAGGATACTGACGAGCTTATCGAAGAGCGTGAGCGGGTCGATGCGAAAATAAATGATCTTCGTGGAGATGTTGATGACATCGAAGTCAAGATCGAAGAGCTAACCGACGATTTCGACGACTATGCAGATGAAACGGGGATTGACTGGGATGAGCAGGATATCCAGTCCCCGAGTGACCTTCAAGCAGCTAGACAGGAAAAACAAGAGGAAAAGAGCTCTGTTGTCAAAGAAATCGGCAAGTTGGAAGACAAGATCGAGATTCTTGATGAAGAAATCGAGGACCTCCAAGAGGAGATTGACGCCGCAGAATCCGAAAAGCGGGAGGCAAACTTAGCCAGAAAGCGGATGCAGACGGCGAAGGCCGTTCGCCAAGACATGGAAGAGACGTACGAAGGCTTCCAGCATACTGTTCGCGAACGGGCCAACAAACGTGTCTCTGAGACCTTTGAGGACGTGATCACATCCGACTATGAGGCCCGAATCACCGATGACTTTGGGTTGAAAATTTACGACCCCAACTATGATCAGGCGCTTCCAGTCAACAAATCTCGGGGGGAGCGCCAGGTTGCGAGCCTGTCGTTCATTGGAAGTCTCGTCGATATTGCCAGGGAACGGTACGAGGCTGAAGAGGACTACAAGTTCTTCAGTGGCGGTATCTACCCAATCGTGATGGACTCTCCCTTCGGTAGCCTTGACAACCAACACCGGCGGGATGTTAGCGAAACGATCCCCCAGCTCGCAAACCAGGTTATTGTTCTGGCGACTGACTCGCAATGGGAGGGTCCCGTGAAAGAGAGCATGCTGGACAGAATCGGTCGCCAGTTCTACCTTGAATACGAGCAACACGGTGGAGCACACGGAACGCCAATGACAACGGTCAGGGAGGAAACGGTGGCTGCAAAGGAGGTGCAGTAATATGGCAGACGTTCGAATACATTACCGGAAGACCGACATTTACGAACGACTCGTGGACGAAGAGGGGATATTCGACAGCTATGTCGACTTGTTCGTCTTCGCAGCATGTCGTGGATACGCCGAGGGTGAACGCGATCAGTCGGATTACAAAGGCGATGCCGAGATGCTCTGGATGCACTTCGGAAACAAAGATTTCCATCGTGCCGCTGCCGCCTGTATCGCCTACCAGACGACGAACGATCCGAACTCATTGATGGACCACGAAGAGCAACTAGATATTTTAGCACAATATGCCTCCGCTGGGGCAGACATTCTGCAGGATGATTACGGTGAGGTCAAGGGGTCGCCATTGAACAGTCTCCTGAACGACGTGAAGCAGTACGAACCTGATTCCGATGAGGAGGAAGGAGGAGTTTCCGCACTCGAGAAGCTGCGGAAGGACATGAATATGTAGTACACCAGGACTCCGATTATCTCACTACCTGTTGTCTAATTTCTCTGACGGGACATTGATAGATCTCTCATACTGCCACCCAAATCGACCGTCGATACATTCATCCCACCATTCCTATGATGTGTTTCGATCCAACAGGCCCGCGCGATTGATGAGCTTTACAATTTCGTGCCAGATTTCGATATTGCGATCTCTACAGAGGGACCGCTAACGCTCATTCTAGACACGCGAGTTGATGAGCTTCAACTTGGTCGCATACTGCGACGCCAAGGAGTCATGCATCCGGTGGGATGGAGTTTGGACAACGGAACCATGACCTCGCAAAAACAATTGCGGAGGAAGTACCTGACACCGAACTAGGCGATCGAAGGCCAGCTTCTTAGGTTCTTCAATTCGATCGACGGTGACTTCATCGCCAAGGAGAACGCACACTTGTCCCTCGAGACAGATGTAGGTCTACCTAATAGCCGGGATTATCACCCTATTAGCGGTTACCGAAACTAGTGTGCAATCAACATTGGTCATTGTCTGGATATCGGTCTAGATGGTTACCTGGCCATACGGATACAGCAAGGCTGCAATCTCTGGGTTTCGTCAGCTCGATTTTAATACGTCCCGAATCTCCTTTTCCATCGTAGCGAGGATATCTGACTCCTTACCGGGCTCTGAGTCGGTTTCTCCAGGGTTCGAACTTGCAGTGTCATCGGCTTTTGTTGGTTCAGAAGATTTGAGGTCCTCTCTATCGGAGCGAGACTGCATCGATACATCCAGTTCCCTGCCATCGGGAGCCTCGGCGATCTCTACCCTCTGGACATCGTCTGACAGATGAAGTCGTTCCCGTGGTCGCCCCACCTCAACGGGAACCGATTCGGTCACGATAACGCCGTCATCCACCAGATTAGACTTTCGCCGTGAGATAGTGGCTTTGCTTGCTAGACCAATATCTTCCGCCCACTTCCCAAGGTTATATTGGAGTGCTCCACTCTGTGCGGCCGCAATTACGGCAACCGATACTTCATCTAATGCCCCCAGCTCCTCAAGATGTGCTGCCAGTATGAGTCGTTCAAATTCGAGCCGTGTGTTTTCTCCAACTTCCTCTTCAAGTCGAGAGAGAATGGTTTCCCAGCCAGGAGTATCGAACTGAGCTACTGTAGCCTCTGTAGCCAGTGAATCGAATTGCTCGACGAGATCCTCGAACTCCCTATCCCGCGGTACATCTACGAGCTGTCCGACCGAACCGAGAAGAATTCTAAAATGGATTGTATCCTCAGAGATTAGTAAGGTCGGTAGCTCACTCTCTTCGATACCATAGACGGAGAGTTCGGATTCGTCTATCAACTGCCGGAAAAACGAATTAAGCGGGAATGTGTTTTTTACCTCATCAATAGTTGACTGGGGAATTAGAATATCTGCCCCCTCCACCGAGATTGATTCAAGTGATTCGAGGATATCGGGCACCGAAACTGAGCTAGCAATGGAGATTCGACCATCTACAAGTGATTTCTCCACACTTATTGCGGGCATTATATATCTTGTCGGGGGTTGAACGCTGAAAAAGATACTCCTGAAGGAACCAAACCATTCACAGTAAATTAGGAAGTGCGATTTCAGAACTCTTTGAACTCTGCGTTTAGTTGAGCAAGGATGTCCTGCTCTTCTTCCGAGTCAGATCCTGCATCATCCTCTCTCTCGTCGATATCCAATTCCTCGAAAATTGCTCTGAGTGTCGACGCCCGAGGGTTCACGTCGTCGTTTTCGATCCGTGAGATCAGTGGTTGAGAAACGTCCGCGGCATCGGCGAGTCCCCCTTGTGTGTATCCTGTACCCTTTCGGGCATCACGGAGGGCTCCAGGCAACATCACGGAGATGTCCTTGGCGTCAATGGGTAGCTGGGCCTCATTCAAGGCGGTTACAATACAATGGACCGATTCAAGGGTAGGGTCAACATCTCCGTTTTCGATACGTGCTATCAGTGGCTGTGACACTCCCGCCTCATCTGCGAGTTCACTTTGGGTCATCCCCCGTTCTTTCCGAACATCTCTGATTTCCTCACCAGTCGGGATTACCACATCCCCCTCATTGGCTTTTGGATACAATTACATTTCGTTACCAGTAGCAGTCGACAGGAATGGGCTGAAGAAATATGGTAGCAAAAGGGAAACCGAGAGAGTTTGTTGGTTTTGATGTGAAGAATCGGCCATGAATTGCCGAAAGAGACGTTGGACATAGCGAATGTTGAATATTGAGAGCGTGATTGGACAGTGAACCACCGGCGGCGAAGCCGTCACGGGCTACCGTTGATGGGTCGAATATCAGAATCAACGGCGAATAGTCTCCGTCCTATATTTCGTTCAGTACGGCAACACTGGAATCGAATGTGGTGTGTTTTCACTAGAGAGTACCCCGTACAATTGAGTTAATGCTATGTCGATGTAGATCGGTTACTTGCTTGCCTGAATCGTTTGGTTGCATGCTAGCCGGGGACAACAGACCATTGAATAACAGTCTCGATGAGAGATATACGTTTAAGACCGTGATGCAATACCGATGCTCTACCTCGAGCTAGCAATTCGGAAAAGTGAACCGTGCCGTGGTCATCACACCTTCGTAACGATACTCTCGATCCCGAAGGGCACCGTGTCGTTAACGCGCTACCCAGTATAACGGGGATTACCGTACCATAGTGCTGATAAGTACTGATTTCATCGCTAGTCGTAATGCGACGGTTTTCGAAAGGTGATCGTGTCAGGATCGATATTCCTGATGAGAGTGATCCCGAACATGACGAGTATCACGGAGTGCATGGCCAGATCGTCACTGTGTTCAAGGATGATGCGGCGAGTGTGACCGGGCAATCGCAGGATTCAAAGTTGTATCGAGTTGCACTGGAAACTGGCGAAGAGGTCGATTTCCGCGGGCGGGATCTCCGTACACCAATCGATGAATGACGGTTCTAACCGAGTACCGTGAAAGAGATGGGAGTGTTTGGAGTTGCGTGAGAATAATTTTCGCCCACTCGAATTTTCGTTCGACTGATGCGCGGCTTAGCGTGTCGTCGTACGGTTCGATCGGTGGACCGTTAGGATTGATGACTCCGTGTTTTGTGGAGAGGATGTACCAGTCATCGTGGTTCTCAATAGCGAATTGGTGTGCTTTCCGGAAGAACACTGACTCGTCGTACAGGTCCCGTGGCGGTGCGGCGTGGCTCCGCTCGCTCTTCGTGCAACTAGACGAGCCCGATTTCCATACTGAGACGCGTAACGCCGACCAGAAATAAGTCAGGTAGCGGTCGCCAATAGAACGGGTGCAGTGTTAGTTCGTCGCGGTGCCAGGTTTGACTGAGTGGGCTAACGCCCACGGGTTCGAGAGGACTTCGTCCTTGTCGTCTGTCCCGGCGTCTGTAAGCAGGCCGACGTGGTACAGGTGGTATTTGAATTGGAAGTGGATCCCAGATTTGTACACGGTCGGATCAGCCAATGCTGATTCGTCGATGTCGCCGTCGGGGCCGAGGACGTCTGCGCGTCTGGGTTGGGTGAAGAAGACTTCGACGGCGAGGGGTTGGTTGATGCGGCAGGCTTCGCGGGCGACGGCGTCGATTGACGGGTGAGTAATGCCGCGGTTGTGGAGTCGTTCGAGGGATTCGATGATGAGTTGTGTGGGGTCGTATTGGATGGCGACTGACCGGGCGAGTTGCGCCCAGCGCGGGGCGAGTTCGGTGAATCGGGTGGGTCGGCCTTTCCACGATGCGAATTCGTCAAGGGCGGCGGTGATGCTGCCGTGCTGGTCGCGGGCGAACCGGACGGCGTCTGCACCGAGGTGGGTGAGCGTGTCCCCGTCGGGGTGGTCGGCGACGAGGCCGAGGAGGAGTGCACCGCGGCGACCGCTCGATACACTGTTGATGACGTTGTCAGTGTACACGACTCGCGTGTCTTGGTCGGCGGCGAGTGCGAGGACGTACCCGAGGTAGTTTTTCGGGTGGTTGACGGGGAAGCTGCCTTCAGTGAGGCGGTGAGTTGTGGCTTGGAAGCGGACGGCGTCGATCGTCGTTGAGAAGTCACCGGCACCGGTGACGCGGGCAGGTTCGATGAGTGTCGCGTCGGTCGCGGTGTCGACGGCGATAACGCCGATGTTGAGGTCGCGTGCGAGGGCGCGGGCCGTGTCGGTAATCGCTTGGGTCGGGGCGGCGACGTACCCGAGGTTGGCTTCGCCGAGGTGACTGTGGGCTTGCGTGATCCCGGTTTGCACGTCGGCGGCCGTCGGGTCGGTGTTGTCGCCTTTGGCTTCGATGACGGTGACCGGGGTTGTAGCGGCGTTGGCGTTCAAGACGTCGACGGTAGGCATGCCGACGCCGAGCAAGTCAGGTTCGCCGTCTGCGAGCCGGATCGTGTTGTACGGGGCGAGGCGACGCCGAACGGCGTCCGGGATCGGCCAGTCACCCCACGTCGGTTGCGTGAACTGCGTTTCCGTGACGGCGTACTTGTTCGAACGGTTGTCGAGATCCGGGTAGAGCGTGTCTTTCGCCGCAGCAAGAACCGCAGGTTCCGGGAGTGACGCGGCCATTAGGTACGTCATTTCCGTGCCAAGCTGATTAAACCGGGGGTATCAGGTAATCAGGAGAAACCATGATGCGTTCCGGCACGTTGTTCACGTCGGACGAACGCAGCAAAGAACCGACGTGCGGGACGTACGACGCCTGTGCGTTCCGGCTGCAAGCGTTCCAAAACATCGGCGCCGAGGACCCGATCGAGTACGCTGAGCGGCCGGGCTATACCTCAGAAGAAAAACCTGCGCCGACACGCTGGTACTTCGGAAACAATAGTCAAAACCTCGGCTAGAGGGACATTTCGACTTCTGCTAAGGCGAACGGGTGGACTGTTCCGCTCCCGTCGTCTCTGAGTACCATGCTTGCTTCAGTGAGTGTCCAGCGGGAGTCGACGATGTCGTCGATCAACAGTACGGGTTCGGACATCACGGGCCCATTCGTATCCATACTTCCATCGATGTTCCACCGTTTCTGATACGAATTGGCGAGTTCGTGTTGCGGCTGTATTTCTTCGGTCTGTTCGAGAATGTTCAGGTACGGGAGTCCCAGTTCGTCTGCGATTCGGTCGGCGAGTGACGATACTTGGTCGCTGTTCTCTCGTGTTGGGATGGCTGTCACCCACTCAGGTGCGGGAGATGGATCCCACGTTTTGATCTGTTCGACGGCTGCGTCGACGAGGTTATCGTCGTACTGATCACTGCCGCGCTGTGCTTTGACGCGTGCCCCCCAGCCGGGGTCGCCGTACGTACACAGTACACGCCCGTCTTCGGGTTTCCGGCTCTCGGAGATTTTCGACCGGCCGTTTTCCTCGGGCATGTAGTAGCGTGCGGATATTTCGCTGGCTGCTTCCTCGCGGTAATGCTCGACTGCGTCGTCTACGAGATCGTGGTTCTGCACTGATCGGGGGACGAAATCCCCTGCACAGTTAGCGCACTGTCCGCAGTTAGTGTCGAGTGACCCGTCTAACTCGTCGTCGATGAATCGGGTCAGGCACTCGTCGGTGGCGACGAACTCTTGAATTCGTTCGAGTTCGTCCCAGCGGTGCTGGGTGACGGATTCGATTCGGTCGTGGTCGTACGACCAGTCTTTGCTCGTCCGTTCAAACCCGTTTTCACCCTTGATGATCGCGTTCTCGACCCGGAGAATGTTCAGGCAGGTTGTCGCTGCCTTCCACGCGACATCCACTCGCTTCAAGAGTTCGTACTTGTAGAGTTGCTCGTCACTATTTTCGAGCGTAGTGAGAACGGCGTGGAAGTCTTCCGGGTCCGGGAAGGCGTTCTCGATGAAGTACTTCGCAATACGGTCGTCCTCGTCGCCGCTCAACAGGACGGCGTAGGATTCATCGAGGTCACGTCCGGCCCGGCCGATTTCTTGGTAATACCGGATCAGGTTCGGGGGGCGCTGGTAGTGAATCACCCACCCGAGATCGGGTTTGTTGAACCCCATGCCGAGTGCGTTCGTCGCAACGAGCGCATCGACGTCGTTGTCCATCAGTCGGGCTTCCAGCGCTTGGCGTCGGTCACCGTCCATCCCGCCGTGATACGGTTCGACGTCGTACCCGGTGTTCTGCAGCCACGCGGCGACGGTTTCGACCTCACCGGTCGTCAAGCAGTAGATGATTCCGGCATGCTCGAAGCCGCCGATATTCTCTGCTACCCACGCCATGCGTTCGGCCCGCGAGTCGAGTTCGATCGTTTGAATGTGGAGTGAGTCGCGGACGAGTTCACCGCGGATCGTGTGGAGGTTTGGGACTTGGTCGGTGATGTCGTCGACGACGCGGTCGTTCGCTGTTGCGGTCGTGGCTGCGACGGGGATGTGGTCCGGGAAGTTCTGTAGGATCCGTCGAATCCGCCGGTAATCAGGGCGGAAGTCGTGCCCCCAATCGGAGATGCAGTGGGCTTCGTCGACGACGAGGAGCCCGAACTCGTCGTCCATTTCGAGGAGAATATTCTCTCGGAACTCCGTGTTCGCCAGGCGTTCAGGCGAGATCAGGAGGATGTCGCATTCCCCGTTGACGACTGCTTCTCTCGCCTCGTCCCAGTCCTCCGTGTTGTTGGAGTTGATCGTCCACGCGTTGAGTCCGAGTTGGTTCTCTGCGTCCTGGATTTGGTTCCGCATAAGGGACAAGAGGGGGCTCACGATGAGCGTCGGTCCCGCGCCCTGCTCTCGGAGCAGCTTCGTGGCGATAAAGTAGACGGTGCTTTTCCCCCACCCAGTCCGCTGGACTAACAGAAGTCGTTGGTTGCGATCGACAAGCCGGTTGATCGCCTCCCATTGTTGCGGCCGGAACTCGGCGTCAGGACTGATGCTCCGTTCAAGTAATGCTTGGGCCCTCGATTTGAGATCGTCGCCCGTCCCGGTACCCATCGATACCTGTGTAGTCTCGATGTCTCATCATATACTTGGTGTTCGATTGAATTCGGGCTAGTGGTTTCGACAGCCTCTGGTAACTTCTCTAATTCCCGAATCCTAGTGGATTCGTTGGTCGATCCAGATAGACTGTAGAATCTTGTCTATCTCGCTTAGAGGAGTGTGTCGTCAACCTCTTCGTCGTCGTCGTAAGCATTCGTAACACCCCGCCGCTGTTCTTCTTTGTGTTCGCTCCAACTGTCCCGCCACTCCTGCGTCACGGGGAGGCTTTCTGCTCCATGTTGGGTGTGGCGTTCTCGTATCCGAGTCAGTACGGGCGTGTTCATTGCGTCGCCGGCGATGACGGCTTGGCCGGGTGTTAGTCCGGGGAGTTCGTCGAGGACGTCTTCGCCGGCGCTTTCGACGGATTGCCGGATTGCTTGCTGGTCGTTCGGGTTCTGGATTTGCATGATGATTTGCGTGCCGCACTGGGAGAGGACGTCGGCGTCGAGTTTGGATGGGCGTTGGGAGATTATGCCGACGCCGAACCCAAATTTCCGGCCTTCGGAGAGGATTGTTCGGAGGATGCTGAGTGATCGCGCATTGCCGTCGGGTGCGAATCGATGGCCTTCTTCGAGGAGTGTGAACAGGGGGAAGTCGAGTCGGTCGTCGTCGCCGCGCATCGCGTCTTCGCGGGCTTCGTAGAGTTTCCGGAGGAGTGCGGCGGCGAGCATCTGCTGGTCTTCTTTTGACAATCGGTTCAGTTTGAGGACGGTGACTTGCCCTGGGGCAACGAAGTCGGTCAGTTCGTCGCGGGCAGCCCGGACGAACAAGTCACGGTCGAGCGCCCGATGAAGTCGCCATTCAAGCGCATTTGCTGTATCGCTGTTCTCACCGTCGACTTCGTAGCATTCAGTGACGATGTCGTGGACGCTGATGTCGTTGCTCTCCTCTTGGAGGTTCCGCCAGGCGTCGTGCAGGACGTACTTCATCTTGTCACTCGGGCTGTCGAGCAACGCGAGTAAGTCGCCGTAGTTGAGGTCGGGGATGGCGATGTTGATCTCGTCTGGTTGAATGATGTTGACTTCGGGTGTGTAGTCGTCGTCGCGGAATACTGACGCGTGCTCGTCTTGCCGCATGTCCGGGAGGGTGTCGTACTCGCCGTGCGGGTCGAAGATGAGCATCGCTGCCCGTGACTGTGGGCGCATCATTTCTTCGATGATGACGCTCGCCGTGTACGATTTCCCGCTCCCCGTCGAGGCGAGGATGGCGAGGTGGGTTGAGGAGAATGCGTCGACTGGGAGGTAAACGTTCGCGTCGCCGGCGGGGCGGTTGAGTAGCCACCCGGCGTGGGCGATACCGCTGTTGCTCTCCCAGTCGACGTTCGGTAGGACGGCTTCAAGGAACTCGTCGGCTGCGAGGTAGACTCTTGACCCGGGGGCGGGGAGTGAGCGAGGGTTTGCAAACGTCTCCAAGTCGGCGTCGAAGTACCCGATGATCCGGGCGGTCACTCGATCGATTTCGATGTCGCCACTGGGAATGCCGAGTGCGCCGGCGATCGCCTCTGGTTCGACGGCCGGGTCAGCGAGGAAGTCACCGGGAAGGCCACGTTCCTGTTCCGTGTTCGTGACGCGAGCGAGGATGTCGCGTTGGTCGCCCTCCACGACGGTGTCGGACACGATGAATTCGCCTGTCCGGACGTCGATGTCGTTCGGGGCGATGAACTGGAACTCGTCGGCGGAGTCGCCGGGCTTCTCGACGGTCCCGATGACAGTTTCGGACGCAGCGGTGACGTCCCGTCCTTCGGGTGGCGTGGGGACGTTGTCGGTCATCGGAGGACCCCTCTGTCGGCGTTCGCTTCCCAGCGGACTTTCTGTTCAATGACGTCAAGCATGTTTTCGTCTGCTGGCGTGTCGGTCCTGAGTCGATCGATTAGGGAAAGTGTCACTTCGGCCCCGAAGCGGTCAGCAGTCGAGATGAGTCGGTCGTAGTACTGCACGTGAAGCGCGTCGTTGGGGAAGTGGAACTGCCTGAACCCTTCGGGCGAGAGTTTGGAGATCGGGTCGTCGATGTCGAGGGTCCATCGCGGCATCGCTTGTTCGACGGCTGTGAAGTCGTGCCCGTCCCCATTGGGGGACGGTGAGAGTTGGGCGAAGCCGAGGAATGCGACGCCCAGCAGCGTTCGCTTCTCGTCGACGTACCCCGGCACGAACATTTCTTGGTCGGGGTTTGAGAGGCGTGGGCCTTCGCGTCCTTGGTCAGGATCGACGAGTTGTGAGTCGTACACGACGCCGACGACGGCATACTCGTCACCGCGGACTGTGGTCGTACTGTACACTGGCTGGCCGAACTCGTAGTCTTGTTTCTCCGGCGGCCGTTCGCGTTCGCGTTCCCGGTACACTTCGACGACGTAGTCCATTTGCGACCGGGACTGTGCGACGGTGCCGAGTGTAAGGTCGTGCTCTGTGAGTGCTGGGTCTTCGGGAGGCGGGGTGTTTTGGGTCATGGTTGGTGTTGGGTGAGGCGGTTGGATTGGCTGTTCAGCGGCGGCGGCGTTCTTTGCTCAGGTTCTTGGCGTTCCACTCGATCGGCAGGTCTTCTTCCTCGGCGAAGTTCTGGACAAGGGCGAGGAACCGTCGCTTCGCGCCGGTGTCGAGCACGGCGTTCGCGTCCGCTTGCTGGACGATCTCCGGGTAACCACGGCCGACGCCGGCCTCTGCGCGGACGACGTCGAACACGTATTCGAGAAGATCGTCGCGAAGTACCCACCCGGGGAACTCGAGGTAGTCCATTGCGTCCCCGTCGGGGATGTCGAGGTAGCCGAACAGGACGTCAGTCCCAAACTCGTACTCGTCGCCGCGGTACCGGCACTGCATGGCGTCGACGGTTCCGTCTTGTCGGTGGATGAAGGCTTGGGAGCGGTCGCCCCAGTTGTCTGTGAATCCTTCGAGGATGCGGGAGTCTGCGACGAACGGTTCATCCCCGAGTCGGTCGCGGTACGTTCGCCGAAGGAGTTTCGCGATGTTCGTCCGGCTGCTCCCAGCTGAGTACCCGACGACGGGAACGCCGTGGTGTTCGCTTGCGGCGAGAACTCGGGCCATTGTCCGCCGGTAGTAGTCGTCGCGTACGTCTGGCGAGTACGTGTTGGCGAACGTCGGGACAAGCGGGCCGTCGTAAATGACGACTGGCGGAGGATCGCAGGTGGAGAACTGTTCGATGCAGTCGATGACTGTTTGTCCTTCGTCGCGGTAGCGTTCGTGCCCTGGTGCTCGCCCGTCCGGGTACCTGATACCGTCCTCGTCATCGGATTTCTCGGTGACGGCATTCGGTCCCAGGATGCGTGTGTTGAGGCCTTCCTCGTAGTCGCCGTCCTCGTGATGATGATTCGCGTTCCACGCGACTTGTACAAGTCCGAGTGGAACCGTGAATTCGTCTGTCGGTCCGAGTTCTGACCCGTCAGCGGCGATTGTCGTTACGCCCTCCAGCACGTTTTTTCCGTACTCGTTCACCGCTTCGTGATTGTCCCACGCGGCGGATTCGTCGAACGTGATGATGGGTGAGTCGGCGTCGTCCCACTCGGTGGTTGGCAACGCGCCCGGATACCGATCAGGGCCGAGTACAGCTCGAAGCGGGGACGCGCTGTGTTCGTCAAGCGCGTCGCGGAGGGCTTCCCGATACTGTTCGACTGTTTCTTCCTCGTCTTCAGCGAACTCTCGGATCTCCGCTGCGTGGTCGCGAAGGTCGTTGAGGACTGCCTCCGGGTAGAACGGCATTACTCCGACACCACCCGCGTCACTTCCCGATCTTCGTCTTTTTCGAGTTCGATGGTTCGTTCGGTCATCGATTCGAACGTCCGGTCGTGGCTGACAACGAGGAGTTGGTTGAGTTGGTCGAGGTCATCCAACTGGCTCACGAGGTTCTGTTTCTTCTGCCGGTCGAGGTTCGCGGTGGGCTCGTCAAGGAACGCCACGCCGACGGACGCCAGTTGTTCGAGGATTGCGAGCCGGACGGACAGCGCGGCGGCCATCTTTTCGCCGCCAGAGAGCGTGTCGAAGGGCTTGTTCTGCCCGCGGACGCGAACCCGCAGGTTGTACGTCTTGTCCCAGACGAGCGTCTCCGTCGGGTTGCCGCGGAGCTGCTGGAAGATGCCGTTCGCGCGGTCGCCGATCTCGCTGGTGATGAGGTCGCGCAGGTCTTCAGCACCCTGCTGGAGGCTGTTGCGCGCCCACCGAGCAAACTCCTGGTCGCGCTCTAACTCGGTGACTTCGTCTTCGAGACCTTGCTTGCGCTCCTGCTTCTCTTCGAGTTCCGCGAGTTCATCTCGAGCCTCTTCGAGGTCCTCCTGCGCATCGTCGAGTTTCTGTTCCGTTTTGGCGTGTTGCGTGTTCAATTCCCCGAGCTCTTCCTGGACCTCGTTGGGCCGTTCGGCGTCGAACTCATCCTGAAGTGACTCGACGCGATCCTCAACGTCGTCGCGTTCCGATTTCAGTTCCTCGAGTTCCTCCTGTTCGTCTTCAACTTCCTGCCGGCGGTCGGGGAGCTCCTCCGCCTTGTCCACGTTCTTGACGTACTTCGTGTGGGCGTCCTCGGTCTCATCGATGACCTCTTTAACGCGGTCGATCTCGTCGTCGAGCCCTTCGTACTCCGCTAAGTCGTCCCGGAGTTCGCGGTACTCGACGCGTTTCTCACCCAGCTCGTCCCGAGTGTCGCGGAGTTTCCCCGGGACGTCGTCCGCGCTTTCGACCGTGGCCTTCGCCGTGTGGTAGTCATCGACGACGCCTTCGAGGTTGTCCAGTTCGTCTCGCTTTTCCGGCAGTGCTGCGACTTCGTCCTCGAGTTCGTCTTGCTCGTCTCGGAGGTCCTGTTTCTCCTCGCGGAGGTCGTCGATCTCTCCTTCGACACGTTCGAGTTTGTCTTCCAACCGCGGGATTTCATCGACCTCTTCCTTAGCGTCTTCTGCCGACTCGATTTCCTCCTCAATCTGTTCGCGTTCGTCCGCTACCTCGGGGAATTCTTCCTCGGTGATTTCCTCGATACGGGCCTCGTTTCGCTCGATGACCTTCTCGCGGTGGTCGGGAGTGACCGGCCGGTCACACGTCGGACAGGACACTTCCGACTCCTCGTCCAGGTCGAGCCCGCGGAGTTCCTGATTCTGGTCGTGGAGATCCTCTCTCTCGTTCTCCAGCGTCTGCTTTCGAGCGATGAGGTCTTGCCGCTCGTCTTGGAGGTCAGAAAGCCGGTCGGCTTCCTCGCGCTTCGCCTCGGCGTCTTCTATCTCCGCTTCGATTCCGTCAGCTTCCTCTTCTAGTTCCTCTATCTCGTCGTCTATTTCTTCTAGCCTCTCGTCTATCTCCTCGATTCGGACCTTGTCGTCTTCGAGGTCGCTGATCTGCTCCTCGAGTGATTCGTACCGCTCTTTCTTGGGTTCCAGTTCCTCGACCGTCCCCTGTGCCTCCCTCGCCTCTCGTAAGTCCTGCTTGTGGCGACTGATCTGGTCTTTCAGACGGTCGATCTGACCCCCGACGTCGGAAAGATAGTCTTCCAGTTGGTCACGCTCGTCGCGTTTCTCCTCGAGATCGTCGAGCCGATCCTGCGCGTCCTCGTGGCGCTGGTAGTCGTCCTGGACGTCCTCGATGATCTCCTTCGCTTCTTTCGCCTCCTCACGCTGTTCCTCCGCGTTTTCGAGAGCATTCCGCTGTGCGGGGATCTTCGTCTCTTCGAGAGACTCCAGTTCCTGTCTGGCCTCCTGGAGACTGTTCTCGAGTTCTTCTAACTCCTCTTTCTCTTCCTCGAATTCCTCGATCTCTTCGGTGAGCGACTGGAGTTCCTGCTCCAGTTCTTCGACGGCTTCCTCGTGCTCCTCTACTTCGTCCTTTACCTCGGGAAGATCCTCGAGCTTGGCTTCGAGTCGCGTAATCTCCTCTTCGAGTTCGTTGATGTCGTCCTCGAACTCGTCCTCCAGCCCGCTCAGCGACTTGTAGGCTTCCCGATACCGCTCGATGTCGAAAAGCGGGTCGAACGTGTCGATGCGGTCCTTCTCGGTCTTCGTGAAGTCCGAGAGGAAGTCCGTCTGGGGGACGCCGACGCTCCGCTCCCACGCCTCGGACAGGTCGTCCGGATCATCGATACCCAATTGGTTGCAGATCCAGTCTTTGACCTCGCTGTTCGTGTCCAACCCCAGGTTGTCGCCGTTCTCGTCCAAGACGTCGTACTTCGACCGCCCCGCCCAGCGGCGAACGGTATACGTCTCCCCCGTCGCTCGGTTCGTGAACGTGACCTCGACGTGTCCGGAACTCTCGCCGTCGCGGACCAACCGATCCTGATTTCGGAAGGGATGGGTATCGAAGAGGGCGTAGCCGACACCCTCCTGAATGGTGCTCTTTCCAGATCCGTTGTCGCCGAGGATGGCCGTCACGCCGTTCCCCAGGTCGATCGTCGTCTCGTCGCCGTAGCTCTTGAAGTTCTCCAGTGTGACTTGATCAATGACGATGCTCATTCGGAACTCACCTCGTTCGTCGCTTCGTTTGCATCCCCTGTGTCGGCTGTTTCACCTGGCCCATCAGGGAAGAGCTCTCGGCGCCGCTCTCTGAGGTAATCCGCGACTTCAGAGACGTTCTGCTCGTCTTCGTTGACCAAATCCTCTACCTGGTCTAACGTTGCGGCGACCTCTTCTGCTTCCCCGCTGTATCTGGACTCGCCGGCGATCGTCGTGAACACTTTCTCCTGCAGGGCATCCGTGTTGACGGTTCCGTCCGGATTGAATGCCTCATCGCGTTCGAGATCACCGAGTAGCTCTTGGACTGCTTTCCGCTCAGTGTGGTTCGTCGGTTGGACGTACAGTGCATCCAACTCTTCTTCGGCGAGGTCGGTGAGTGTCTCGACGTCGAATGTGGTGTGGTCGAGTAGCAGCGTGCCGTCGAAGCGGACGTTGATGATCGGCTCCCGCCGGTTCCCTCGAGCATCAACATGAATGTCGCGCTGACAAACGTCCTCGACGTCTGGCTGTGCGTTTTCCAGTTCCGTTTCGAAGTCGGTGCGGAGGTCTTCGAACGTCCGGTACCCTGAAACGTCGAAATTCAGCGTATAATACGGACGACGCTTGGAGAGGTGATGATCGGCGGCATCCGACACGGTGTCGTAGATGTAGTAGCCGTGGCTGTCCTCCCAGCGGCCTTCTTGGATGTCAAAGGCTTCGAGGCTACCGGGATTTCGAGCTCCCGTCCCGCTTTCAAACTGTTTGTGGATGTGGCCGAGGGCGATGTAATCGACGAGATCTTCGAGGTCGGTGAGGGCTGCTCGCGCGACGTTCGCCCCCAAGTCGGGGACAGCGTCATCGATGCCGAAGTGAGCGAGGAGAACCGTTGTGTCCGGTTCGTCTTCGCTCTGGTTTACTGCTCGGATGCCGTCCACGACGTTCGGAAGGTCTCGCTCGATGTACGCGCCTCGGTATTGAAGGCCGAAGCAACGAACGAGCTCGTCGTCGCGTTCGAGATCTACGTAGCCGCCACCGCCCTGCCGCGGATCAGTCACATCAGTCGGTGCGAACGTCGCTCGGTCGTCGGCCAGTTCCGCCGACAGGAGTGTTATCAGACCCTTATTGTTCAGGTATTCCAGCCACGTCAGGTCTCGTCGCCGACTCATGTTCTCGTCGTGATTGCCGGGCGAGACGATAACAGGCTGTGAGACCGTTTCGAGTACCTTTTCGGTCTGCTGTAGCGTCTGCGGACGGATATCCCGAGAATCGAAGAGATCACCCGGAATCAGAATCGCGTCCGTCTCGCGTTCACGTGCTTGTGACAAGAAATGCTGGAACGATAAGCGAGCGTCCGTTGCCCGTTGCTTGAGTCCATACTGATGATGGCCAAGATGGATATCGGCCGCGTGTGCCAAGCGCATAGTTCAGAACCCCCCAGCTGATGATGCTTTGCCGATCAGACGATAACTCGTCGCTGATGTAGTCTCGCCACGCATGCTTTCGATAACCATAGTATAGGAAACAGAACTGTTAAAAGTAGCTACACCGCGGTGAAAGTAATAACTCACGAGGATGCGTTTCAGGTATAAATGCGTGTAGCTGGGTCCAGTAGCCCTCGATAGGTAACCGTGACCACTCGCGAAGGTACGATTGTGCCTATGTTGTCCGAAGGTGATCTTCGACAGGTTCGTACAACTCTCCTTTATTTCGGAGGCTTTCGATCTCTCTCTGAACTTTATCGACGCTCATACCGACTTCCCCAGCACGATCAAACACTTCCTCGATAGGCGCTCCTGCGTCGTATTCCTCCTCAATGTCACCGATTAGCGCTTTTACACTCTTGATCCGGTCTCGTTGAGACTTACTCGCTCCCGTCTCAACCACTTCTGCATCGAACTCTCCCGCGTCAGGATCGACGCCGATATCTTCCAACGTTGAGCGAACGATTTCGATGACGCGCTCGGCGTCCCGCTCTTCAACGGTATCGGATAACCGCATCCGTGCCGAGGCCTCGGCAAGCCGAACTAATCCTTCTAGCTTCCGCGCGCTTACCGGCACGGGGGCATCTTCGTCGGCTCCTTTTGCTCGCATGTCGACGTAGAACTCTTCGATTGCCTCCTTCGCTGCTTCAGACATCGTTGGGTAGACGTTACGTTTGGCGTAGGCGATGTACTTCCGCAGTAACTCGGCGTCGATGGCTGGGGTCACTGCTTCGATGCTCTCGGCGGCTGAGTCAGGGACTTCACCGTTCTGCCAGTTCTCTTGTTGGGCGGTTATCTCGCCGGCTTGGTTGGTCGTAAGCACATGCTCGGCTAACTCGCTGTCGTGTTCCGGGTCGGGCTGGTCGGTGAACGTGAAGATCAGGTCGAACCGGGAGATGAGTCCTGGCATGAGGTCGATCTGCTTGCCGATTGGTTCGTACTGGTCGAACCGCCCGTACTTCGGGTTCGCTGTTGCCAGTACGGACGCTTCAGCCGGTAGTGTTTCCGTGACACTGGCTTTGCTCATGTTCAGGACCTGCTGTGCCATCGGTCCCTCCAATGCGATCTGTGCGTCTTCAGGCAGCCCGTCGAGGTGGTCGATACACGCGAGTCCGTGGTCGGCGAGGACGATGGCTCCGGCTTGGAGTTCCCACGGGTCGGATTCGCCGCTTGAGGGTGTCGCGGCGGCAGTGATCCCGACCTTTGTTGACTGGGCTCCGTTGACGTTGACGGAGCGCGGTGCGAGGTTTGACGCTGCTTTCAGGAGTGTCGTCTTTGCCGTGGCGGGGTCGCCGATGAACAGGAGGTGAATGTCGCCGCGGATTAGTGAGTCGTCGGGGAGTCGTTTTGTGACGCCGCCGAAGAGCTGCATCGCAAGCGCTTGCTTTCCTTGGTCGTAGCCGTAGACGGTTGGGGCGATGGATTGACTGATCTTCTCGATGACGTCGGGATCGTTTGAGAGTTCGACGATCGCGGCGATGTCCTCGTCGGTGATAGTGAGATGCGGGTACTCGGCTGCGTCTGCTGTCGAGACGACGTCGATGAATTTGTCGTGGATCGTGGCGTCGTAGTAGTTGTTGCTGTCGCTGATTCGTGTGAGAATGCCGGTTATCGAGGCTGTCTCACCGGGTGTGAGTTCGTCGACGAGGTCATCGGCGAGGTGGATGACGATTGATTCGCGGTTGAGTTCGTCGCCGTCTCCTGGTGTTCGTTCGAGGATCCGTGCTCGCTGGAAATCTTTGATCTCGGATTGGTCGTCGTGGATCTCGAATGGGCCTTGTCGTTCACAGCCTTGGCACTCGTGTGGTTCTTTCTCTCCGAAAGCCGGTTGCGGTATGTAGGTCATCGTCCCACAGCGCTGGCACTCGAACGCGGCTTCGACGACGCGGCTCTTGATTCGGGAGGTTGATTCGACGGTTCCAGAGATGCGGATGAGGTCGTTAAGATCATCGCTGCGAATGTCGGTGAGTCTCCGCTCGTGTTCTGTCGGGAGGCTATGTAGTCGGACGTGGACGTCGTGGAGGCTCACGTCTGCTGAGAGGGTGTACTGGCGGAGTGCTTCCTCAGCGTACTCTCGCATTCGCGCTGGTTTCGCTTGGTAGTCTTCAGCGAGATCACGGTCAAAGGTGAAGAGGTCGGTGTAGGAAATGTAGAGTGAGCGTCGGTCGTTCGGGTATGCGTCAGCGAGTTCCTCAATCTCGTCTTCGTAGAAGTGCTGGTAGAATTGAGTGAACCGTTCTGTGAGTTCCTGTGTTTCCTTGGGGGGCATGGTTCGAACGAGAACTGCTGCACAAATAAACAGTCTCCTCGAAGAGAGTGTCACTACTCCCGATGGCTCTTGAGGGGCTGCCTATTTGACCGAGAAGGCGAATCCGGGGTTGTAAACTCAGTTGGATGTGGTTGTTTCGACTTGGTTGATCGCTTTTCGGAGGAGACTCACGGCGGCTGGTCGGTGGAGTGGTTCGTTTTGGTTCCCGCATTGGTTGCTCATCAGGCAGGCGGGGCAGCCGACATCACGCCCGCAGTCACAATCGTCGATCCGGTCAAGGGTTCGCTGTGCGACTGCTTGGAAGTTTTCGTAGATGCTGTGGGCGAATCCGATGCCGCCTTCGACGGCGTCGTGGATGAACCATACGGGGGATTCGACCTCTGGGTGGTGAAGGGTAGATAGTCCGCCCATGTCGCTGTTGTCTAATCGGAGTTCGAGGGGGGCCATTTTGATCATGCCGTGTTCGCCGCCGTGAAGGCCGCCGGTCATCGTGTACTCTTCTTCGCCCAGCGATGCGAACTCAGATTTCTCAGTCGGCTGAATGTAGGAATCGGCTGGGATTTCTCGAAGGACTTGGGTGATCGCTTGGTCGGGGAACGCAATCCACATGAGTTGCGTTCGGATTGAGATCGGGTCCAGGTCGATGGGGACGAGCGGTTCGACGACTTCGCCGGTGTGAATGTTGATGACGTTGTAGGCGCTGTAGTTGATGTGCACGGTCCCCATGCCGGCACAGAGCTGGTACCCGTTTCCGAGGTCGTACGAGCGGTCGACTTCTAGGTCGGTGATTTGCTTATCGTGGATTGCTTGCGTGTAGTTCGGGGAGTGGGACTTTTTGACGGTCACGTGCGGGCGGATGCGGTCTTCAACGACGTCTTGCACCTCGTACTGAACACCATCGTGGAGGATTAGCGCGCCGGGGTAGAACTCGCGGTAGACCCGTTCTTTGTCGAGGGGTTCCATGTCGATGTCGCCGTCTTCCTGCCGGACTTCGTACTGTTCGTCCGTGGTGGCGTACATCGAAATGTCGCTTTGGGGCCGGGCGGACCCGTTGTACTGCGCTCCGCGGTCCAAATCACCGACCATCTGCCCAGCCGCCTGCCACATGTCGATGGCCTGGGCGAGCCGGTCTTCGGACCCGAACCACTCCGCATCGGCTTCTGTGAGTGGGTGTTCGGAGGCAGCACAGAGCACGTGCTTGGCGTAGACGGGGTTGTTTGAGAGGTCGACGACGGCATCCTCGACGTTTTCTTCGAGGACGTACGCCGGGTTGTTCAGGATGTACTGGTCGATCGCGTCGGATTGCGGGACGAATACGGAGAGGGAGTCGGTGGTGCCGCGGCCGGCGCGGCCGATTCGTTGCCAGAAGGATTGACGGGTGCCAGGGTACCCGGCGAGTACGGTGGCGTCCATCGATCCGATGTCGATTCCGAGTTCTAAGGCGCTCGTTGAGATGACACCGTCGAGATCGCCGCTGCTCAGTTTGTTCTCGATGGCGCGGCGTTTCTGTTTGCTGAGGCCGGCGTGGTACGGGTCGATGTCGACATAGTTACTGTCTGGATGGTCCCGGGCAGCCTCGATCGCGCGTTTCACACCGATTTCTGTGCCTTGGCGTGAGTCGGTGAACATCAGTGTCTGCACGTCGTTTTTAGCGAGGTGGACGAGGGCGCCTGCGGCTTCGTCGTCGGCGTTCCGACGCATCGACGGGAGGATTTCGTCCTCTTCTAACGCATCGACGGGCCCGTCTGTTTCTTGAAGCGGTGGCTCCCAGAACGCGATTTCCCGGCGGCCGTGCGGGCTGCCGTCGTCGTCGATGACCTGAAAATCGGTCCCAGTCAGGAGCTCGGAGTGTTCGCGGGGGTTCCCGATGGTGGCTGTTGAGCAGACGAGCTGTGGGTCGGAGCCGTAGTGGTCGAGGAGTCGTCGGAGTCGCCGGATGACCCATGCGACGTGCATTCCGTGAACGCCGGTGTACGTGTGGCACTCGTCGACGGCGACGAGTTCGCAGTTCTGGAAGACGTCCCGCCACTTCATGTGGGACTCCAAGTACTGGTTCATCCCGGCGAAATTGGAGATGACGACGTCGACGCGGTCCCTGATGAGTTTCTTCCGGTCGTCTTTCGTATCACCGTCGTACGTCTCGGCGAGGGCGTCGATGCCGAGTTGATCGAACAGGTCGTTAATCGCTCGTTCCTGATCTGAACTCAGTGCTTTCGTTGGGTACAGGAATAAGGCGCGGGCGTCCGGGTCCTGCAGTTTCCGAAGGCAGAAGTACAGCGTGTAAATCCACGTTTTCCCGGAGGATGTGGACGTGGAGACGGTGACGTTGTTGCCGGCCTGTAACTCCTGGATCGCCGCGGCCTGATGACTGTAGAGGTCGTGTTCGAGTGAGGCTGCGAGCGTCTCGGGGAGCACGTCGGTGGCGGGGACTCGGTCTGCCTCTCTCGGTGGGTCTGTGATCGTGTCGACGAGTTGGCCTTCGTACTCGGGGAACGTTTCTTCGAGCGTGTCGGTGTTCAGGACCGTGTCGAGTGAAGGGGTGGTGTTGCTCATTGTTAGAAGTCGTCGAGTGTTCCTTGGGACGTGCTGTCTTCGGTTGTTGAGGTGGATCCGCGGCTGCTGGTCGTCAGTCGCTGCGTTGCTGTTTCGACCTGGTCATAGATGTGGGCGAGTGCACGAACGTCGTCCTCGCAGTACCGTTTGTGTCGCTCCCAATCCAGCTCGGTGGCGGGGCACGGATTCGCAGCGTATCGTTGGAATAGCCGGCCGACTTCAGCGCCCGTGAGCCCGGTGTCGAGTGGGTCCCAGCCGAGTGCTGGCGCGACGTCGTCGAGTTTGTTCGTTAACCCGGGGAGGAGTGCGTTGTTCTGTCTAACTGCCCAGTCGTACAGGTCGAATCGGTGTGTGCTGTCCCAGAAGTCGAAGTATTGGGGGCAGTGCTCGACGATGTGTTCCTCGATGACCGGGAAATCGAAGTCCCACCCGTTGTAGGCGACGATCGGCCGGTTGGCACCGTGTTCGGACAGCCAGGAGAGGAATGCTTCGAGCGCCGCTGCTGGCTTCGCCGGGTCGGTCTCAATGAACGGCATATACCGGTCGTCTTGTGACGGGAGGTAGACGCCGATGAGCCAGATGACCGTTGGGTTGAGGCCATCCGTCTCGATGTCGATGAAGATCGGGTCGTTCGCGGGAAGGCTTGCTCCCGGTGCTTTCCGGATCTCGCCGTGTTCGATGACTTGTGCGGATTCGATTGCTGTTCTGGCTGTTTTCTGCCCGAACTTCGAGAGCTGGGAGATTTCGTGTACTGAGGCTGATGCGAGGTCCTGTCGGGATTGAATGCCGGCGTCCCTGAGCGTCGCGGCGCGTGCCCGGCCGACCTGGTCGACGGCTTGAAGCCCGAAGTTCCCCAGTTCTCTCGTCCTTTCCCCGACGACACCATCGTCCTGTAGTTCGAAGTGTGCGACGCCTGCGCCGCTGGCTCCTTGCTGTTTGTTTGCCCCGGGCATTACGCCTTGAACATCGATGCCGTCCCACTCTGCGCGGTACTTCGGGTTCGCTTCGATAGTGAGGTGCGTGAACGCGTCAACGGCATCGTGCTCGTCGAACGGGGCTCGGTACTCTGCGAGGCCGTCGAGATGGGCTTCCAAGTCGATTAGATCGACGGAGACGCTCAACTGATCGGAGAGGATATAGCACTCCGGGCGATCCTCGGGCGCACCAGTTTGTGTTAACTGGATGGTTTCCTCCAGTTCGGCCGGTGTCGAGGCCCAGACTATCCGCGTATCGTCATCGCACGCGATCTGAGTGGCCCGGCCACGGGCAAGCGGTTGGGTCATCACCTCCACGGAATCCGGGAGCGTGTCTTGGAGAAACGGTTCGTGGACCTGGTCCGGGGTGAAGACGATCTCAGAGTCGAAGTAGTGGACGATGTCTTTGAGTTGGGTTCTTCCACACCGTTCGATCGTCGTCCCGGGGAGGACCGTGAGACCGATCATGGACTACCTCCAGTTACTGCTGGTCGGAGTGTTGGCTCCGGTGCTTGCCTTCGACTGTGCAGTATTCGGCCGATCGGCGTGTGTGCATTCATGAGTGGTCACCCGCGGTGGTCCCCGTCTACGAGGGCTAAGTCACACTGTGCGCGGAAGCGACAGCTTGCACATTGCTTCCAGTGATTCGCACCGTCAGGGTCATCGCCACCGTCTCGCCAGAACGCTGCGTACGCCCGGAGTTGCTTCCCGCGTTCACTGTCCCGTTCGTACGTGATCGGATGGCGGCGAATGTTCGGATGCAGTGAGGAGTCTTCGTCGAGTTGGACGGTGATGTCGTCACCGTCTTCGGCGGCGAGCAGAAGCTGTGCTCTGCTCACTTCGACGGCGTCGAACTTCGACTGCGGGTACTTGAGGTACCGAACCGAAAGGTCTGAGACGTCGAACCCGATCCGGTCCAGCAAGTTACCGTGACACCACAGCAGGAACTCCTCGTTTGGGAAGAGTCGTTCCGTGTACGGGTCTTTGGTGACGCCGCGAACGAGCGTCAGTTGGGATGGTTGACTCTCGGTGAACCGGAGAAACATCGGGCGGCCCACCAGTACCATGTTCACGAGTTCGTGTGCGAATGGGGGGTAGATCAGCGACACATCCCCTGACTGGATCTCATCCCATACGTCCTCAAGCGTATACTCGTCATCGGTTGCGGCCGTTGTTTCGGCGAGTTCGCTGTGTTGTTCGCGGCCTCGAACGAGCCGCTCCGGGAGTGACTCTTCATCCCAGCCCTGGTCACGTTGGAACTGTGCTTTCTGCTCACAGTAGTGCTGTGTCTCGAGCATGCTGAGCGGGAGGATCCGCTCTGGATCGGCGTCCGACAGCGAGTCGAACAGGGATAACTGGTCTTGGGCGATCTGCGAGGGCGCTGGTTTGTGGCCCGTGCTCCCAGCCATGTCACATCATAGACTCGCATATACCATAGGGTTCCTCATTTCACGAAATCCGCCGCCGTATAGCGATAATGGTAATCATATTGACTGTTTATTTAAGTAGTAGTGAAGCCACAGGAGTGCAGGCTACTCAGTTGCTTATCCGCAAATTCTCAGCGTCGCTATTGTTCTCGTTCCGCTTCCAGACTTGCTTCGACTTCCTCAGTTTGCTCCCCGAAGATCGCGTCGAACTCTCCCGGCTCGTCGTCAATGAACGTCGCGAGCGCGTCGAAGGACGTGATTTCGTATTCGAATGCGAGGTAGTCCGCGGTCGCGGGCCCGATGTGCTGTATTGCTTGTAAGTCGTCGGTGAATTCGAGCTGGTTGTCCACCAACCATTCGTGTGCGTTTTCGAGTGCTGCCTCTGGATCGAGTTCATCCGCATCGCTCACCGATGGGGACCAGCCTTTCCGGTACCACGAATGCCGGTGGTCATCAGGTGCGTTCGTCGTGATCGTTGTTGTCCCGTCAGGTGTCGGTGTGGCCGTCAATCGGAAGCCGCCAGTGGATTCCCAGCGGATGCGGCTCGAACTGTTGGCCGTCAACTCCCACCCGTGGAATTCGTCTTGCGGGTCAAGGCCGGCTAATCGACCGCCGCTCGTGAATGCGTCGCCGGTGGAGAATCCACCGACGTGGTTCGCTGCGACCGATTGGATGATGTCACGGTCGACACCCGTGTCTCGTTCAATGTCGACGGCGTCGGCTGTACCGAGGAGGTCGTCGACGCTCGTGTACCCAGCGTCTGCGAGTGCGACGAGGCAAGTCCGGTTGAGTTCGGTCTCAGCGTGGAGTGTGTCGCCGATCTTCCCGGCTTGGCAGTATTCGAGGTACTGCGCTGCTTCGTCGCTGGCGATGCGGATCGGGACTGGGCCAGCCTTGGCAGTGGTTGTTTCTGTATCGACAAAATCTGACAGTGAGTACGGAGAGGCTCCGAGTGGTTCCCACGTGTCGTCGTCTTCGTCGTACACCTCGAGATCGTGACCAGGAGCAAAGTACCGGGGTTGCTGGTCGTGTGCGAAGGTGAGCAGGGTTCTGTTCACGGGCGAGTGATGGAAGCGTGATACGAAAAACGTAGGGGCTCAGGTACTGACCGGCCGTCAAACTGCTCGGCAGCGAGGACGCGTTCAGTATCATCGAAACACAGGCCGAAGCGTTTGAGACTAGCCGCATTGATGCTGGTGAGGCAAGTTGCGTCGCGGCGACGCGAACCCGGGACACATCGTTTCTTGTCACCGACGACTATCGAGCGCTCCCCGAGCTTCAAGAATTGGTGGACGCCGATGTCATGTTGTCCCCTATCGTGCTCCGAGCGCTTGTCAATCGAGGGACGTGGTCCGAACAACGAGCGCAAACCGCCTTTGAGAAGATCCCAGAGGGACATGACTGGCTCGGTGCGCCGATCTATCGGTACGCACGACAGCTCTTCGAAGATTGACGGTCGGTCTCTCTTCGTCGAACAGTGGGCAACACCTGTTGACTCGGTCGAGAGTTGTTGAGATTTGGCGCGGCAACTTTGCAATTTTTTAAGTGGATTCTCGACTGTCGCCCGTATGAAGCAGTTCCGACATGTGAATGCACGACTCGTGAAAGTACGGCTCACCGGGGGTGTTTTCCACCAAGCAGGCTGTTCAACTGCCTCCCAGGGGGTGGACGGCGATGCCTGAGGACCGGCGACCTATCGACGCGACCGGGATCACGAACAGCGACACGGCTGGACGCGTCGGCGGCATCCACGTGCTGGGAGTCCTGCACAGTACTCCACTTGCGATCGCTCGGGTAACCGGGGCGATCACGCGGTACGGGCCTGATGTCGTCGCCGTCGAAGCGTGTGCCGACGCGATCCAGCAGTACCACCCGGATGTGCAGGACGCGCGGCGGCCACCTCGTGACGAAGTCGAGGCTGCGGCGTACATCACGGACCGTTGGTACGACCTGCTACTCGCCGGGATCGACACATGAGAGTACGAGAGCACGGCGGACTTCGCGGAAATCGACGCCGAGGCGTTTACCGAACTCGGGTACCTTGACTCGCCGGAGGAGTTGACGCGCTCTACGTACCGCGAACTGAATCTTCCGGCGATTCGCCGGTGGCGCGAGATAACGGAACAACGCGTCCCGGATCAGTTCCAGACCGTGATTGCTGACCGCGACGCCGTGATGGCGGGTCACCTGCACGCGCTCGCGGAGCAAGACGAGGGTGAAACGATCGTCGCCGCAGTCGGCGTCCAACATCTGACTGGGGTGCTCGATCTGCTGCGCGATCCGGCGAGTATCCCTGATGACCTCATCGAGAACCCGCCGGTGGTCGATTATCAGTTGTTCCCGCGGGACTCGCCGTACTCTAGCGCCTCATCAACACAGCCGGGCGGGATTCGATAAGCTTCGCGGCGGAACCGATCTTCGACCTCGTTTGACGACCGCGAGTAGGCGCAGATCGACTGCCACCCAAGTATTATGTGTCCTGAGTGATATTCAAATGTAGGCGAATCGCATGACACCGGCGACCCCCGTTCCGGAGCGTGATGAAATCAACACGGCCGCGGAGGGGTTACTTTATAAGGGTCGTACCGCCGTCTGCCAAATGTTGATCGTCACGCAGAAGGATGGGCGCTGCAGGATTTGAACCCGCGACAGCTTGGTCCGAAGCCAAGTACTCTGTCCAGGCTGAGCTAAGCGCCCGACACGCCTTCGTACTGCAGACCCACAGTTAAGTCACTCGGTTCGGAACGGCAGTTCGCCCGCCGGCGTCGGCGTCGTCGGCGCCCCCGATCATCCACCAATCACAAAGAATAATAACGCCTCAGGGCATCGTCTAACCATCCGATGACTCCTGGGCAGATTGGGTACCGCGTCACCGTAGGATCTACCCGCTGTCCGCTCTCCGCCGCCTAATGTACGATCTCCAGCCACATCTCGACGCGACCGTTGAGCCCGGGACCAACATCCTGTTCACGGGACCGCCGCTCTCGGGCAAGCGGGCGCTCTGTCTCGATCTGTTGGCTGCGGGCACCGAGAACGGCGAGGGGTCGATCATCGTCACCACCAAAGACAGCGGCGACGTGATGCTCGAACGCTTCGCCGAGCGGACGAGCTACGAGAGCCGGCCGGTCGCCGTCGTCGACTGCGTGACGAAACAGCAGGGTGACGACGTGCCCGAGCGAAACCGGGTCAAGTACGCCTCATCGCCCGTTGACATGACCGGCATCGGGATCCAGCTCTCGGAGTTCCTGCAGGCGTTCTACCAGGACCGGAACATCACCAACAACCGCGTGATGCTCCACTCGCTGACGACGCTGCTGATGTACTCGGACCTCCAGACCGTGTTCCGCTTCCTCCACGTGTTCACCGGCCGCGTCCAGAGCGTCGACGGCCTCGGACTCTACTGCATCGACGAGACGGCCCACGACCAGCAGACGCTCAACACGCTCAAACAGCTGTTCGACGGCGTCGTCGAAATACGCGAGGACGAGGAGCCGGTGATCCACCTCGCGGACGCCTGAGCCGACCACCTATCACCGTGGAGCCACAACCGACAGCCATGCCCATCACCGACGACGACGGCCTGCGCGAACTGCTCGACGCCGACACCATCGCGGTCGTCGGCTGCTCCACGACCGAGGGGAAGGCCGCCCACGACGTCCCGAACTACCTCCAGCAGCACGGCTACCGGATCGTCCCGATCAACCCCTACGCCGACGAGATCCTCGGCGAGCGGGCGTACGACTCCCTCGCCGACGTGGACGAGGAGATCGACCTCGTCGACGTGTTCCGGCCCAGCGAGGAGACGCCGGGCGTCGTCGAGGACGTGATCGACCGCCACGAGAGCCGGGGCGACGCCGACGCGGTGTGGCTCCAACTGGGAATCGAGAACGACGAAGCCGCCGAACTGGCCGAGGAGGCGGGCCTCGACTTCGTGCAGGACCGCTGCATCAAGATCGAGCACGACCGACTGATCGCGTCAGCGTAGAGCCGGGCTACTCTGCTTCGGCGATCGCGTCCTCGACGACCGTCCGCGCCGCCTCCGACAGCGTCTCCACGTCCTCGCTCTCCGCGTAGATCCGGAGGTACGGCTCGGTCCCGCTCGGTCGCACGAGTACCCACGACGCGTCCGGGAGCTCCAGTCGGACGCCGTACTCGTCGTCGACAGTCGCCTCCGGGAACCGCTCCGGCAGCGTCTCCGCGAGGCGAGCCATCGCGTCGACCTTGGCGTCGTCGGCACACGGGACGCTCACCTTCCTGTACGGGCGCTCGGGGATCGGCTCGCGGCGCTCCGCGAGCGGGATCTCCGCG
>NZ_JBHUDH010000253.1:0-3649 GCF_042678005.1 Halolamina salina | reverse complement strand
ACGTCGAGGAACTGACTCTCCAGCCGGTGCCACGACTCGTCGCCCGGCCCCGGCAGATTGAGCTGTTCGATCCGGCTCGTGAGCCGGCTCGCGACGGCGGCGCCGGTCCGGAACGGTCGGTGCCACTGTGCCCGGTAGCGCATCTCGTACTCCGCGGTGCGTTCGTAGAAGCGCCGTACTTCGGGGTGGAGCCGTTCGGGATCGAACGTCTCGCCCGCGAAGTGGGCCACGTCGGCGACCTCGCCCGCAGGCTCCTCGCCCGTCGTCAACCCCTCGCGTTCGACGAACCCCGGGCCGACGTACCAGCCGGCGGTGATCGGCGAGAGCGGGACCTCGCGAGCGCGCTTCCGGGCGCGCCGGAGCGCGAGCGCGAGGAGGGCAACCGCGGCGACGGCGACTGCTCGGAGGGCGCGGTGGACGGTTCGGTGCACGATCGTCGTTGGCGCGCCATCGTACTTGAAGCGTCGGCCGCGGGTCGCGCCGAGTGTGTAGATTTTTCCATAAATATGACTTTTATGACTAATAGAACCCAAAGGTTGATTAAGAAACAATCATGAAATTTTGGTCAATAGGATGTTTTCTGGAAACAATCGGAAAGTGGCAACCCAAAAATATTATCCGTCCCACCTCATACCCCGTGAATAAATGCCACCGTCAGAGATCACAGCCTTCCGCCAAACTTTGAGACAGGCTGAAGAAGAGGATTTTTCGCGTTATCATAAATGTAGAGAGACATTACAGAGGGTTGGCTCCACCGCTGTAGTAAACGATGATACTCTCACCCGCTCGTGGATGCAACATGTTAAACTACTCCTCGAATTGTTAAATACTTGGGCGACAGATAGGTTTCAGACCCAGTTCCGGAGACGAATTAGCGAATTTATACAAAATGACGAATCCGGGCAATTAGGGGAAACTACTCAAAAGATATATTCAAAATTGCCGGAGAATCTATTGGAATCAATACTGCTAAAGGGTATTGATAACCTCCAATTTAGTGAATGTATAATAGATAATTCCGCATCACCTGACCCAAACGGGTTTTCTGAGGCTGTTTCTGCAGGACTTTCTTCATTTGTTGAGGAGCGCCAGTCCAATATAGCAGTTGTTACATTAGAAGTTTATACGCTGATAGCTGAAGACTTGATCCCCGAAATTGATGCGTGGGTGGGTGAGAGAGTTGGTGAGTTGATGGATTTAGCATTACAGGAGTGGGACAAAAGTCGGAGTGAAACAGAAAACTGGACAAATGTGCTAGCAGAAGTAGATATATTGCTAGGCAAATGGGACGGGGAAGTTAGGTATTTAGGTGATCGATGATGTCCGATAATAAAGCGATTATCGATACCTCAGGAGGTCATGGGCCAAAAGGTGCAGATGAGGTAGGAATTGAGACTGAGGTTAGTCCATTATCACCAAATAAAGATACTCTAGACACAGAACCCACGCTGAACGAGAAGGGTACGACGAACGATGAGATATATCATTCTATAGAAGAAGATAGCGAAGACACACAACCGATTATTTCGTGGGATGCCTACCTACAGCATGTTGCTAGAGAAGAGACTAAGGATATCTTGAGTGATGGAGAAATATTAGAAGAGCAAACTGAAATACCACACATTATCTCGGATAGGTTACAGGAAGATCTCAGTAATGAGTATGACATTGAAAAAGATACGATTCCAGCACTGAATAAATTCAAAGATAGAACTATAGAATTTCACAAAGAAAATACAGAAATTCGTTGGCAAAGGCGTCTTGTCGAGTCCGTATCTATCTCTGCAGTCGGATTTGCCGTATTATTCTTCACATTCTATATCTCAGATAGAGTTACTAGCGTCTTGTCGGGTGTTGTTGGATACACCTCAGTAGGTCTACTTGCGGTGATTGGTATTGGGTTTGTGATCGCAGGATTCTCAGGCATTTATAAAACACGACAAAATAATGTCTAGTCATGTTCGGATTGGCGCTGTAGTTCTATCCGCTATTATCTATATTGGAGTCATCTGGCTTATTCCTGGAGAAATTCGACAATTGATAACAGATATGTTAAGAGATGTGATTTCAGACGGAATAGAAGACCCAATTAAATCAATATCCGTATTCGCAGGGATTTGCGGAGTAATTTTAGTCACTTTTACTATATTATTTAACATTTCAATTATCACCCTTACTAATCTCATGCTTAACGAAACGCGCCCACATAGTCTTGCTAGGGTTATATTTTTACTAGGTGGTGTGTTTCTACTGATATTTGGGATCGGCTTCTACTCTCACCACTACGAGACAAACGAAGAGGATGTCTCAAACCTAGAAGAACGAATTGCAGAACTAGCTGAATAGATTCTATCCTTTTGAACCGACGTTCAGAAGGGTGGTTATATCAGGAAATTAACCTATCAATCTCACCGCGCTGATTAATGACGGAGTCTTTCTCGTCGATTCTGCACCGTGGCTGCAAGCAACTCTCCACCGCCATGACCTCGATTACAGATACGAGAAATACGGTAATCGAAACAGCGTCGAACGTGTCTTCCGAGAACTAAAACGCCGAACCAACCAGTTCTCAAACTGTTTCAGCCATACCGAAGCAAACACCGTCGAAAATTGGCTTCAAGTGTTCGCCTTCGCATGGAATCAGCTTATCTGACACTACCGGCGCGGTCAGTTGGACTTAAGGGGAGTCCGGCGCCAGTTCCGGCCATGAAGGAGACGGTCCACACCGACGACGCCCCCGAGGCGGTGGGCGCGTACAGTCAGGCGACGACGAACGGCGAGATCCTGTTCACCGCGGGGCAGATCCCGATGACCCCCGACGGCGAACTGCTGGACGACGAGGACATCGCGACGCAGGCCGAGCAGTCGCTCTCGAACCTCAAGGCGATCGTCGAGGAGGCCGGCGCGTCGATGGACGACGTGCTCAAGACGACGGTGTTCCTGGCCGACATCGACGACTTCGAGGAGATGAACGACACGTACGCGAGCTTCTTCGGCGACGAGCCGCCGGCCCGCAGCGCCGTGCAGGCCGGCGCGCTCCCCAAGGGCGTCGGCGTCGAGATCGAGGCCGTCGTCAGCGTCGAGTGAGGTGACCCCGCGAACGAAGTCGGCGCTGCTGTGGGGCGCGGTGGGCCTGCTGGCCTTCCTCGCGGCGGTGCAGGGGTATCAACTGCTCGTCGCTCCGGTGCCGGTGTCGATTCCGGCCGTGGGCGCCGTCGCGGTCGGCGTCGGACTGCTGACCGCCGGCGTCGCGTACGCGACGGAGCACCGACTGCGGACGAAAGGAAGGACTTAACCCACACAGGGCGGTAGATTCGTCCGAGCCAGGATGGCCGAACGGTAAGGCGCACGCCTGGAAAGCGTGTTCCCTTCCGGGATTCTGGGTTCAAATCCCAGTCCTGGCGTTTTTCCGCAGTCCACGTGAGCGAGGAGCGGAGCGACGAGCGAACCGACTGCGGAAAACAACATCTGACTGGATTTGAACCCCTATCAGTCGCAGCGACCGAGCAGCGCGAGGTCGACCGTCTGATTCCGGTTCAAATCCCAGTCCTGGCGTTTCTTCCGTACTCCCGCGTGAGACGTAGCGGTTCGTACAGCGACCACGAACGGCACCGCGGAGTGAGCATGACCACTTGTGACCGCAGGGTGC
>NZ_JBHUDH010000252.1:0-5442 GCF_042678005.1 Halolamina salina | reverse complement strand
CGCCGCGATGGCGACCCTTACCGACGACGTCGTCGCCCTCGCCGACGGCGGACGGCCGTCACCGACGCTCCCCGAGAACTGGCGAGCCGTCTCTCGCCCTGATCGAAGAGTGTTCCAGCGCGCTGATCGCGACCACTACATCGTACTCGGGGATGGAAGCGACGAGTGGCTGGTCGTGCTCTGCAGCCAGGGCGACCGTGCATATCCTGCTCCGCTCGCGCATCGGACGGTTGTTGAGGAGGCCGACGTGGAACGGGTAATCCAAGAACTCGCCGAAGAGAGCAACGACCTCATCGAACCCCCGGAGGGGGAGCACTGATGGAGACGCTTCGACTGGCGCGAGCCACCCATCAGCTCCTCGAACGTGGTGTCGAGGCGCTCGAGAAATTCGGGCGTGAACTGGAGCGATACAACGACCGACAGGAGCGCACCGACGACACCGACTCGTGACCGAAACTCACTCTCTAGACCAAATACGGAGTACCGGCTTCCAGTATACGCCTACCCCCGAGGGGTGCTCGTGTCCCATCCATCGGGAGGGGCAGCCGGTCACGGCGCCGCTCGGTTTGCGGTTCGCAGAGCGCGTCCATATCGAATCGATCCCGCGCCATGTCGCCGGCGCGATCTACGAAGCACATCACTCCTATATGGACGATGTCCCCCGGACAAATCTCGTCCATCACGGACTCTGTTACCAGGACCAGCTACTAGGTGCGATTACGTGGCGCTATCCGCTGATTCGCTCGCTGGAGTACGACGGGACGCGATTCGAGGGTGACGAAATCGTCGAGGCAGCACGGATTTGCATCGGCGTCGATTTCCCCAATCTCGCCTCTGCCGCCCTCGCCCGGTCGATGGAACGATTCGTGCGTCGGCACGGTCGGCGACGAGGCGTTCGGCTCCTGCTGACGTTCGTGCGAGCCGACTTCGACGGCTCGATGATCAAAGCGCTCAGAGACAAGGGCTGGCACTGTGCCGGTAAAACGGACCCCGGCCAAGCGGGAAATCGCCCCGATAAGCAGATCCGAGAGCAGCCAAAGTGGCGGTTTCTCTGCGAAGTTCCAGCTGAGTCCGACCGGGAACAGGCCTCACTCGGGAGGTGGTCCCCGTGACCACGAATGCCAGTCTCGATGAATTCGGAGCGGAGGCTGATTCGGACAGCCAGACAGATGACGGCCCATCGGTCGTCGACCAGCTTTTGAAACCGGTATCGCCGTCGCTCGGACTACGGCTCGTCCCCGGCAGGGGTGACCCAATATACCTCCAAAACAGGGGGACCGAACGCTACCTGTTCCGAGATGACCACGAGCGATGGTTCATCCTCCAGCCCTCAGCCAAGAATTCGGTCGACGACTTCGTTCGCTGGGTGTATCTCCCCGAGGACAAGCCAACCGAGATCGCCCGAACAGCGATGGGGCAACGGACGGTTCTCGGCTACAGGTACGTTACGCGGGGCGAGGCCCCCGAGCCGGTGGCGACGACGGTGACAGCGATGTTCGTCAGCGAGCCTTGGACCGATGCCACCTACGAGTGTGGATCCTGTAGTAGAGAGTTCGACTCACCGCATAGTCACGCTCGGCATTGCTGGGAAGCACACCCCTGGGTTCCAAATCCTGAGCAGGTCCGGGTACGGAGAGACGAATCTGAGTAGTTCCGACATCTGATCCGAGCCGTGGACTGGATCTGGATTAACCAACACTCCCCGCCATTCAGAGACGGGCGTTGGTTAACGTGGTGTTGTTTTTGCGCCCGGGAGAGGGGCGCAGGGCGCGAGACGATGCAGTCGCGGATCGACGAGCGTTCCTGCTTCGAGGTGACAGAGATGAAAGACCCAGAGTCCAGAACCATCTTCGCTGGCGTCGACGGGCGTACCGACACGGAACTACCCGAGTGGTACCGAGAGCGTCACGGAGGGGAAGACTCCGTGAGCTTCGCCGAGGCGGTCCGTGATCTTCCGCAGGCCGTCGAGACCACCGTGGCGTACCAGAACCCCTTCACCGACGAATGGGTCGAGACGGAGCGGTTCAACGCGCTCGTGGAGCCGAGTCGAGCCCGTGAGCAGGCCCGAGATGATGACGCGGAGACGGACCCGTTGTTCCACGTTCCCACGGACAGCTACTCGATCATCAACCCGGTCGACGTCTACGGGCCGCTGGAAGAAGTCCTCCGCGAGGAAACCATTGACGGGGCGCCGCTGGGTGAGGTGATGTTCGGCGAGATTCGGCGCTACCGAGGCGGCGGCGAGGTCCACATGGACATCATGTTCGACGGCCTCGAGGTGCGTCTTCCTGGCCGGTCGGACCCGATCACGATGGGCGTCACGTCGGGCTACGACTTCTTCGGCGAGCACGCCGTCTACGTGGAGGGGTTCGCTCAGGATGGCTACTGCTCGAACACGATGCGCTCGCTCACCGACAAGGAGGTCATCAAACACGTCGGCGACGTGCGGAACTTCCGCACCTGGTGGGAGGAACTCCTCGCACAGGTCGAACTCGTCGCCGACGACCTCTTCGAGTTCATCCGTGACGCTCAGGACATCGACCTCGACTTCTCGGAGCTCCCGTTCACCGTCACGGAGTTCTACACCCTGCTGGGCTTCCCGGACTACCTGGCCGAGCGCGCCGCCGGCGATGCAGAAGCCAATGCGACGTCCCCCTTCAAGATCGACATGTGGACGCTGCATTCCGGCGCGACGTACGCGCTCACACACTTCTTCCAGGGGAAAGAAGGGGCATCCCTCGATCAGTACGTCCGGATCGCCAACGACATCCTGTTCAACCCGGAAGGCACGATCGAGCGTGTTGAGCAGGCGTACGAGCAGGAGTTAGAGGCGGACGGCGACGACGGATCGCAGGCCTCGCTGGCCGGCGAACGAGCGCTGGCGAGCATCGAGCGCGTCAGCGACGACCTGCAGGAGAAAGTCGAGCAGTTCGAAGAGCGCGAGGACGCGCTGCGTGAGCGGTTCCAAGAGGCGATGGGCTAAGAGCAGTCGGAGAGAAAATACGCCAGGCGTGCTCCCGTTCTAGCGGCTGGAATCCACTGCTGACAGTATTAAGTGAGTAGGGGCGTACCCAGAGACCATGTCTATTGAGCATAATCCGACTCTCGACGCGCGAGAGCCACAGCAGGGGGATATAGAGACTTTTGAAGAGTTGGAGCGTGGTGACTCGGTCAAATTCTTTGAATGGCCCGTCGAGCCGTTGACCGTGATCGGCTGGGAAGAAGACGACAATGTCGGGAAGCGGGTGAGAGTTGAAGCAGAAGGCGGCGAGTCGTTTCTCTACCTGGTAGACGGCCACCTCTGGCATTACGTCCCTGAGGACGAGTTCGCCGGCGAGAATAACCCATACCCTGTTCAGAACCTCGTTTTGCTCGAATCCTCGGAAGCCTGATTGGGCTTCGAGACAGCTCGAATCCTGTCGTGAAGGCCTCTATATTGATGGTCTCATTCGCAGTGGGTGCACCTTCCCAAGATCTACTGCTTCAATTCTCTGCTGTTGCTCGTGCCCTCGATAGGTGGAGGCATCCGTTATGGGTACTTCTACAGACGACTCAGAGGCGTCAGACGAATTTCCGCCTGAAAAGCGGCTTGAGGCACCGAACACGCGCCTGATCAAGGCAGGGATCGAGACGATTCCGGATATGGAAACCCTCCAGGAGTGCGTTGCCTACGAGAACGCCCACCAGAATCGAACGCAAATTCTGCGCCGGCTCAAGTGGAAGGCTGAAGAGCTGCGTGAGAACGAAGAGTAAGGTCTATTCTTAACCAACACATTCCGCGTGGGTTTCCTGATTGTTGGTTAACTGACTGAGTCTCGGTTTTTCGGGCCCCTGAAAGGGTGCGGGGCAGCCAGCAGCGGCCTCGCGAGCCTAATCATGTCCCTCAAGCTGAGCTCCAGCGCCAGCACCGCCCGCGAAATCGCCGCCGCCAGACAGGCAGACTACGTGGCGTTTCTGCATCGAGCCCCGTTTGTCGTCGACGCTGTCGACCTCGGCTTCCTTCCCGGCTTTCGCGAGGATTGTGGGTATCAGGAGGCGCAGTATCAGAACCTTAGCCTCCCCGTTGGGATGCTCGACAACGATTTCCGGAATCCCGATCTGGAGCGGTTCGTCGACCGTTTCTTCGAGTACGAACCTCATGTCGGGGTCATCGGGGACGTCGACGAAATCGACGACGTCGACGCCCACGTCGCTGCTGCTCGTGAGATCCAAGCGAGCTATCCAGAGGCCGAGCTCATCGTCGTTCCGAAGTCCCAAGCAGTAATCGACGCGATTCCCGAGACCCTCGTCCTCGGGTATTCACGGGGATACGCCGACCGCCTGGCCCACGAGTTCTCCGACCCTGCCGATTGGAGAGGGCGGCGCGTCCACATCCTCGGCGGGAGTCCGCCCAAACAGCTCGATGCCATTCGACAGCTGACCAGACCGACACTCACGGACGAGCCACCAGCCGACATAGTCGGCGTCGACTGGAACGGGCTGCATCGCGGCGCGCAGTTCGGTGAGTTCTGGACGGCCGACGGCTGGGACGACAGCGGTCGCGACGCCGACCACGTCACTGTCCGAAAGACGGTGCGCCACAGCCTCGCTCGCGTCCGTGAGTTTTGGAGGACCCACGGAATCTGGCCCGAAACGACACCGCAAAACGAGGGGCTCAACGTTGAGTACGAGGGACCGAGTCCTGCCGATCTGGAGGACGCCGCCTGTACCGAGTGCGGGACGAACGTCTGGCGAACTCGCCGCGGCCCGTACGTCGCCGAGTACGATACCGGCGCAATCTGTGGATACTGCAGCTACGAGTGCTACTTCAACCACCGTCACCGGAACAACCTGGAGGAGATCGTCGGCGAGCAGAGCGTCTACCTCCCGCCGACGTGACTTCGCGACCTGTTTTTCGTGCCCCCCGAGAGGGCGAGGGCTCCTTCGAAAGCTCTCAGAGGTGACTTCCAGTGAGTCAACAACAGAGTCCCGACAACGTCTCGATCGACGAGATCCCGGTCGATATCGACAACACGCAATCAGCGGAGGTCGATTCCGCCGACGTGCCCGACGAAATCGAATCCATCACCCGTGGGCTCGCCGGTGAGCAGCCGCCGACGAATCCGCTGGTCGTGTTGAAAGCGGCCCGGTGGTGGTACATTCACGGCAAGGGCGGCACAGATCCCGCCTTCCAATGGGCCATCGAGTGGGCACGTCACCTTGCGACCGACACCCCCAGTGACGTCGAGCGGTTCGACGAGTTCCTCGAGTACCTCGTCTCGGTTGGCTTTGCGAACGAACGCCACGAGCTCCGCTGACCGACAGAGCGGTTTTTTGAACGCCCCTGAGGGCTGCGGCGCGGTCTGAGCAGACGCAGTTGCCGTGAACTTGATTCGGTGAACACAATGGCTACGACCAGTGATTCGTCGGTCTCCTTCGACCAGACCGACACGCGATCCGACG
>NZ_JBHUDH010000251.1:0-2106 GCF_042678005.1 Halolamina salina | reverse complement strand
CCCAGGTCTCGAGAGTCACCCGCAACATGACCTTGCGAGTGAGCAGATGTCGGGGTACAGCGGGATGCTGTCCTTCGAGTTCGACGGCACACCTCTCGAGCTTGAAGCGTTTATCGAGGGGCTTGACCTATTCACGCCGGGAGCCAGTCTTGGTGGGGTTGAGAGCCTTATCGAAGTGCCATCGTTGATGACTCCCGACGAGGTGAGCCACGGGGAGGCTACCGCAGAGATCCCTGAGACGTTGGTCCGAGTGTCGGTTGGCCTCGAAGATCCTGATGACCTCTGTGAGGACCTCCGGACGGCGCTACCGTAGGGTCACACCGCTCTGTTAAAACCCTCAGAGCCTGTCAGAATTGGCGTGCTAAACTGAGAGAGTGGATTCAGCCATCCCGACCGATTCCGCCTTAGTTTCCGTCTTCACACAGAGGAGCTTGTGGGAGGCCTCGAACGAGTAGGTCCCCACATCGAAAACTACAGCTAATCAGCACAAACAGGCCAATAATTAGAGCTCTCTCGAGTCTCCTAACCGAGAAGATGAGAGTGGTGAGTGAGACGCTCGTGGTGTTTATCGAAGCTGTCCATCTAAGACGGGACTCACCCGGCCACCGACTTCGATGTTGATACTGTCTGGCGATTTTTCCGCTCGAAGGTGGAGGAGCGAGGGGCGGTCCATCTCGTAGCCCTGTTCGACAGTGACTTCGATTTCGTCCGTGTCGAAGTAGCTGTGCTTGACGAGGTACGCGGCGAGACAACCGTTCGAGGAGCCCGTCGCGGGGTCCTCTGGAACACCGGCAGCGTCGGCGAATACGCGAACGTGTAGGTCGTTGTCTTCGACTGTCTCCGGCGCAAATACGAGCAGGTTCACGTTGCCATAGGAGTCGATAAGCCGATTGTAGTACGGCTCCGGTTGCGTCTCGGCTTGCTCGACAGCGTCGAGGGAGGTCAAAGGGACAATGACGGTAGGGAGTCCCGTCGAGACGAGCTTGATCGGGTAGGAGTCGTCGATATCCGCTGTGTTGAGCCCGAGAATATCTGCGAGCAGTTCCGGGGAAAATTCGTCCTCGAAGGTCGGTTCGATCTGGCGCATCCAGTAGGTCTCGTCGCCGTCGTGGGCTTCGACCCAAACGGGAATCTGGCCGACGCCGAGGTTGAGCAGAACTTCTTCCGGATAGTCGTCTCGGAGGTACTCGCGAATGACGAATGCGGTTCCGAGTGTTGGGTGGCCGGCGAAGGGGATCTCCTCGGCGGGGTCGAAGATTCGGACGTCGTATCCCCCCTCTGTCGTGTCGGACGATTCGATAAACGTCGCTTCGGAGAAGTTCGTCTCACGAGTGAACGCGAGCATCTCCTCAGTAGACATGTTCGAAGCGTCACGGACGACCGCCAGTTGGTTCCCTGTGTACTTCCCCTGGGCGAATACATCCACGAAATGAAGTTGGTTAGTCGACATTCACGTCCATCAATTTGTGGTATACGAATATTTGCGGCGATTCTGGCGAAGGTTAATCGCGGCAGTATCAGCGATTCTTACAATCCCGTGTGGGTCTCAGGGTCGGCGTTTTTGCTGCAGATTTTTTTCGAGAAGGGTGCAGTGAGCGCCGCTTCGGGCGGCGCTCGAAAACCCGACGAGAAAAAGGTGTTATGGTGTGACGACTAGCTTCCCCAGGTAGCTCTCCTCCATGACGTCGCGGTGGGCCAGGTCGGCCTCGTCGAGGTCGTAGGTGCGGGCAATCTCGATCGAGAGTTCGCCGATCCCCATGAGGTGGCCGACGCCGCGGAGGGGCTCCCGGAGGTCGGGCGCGTTGAACAGGAGCATGAACTGGTAGTTGACGTCCTTCGAGCGTGCGGCGCCGTCGTTCGTGAACGCGGGGTTAGGCGCGTTCTCGCCGATTCCGACGACGCGGCCGTTCTGGGCGGCGACGTCGGCGTCGAACTGGAGGTAGCTGTCGAGTCGGTGGTCGAGGATCTCGTCGACGCCGCCGTCGGAGGCCTCGAGGACGGCGTCGGTGAGGTCCCCGTTGTCGTAGTCGAGGGCGGTCTCGGCGCCGAGGTCGGCGAGGACCTCGTGGTACTCGGGCGCGGCCGTGGTGACGACGCGTGCGCTGA
>NZ_JBHUDH010000250.1:0-1029 GCF_042678005.1 Halolamina salina | reverse complement strand
TGCTCGCCGACGTCGTCGGCGGCGACGTACTGTGTCCGCGTCGACCGCCCGACCTGCCGTGAGACGAAGACGGCGCCCACGGCCTCGTGCGTGAGCTCGACGAGAGCACACTCCACGAGCGCGACGACCGACGCGTGATCCCGGTCGGTCGGAACCGTCATCTCGAGGTCCGCCCACGACGCCTCAGCGTCGGGTGTGGTTTCTGCGTGATGCGCTGCTCGTGTCTTGCTGCGTCGTTCCGAAGCCATCGTCTATCGGGGGCACGTGATGCGCCCCGCCACCCCCTCGCGGGGGCAACAGACACCACCGAAACGCACCGCTCAATCTATACGCTACATCTGATACTTTCTCGGCTCTACTACCCCTGTGATGGCCCCTCGGCCTGAGAGAGCCGGCGGCCTTCGCACATTGCATATCGCCTCTTTCTTTGGACGAAATCCGCGATATGCAAGGCGAAATGACGTTCTCAAATCGGAGAAGAACCCCGTCGGGCCGATTTGAGGGCGTAGAAAGTACCTCGACGACTTCCGAGGTAATGCTGTGATTTCAAAAATTGCTCGACGCCGGGGTAACAAAGGTTATTTCGGACGTATCTGGATACCTGAGGACCGCTGGTTTACCTGTTCTGCGTCTCTCGAGGTCCTCCGGCTCGCCACTTCGAATCGTGAAATACCCCCGATTCCCTCGATACCGGTCGTGTTAGCCGCTGAAAATTGCTCGACGGGAGTCTAGAAGAACCTGATTCTAGTCCGCAGTATAATTCTCGACATACTGAGAGGAGTGGCTCTGCTGAAGCCTTCCCAACTTACACAATCGGCTTGCTGAATATAGGGGATAAATGCAGAATGGTGTTGAGATTTGTCTCGCACCTTCGATGGAGAATTGACCGTTAATTAGGTGTGCGAACATACCGCTGAGTTACCTGTCGATAAATCTTCCATACGAATATTTATCCTGTTATCAAACAGCATAGCACACATGACCGGGAGTGGAACTATTGAACGGATTTTTATCGCACCTGAAGCCGAA
>NZ_JBHUDH010000249.1:0-1255 GCF_042678005.1 Halolamina salina | reverse complement strand
GTCCAGGCACCCACTGGACCCGTACGATATCGGGTTGCAGTGGAACGACGATTACCGACAGACGGCTACTATGCCGGCTGATGGATTGCTCGGCTCGAGTGCCGAAGAAGGACGTGCCAAGCTGCGATAAGCCTCAGGGAGCTGCATGGAAGCGTAGAACTGAGGATCTCCGAATGGGAATCCCCACCGCAATTGCCTCGCGCAATGGGGAACGTCCTGAATTGAAACATCTTAGTAAGGACAGGAAGAGAAAGCAACTGCGATGTCGTTAGTAACCGCGAGTGAACGCGATACAGCCCAAACCGAATCCGCAAGGACATGTGGTGTACAGGCTGGCTCCCAGCACTCGACAGATCACGAGAAGTCTCTTGGAACAGAGCACGAAACAGGGCGACAGTCCCGTACCGTGATCCAGTAGAGTGTGCGCCAGTTCTAGAGTAGCGGGGGTTGGATATCCCTCGTGAATGTCGCGGGCATCGACCGCGAAGGCTAAACACTCCTCGAGACCGATAGCGAACAAGTAGCGTGAGCGAACGCTGAAAAGCACCCCGAGAAGGGCGGTGCAATAGGGCATGAAACCAGTCGGCGATAGAGCGACGGGGCTTGAAAGGCCCTCTTCAAAACGACCGAGGCGCGAGCCTCCAGTAGGACGAAGAGGGAGCCGAAGTTCCGTCGTACGTTTTGAAAAACGAACTAGGGAGTGTATCTCTTTGGCGAGTCTAACCTGATTATCAGGGAAGGCGTAGGGAAACCGATAGGGGCGCAGCATTGCCAGGCCCACCGTGTTCAAGCGCGGGGAGTCGAAGGGATACGACCCGGAACCGAGCGATCTACTCTGGAGCAGGGTGAAGCGTGCCGAAAGGCACGTGGAGGCCCGTTAGGGTTGGTGTCCTACAATACCCTCCCGTGACTCGAGAGTAGGGGTGAAAGGCCCATCGAGCTCGGCAACAGCTGGTTCCAACCGAAACATGTCGAAGCATGACCTCATCCGAGGTAGTTTGCGCGGTAGAGCGACCGATTGAGAGACCCGCCTCCGAGAGGAGTCGGCCTCTCTGTCGAACTCCGAACGTGCAAACGCCGTGGACGATGGGAGTCCGGTGCCCGGGGTAAGCTTGGGTACCATGAGGGGAACAACCCAGAGCTGGGTTAAGGTCCCAAAGTGTGGATTAAGTGCGATTGGAAGGTAGTCTCGAGCCCTAAACAGCCGGGAGGTGAGCTTAGAAGCAGCTACCCTCTAAGAAAAGCGTAACAGCTT
>NZ_JBHUDH010000248.1:0-1225 GCF_042678005.1 Halolamina salina | reverse complement strand
ATCGAGCCGGGTCTTCGCCCGGTCGAATCGAGGAAGCTCGTGGACGCCGTAACGGCAGGAAGCGAGCGAAGCTCGAGATAGCGAAAGTCGATGTTACCAAGAGCCCGTGAAAAGGGAGCACGATGACCGTACCGAGATCCGACACAGGTACTCTGCCAGAGCAAGGCGCGGCCTGTCGGGACAACCGACGTTAGGGAATTCGGCAAGTTAGTTCCGTACGTTCGCAATAAGGAATGCCTGCCTCAAGCGAGGCAGGTCGCAGTGTCTTGGGCGCTCCGACTGTCTAGTAACAACACAGGTGACCGCAAATCCGCAAGGACTCGTACGGTCACTGAATCCTGCCCAGTGCGGGTATCTGAACACCAAGTACAATTGGACGAAGGACCCGTCAACGGCGGGGGTAACTATGACCCTCTTAAGGTAGCGTAGTACCTTGTCGCTTCAGTAGCGACTCGCATGAATGGATCAACGAGAGCGCCACTGTCCCAACGTTGGACCCGGTGAACTGTACGTTCCAGTGCGGAGTCTGGAGACCCCCAAGGGGAAGCGAAGACCCTATAGAGCTTTACTGCAGGCTGTCGCTGAGACGTGGTCGCTACTGTGCAGAGTAGGTAGGAGCCGCTACACAGGTACCCGCGCTAGCGGGCCACCGAGGCACACATGAAACACTACCCGGTAGTGACTGCGACTCTCACTCCTGGCGGAGGACACCGGTAGCCGGGCAGTTTGACTGGGGCGGTACGCGCTCGAAAAGATATCGAGCGCGCCCCAAGATTTCCTCACTCGGGTCGGGAACCCGAGGAAGAGCGCAAGAGCAAACGGAAGTCTGACAGTGTCATTCCCAACGAGTGACGCTGACGCGAAAGCGTGGTTTAGCGAACCAACCATGGTCCTTGATGGGCCAGGTTGCTGACAGAAAAGCTACCTTAGGGATAACAGAGTCGTCACGCGCAAGAGCACATATCGACCGCGTGGCTTGCTACCTCGATGTCGGTTCCCTCCATCCTGCCCGTGCAGAAGCGGGCAAGGGTGAGGTTGTTCGCCTATTAAAGGAGGTCGTGAGCTGGGTTTAGACCGTCGTGAGACAGGTCGGCTGCTATCTATTGGGGGTGTAATGGTACTTGACGAGAACGATCGTATAGTACGAGAGGAACTACGATTGGTGGCCACTGGTGTACCGGTTGTTCGAGAGAGCACTGCCGGGCAGCCACGCCACACGGGGTAA
>NZ_JBHUDH010000247.1:0-1059 GCF_042678005.1 Halolamina salina | reverse complement strand
AGCGGAGATGGAAGAACAGACCGACGTTGAAGCAGTTGCCGGACAGGGACTCCGAGGTGATCGCTACTTTAGTGAGATTGAGACGGGAACCTTCGTTGAGTGGGAGCCAGATGAGGAACGCCACGATGGGTACGACCTCACGTTGATCGAGCAAGAGGCTGTAGCAGCAATCGAACGTGAAGCGGGAATCGAACTCGCACCGGGAGAACATCGACGAAACATCGAAACCCGTGATGTAGCACTCAATCATCTCGTTGGACAACGATTCCGAGTCGGAGATGCCATCTGTCGAGGGGATCGACTGTGTGAACCGTGTAATCATCTCCAGCGCATTACCCAGGACGGCGTATTGCAGGCACTCACCCATCGAGGAGGGCTCCGAGCGGACATCATCGAAAGTGGGACAATTCGTCCCGGCGACGAAATCGAACCGCTCGAATAATCTGCATTCAGTAACGTCTTCGTCTGTACTTGCTGAAGCGGCTCATCACATCGAGGTGGATTCTCACCAGCTGATTTAGAGTGAAATAGCCGCCCAGTAGGTGTGCGAATGTACCTTGGCTGGAGTAAGTACCGCCCTCCAACAGGTCCGATCGCCCCCGAACGATCGAAATGGTACCACCTTTCAAGCGCCGTCGCATCTTGTCATCGAATATGCGAGCCGTACGCGTCTCCGAGCACGGCGGGCCAGAGGTACTGACTGTCGAGGAGATAGACCGCCCCGATCCCGACGAGGGAGAGCTGCTGGTCGAGGTCGCAGCCGCGGGCGTCAATCCCGTGGACACCTACTTCCGCGACGGCTCCTACGAGCCGGTCGGGCTCCCCTTTACGCCCGGCGTCGACGTCGCCGGGACCGTCGTCGAGATGGACGACCGTGTCGAGGGGTTCGAGGCCGGCGACCGCGTGTTCGGGGTCGGCATCGGGAACGGCGAGCACCAGGGCGCATACGCGGAGTACGCCACGATTCCTACCGACCGCGTCGTCCACCTCCCCGATGGCGCTGACCTCCAGGAGGCCGGCGCCGCGGGCGTCGCCGCGTGTACGGCCTGGCGCGCTCTG
>NZ_JBHUDH010000246.1:0-1459 GCF_042678005.1 Halolamina salina | reverse complement strand
CCGGACCTCCCTTCGGTCGGTCCGGGGAACCGCTCGCTTCGCTCGCGAATGCGACGTTTTGCGGAACAACTGTACGCTAAGTACAGGTAATACACCATGCAGGTGGATCTGCGTCGTCACCAAATCCACTCCCATATGATTCGATGACTTCCGTAACGGTGACCTCGTAGGCATCGTACCACTCTGTCCACCGCTTTTTCGCCTCTTTGTGCTCAGAGTATGCGGCAAACGTCTCAAGCGCGTCTAACGACTCCCAATAGTAGACGACGAGAACTTCCTCACTCTCTGGGGAATGCCACGTCCGCTTACCCACGTACCCGTCTGTATCCTCGCCAGCCGCTTGTATCGCGTCGTTCAACTCGTGGAACTCCGAATCGTACTCCCCTGGATCAAGACGGAACGTAACGAGATACATCGATATAGGGTCACTCGTTCGTGTGGATAAGAACCTCCCCTCAACTATACGTGTGGCAACACCCGTGGCTACTACTGAGACCCACACATGACACGAAACAACGACCATCCCTCCGGGAACGGATTCGCAACTATCGCTGTTGGATCCAGCGAGAACAACACCCGCTCCAAAGGGGGGACAAATGATGTTGTGTCGCCGATTCATCTCTCAACCACATTCGAATGGGCCAGCGGGGAGGATTCGAATGAACACGACTACTCTCGCGAGAGCAATCCGACGCGGGCAGCCCTCGAAAACCAAATAGCGCGACTCGAAGGTGGCGATCACGGATTGGTATTCGCCTCCGGGATGGCTGCCATCTCCACGACAATACTGACGTTGGTTCCGCCAGGCGGTCATCTCGTCTCCGCAGACTCCATCTATGGCGGAACCGAAAAACTGCTCACAGAGCTCGCCGCCGGGCACTTCGACATCGACGTCGATTTTGTCGACGCCCGTGACCCCGAAAACGTCGCCGATGCAGTCGATTCGGGTACGGACTTGATTTGGACAGAGACGCCGACGAACCCACTCATGCAGCTGTGCGACATCCGGGCGATAGCCGACATCGCCGATAACTACAACGCGCTGTTCGGAGTGGACAACACCTTCGCGAGTCCGTACTTCCAAGCCCCGCTTGAACTGGGTGCCGACATCGTCGTCCACAGCACTACCAAGTATCTCAACGGGCACTCCGACTCGACTGGTGGTGCAGTTATCACCGACGAAGACGGAGTCTTCGAGGAATTGTCGTTCGCCCAGCGGATTGGCCTCGGGAATGTACTCTCGCCATTTGACTGCTATCTGGTCGCACGAGGGCTGAAGACGTTGCCAGCACGGATGGAGCACCACGAGCAGAACGCGATGGCGGTAGCGAAGTTCTTAGAGGACCACGACAAGGTTGCTCGGGTTTACTATCCGGGCGTCGAGAGTCATCCCCAACACGACCTCGCGAGTGAGCAGATGTCGGGATACAGCGGAATGTTGTCCTTCGAATTCGACGGA
>NZ_JBHUDH010000245.1:0-11377 GCF_042678005.1 Halolamina salina | reverse complement strand
TACCACCTGAAAGTTGCTTTACTCATATGAAAATGATGGATACGAGGGTGACTTTCGACTGTACTGGTCAATACACTTGTTGAATAGAGTGTGAGAAGCAGCTCGCATTTCACTAGCATTCGTAGATCAAGTCGAAAATAGCCAATAGCGAGACGCTCAGTTGATGCAATGCATTGAGTATTTCCAGCGGCTCGAAGCTGAAGGGCAAGGCTGGGAGCTAGAGAGTCGGAGTCGTGAAGAATTGGAGGGCATCGAAGAGGGGCACGGGGGGATGTCACTTTTCGCAAAGCGATCTATCATCCTTAACAATCTCTATGGGGTCGATATCGAGGACGGAGCAGTTGAGATCTGCAAACTACGCTTGTGGCTGTCGATGGTCGCTGATATCGAGGACGAACCGAACGAGGTCGAACCACTCCCGAATATTGATTTCAACATCCGTCAGGGTAACTCGCTAATCGGGTTCACAGAGCTCCAAGAAGTCGCACGGGAGGATGCCGGCGACGCGTCACTCTCGAATTGGGGTGTCGGAACTGCAGTCAAAGATCTCTATGAAGATGTCATTCGGGAACAGGACCGCCATCGAGCTGCGGATTCAGCCCGTGAAGCGCAGAATGCTCGTAAAATGGCTGAGCGAAAAATCGACACCCACAGCGAGGAGCTTAATGAGAAGATTCGCGATCAGTTCAACGAATTTGTCGACGAGGAATTTTCTCTTGAGGAATTAGAGGAGTTCTCACCGTTTCATTGGGTGCTCGAGTTCGCGACAGTCTATCGCGAAGGCGGCTTTGATGTCATCATTGGAAACCCACCGTGGGATGAGCTGAAGCCATACCGGACGGACTTCTTCCCAAAGTACGATACTGAGTTTCGTAGCCGCCCGCCAGGTGAAAAGGATAAGAAGGTAGAGGAGCTCTTAGAGATCCCTGAAATCGCTGCCGAATGGGAGAAGTTCCAGCGCGACAAGGAACGGCAAGCGACCTATATCAACAAGAGTGGAGAATATCAGTACCAAACGCCAAGCGTGGAAGGACAACAGGTTGCACGGACGAACGACCTATCTCTACTGTTTTTCGAGCGAGTCTATGATATCGTCAGAGATGGTGGTTACGTTTCTCAGCTACTTCCTGGTCCGTTCTTTAACGCCGCAGCTGGGAAGGATTTGCGAGTACATGCCTTGGAAGAGTCTGAGATTCAGAGTATCATCGGATTTGAAAACCGAGGCATCTTCTCCGACATAGACACTCGGTATAACTTCGGTATCGTCACGTTCCGAACAGAGGGAAGCACTGATACTGTCCACGGAATCTTTCATCAGACTTCCGTTGACGCTCTTCGGTCGATTGACGATGTAGCTCTAGAAATTCCAGCGCGCATCCTCAAAGAGTATTCTCCCGGAGCTCGAATTTTCCCCAACATCGAGGAACAGCGGGAGGTCTCAGTGCTGGATAAAATTCTCCAGACACCTCCATTGGCGACTGAAATTGAAGGTGCTTGGCGTACGGTCCTGTACAAGGAACTGGATCGGGGACGAGATCGGGATAGATTCATCGAAGACGAATCCAAAGGGGATTATCCGGTCTATCAGGGAAAGAACATCCACCAATTCTGTTATGAGTCGACCTACGTCGACGACCTTGAACCAATCTCTTTGTGGAGTGTCGATGAGGATAACGAGGAGCTGAGCGCGAAGCGTCGCGTTCGAGAGAAGAACTTCCGTGCCCGGGACGATGCGATCAGCCTCAAGAAGGCTATCTTCAACAAGTTCGCTGATGATCCTGAGTTCCGCCATCTCCCGACAAGTTCCCAGAAGCGTTTCGTCAATCGGTTGCTAACAGAGGAATTCGACCGCCCCGAACTTTCTTTGGAGGACGTCCGTCTCCATAGTTCTGAGTACCGGCTTGTGCTCCGTGAGGTCGCTCGTGCAACCGACGAACGGACGCTCATTGCGACTGTAATCCCACCGGGTGGAGTCGTCGTCCATACGCTGTACACGGTTCGGCCATTCGAGGCAAACCCTACCCAGGATGATCTTTCGGAATTCCCGATGCACAGTGCTTACGACCGTATTTTCTCTGATAAGGAGCTTTTCGTCGCACTTGGGCTGATCAACAGTATCCCGTTCGATTTCTTGATGCGGACAAAGGTTGATTCCCACGCCTCGAAGTACAAGTTTGAGGAGTCACAGGCTCCTCGTCTCACTGACGGCGACGACTGGTTCCACTACATCGCTGATCGAGCGGCGAAGCTCAACTGTTATGGTGAGGAGTTTGCTGAGATGCGTGAGCGACTCGGCGGGATTGAGCCGGCGACGGATATGGAGACTCGGCGTGAACTACAAGCCGAAGTCGACGCGGCCGTGTTCCACGCATATGGGCTGGATGAAGAGGAAATGCAGTTCGTCCTTGATGACTTCCATCGGGTGTCTAATCCTCGAATTATGACAGAAGCGTACTTCGAGAAGGTTGCTGAGAAATACACTCATCTTGGGGACGTAGGGCCGATGGAATAACTACTGAATTAGCGCTACGCCTGGTTTCCGGACATCAGTGGGTTCAGCTTTACTGATGAATACTGTCCAGCGCTCGCCGGGTCATCGCTCCATCGACATTCAGATATTGACGTGCAGTCGTGATGTCCTCCCAACCGAACATTGCTCGGAGTGCGGGGAGATCCAAGCCTCTTCCTGCATGGTACGACGCTGCTGTTGCACGTAGTCCGTGTAACGAGGTTGCGTCGTTGGACAGTTCTGGAGACAGTTCAAGCGCAGTCTCCAGCCGTCGCTGTAAGGTCGAGAACGAATATGGCCAACCGCCATGTTCGTTAAGTAGTAATTCGATCGCGATTCGGACTCGATACGAGAAATGGTACGGAACTGTTCGAGACGCGGCCTCTGTTTTCGGGAGCCAATAGCGATCCGCAAAACTCTGGAAATCCTTCTTGGGATTATGGTCCATCCGTTGTTTCACCGCTTGTCGACAGTAGCCGCAGATACCGCCGTCACGTCCCTTTGTACAATCTTCGTGTGTGGGAATTTGAATCATCTGACGCTCCAGGTCAATCCACGAAGTAGACAGGTGCGTCGTCTCTCCTGGTCGAAGTCCCAGACGTCCCCCAAGGAGGATAGCGACTCGTGTTTCAAGACGTCTTTGCGTATCTGTTATCCGCCCAGCCCCTTCTAACAATAGTTCGAACTCGCGTTCGCTAAGAGCTCTTTCTCGTGTGGCTACCATACCTGTCGATGTCTGTCGATACTATGATAATCCGTATCTTCTCCGAGTGCCAAGGAGTATAAAGCGACATACCACTAGACCCTCAACTCTGGGATATGTCTAAGCCCGACATCGAAGTTCTTGACGACGGTGATGCTTATCCTTACTCTTCCCACATCCGAGTTGACGAAACTGAAGTACAACTCGGAGATCTCCTATTGGTCTTCGAATCCGGTGAGAGTCATTCGGTGAACTTCTTCGAGCAGATTTGCGGATTCACTTGGCCAGGAGTCATTACCCACGTCGTCGACGGCCCTGTTCCTGCCGAGTTTCACGAGTTCGACTCTTTGTCTGAGGGGATTGATAGTGGGAAACTCACTATTGCTCCACAGCGCGAACAAACGAGCTTCTTCGTCGACGATGATACCGTCCGCACGATCACTCTCTATCGATACCAGTACCAGGGCGGGTGGCAGCCGATCCTTATTGATGAGCGACGAGACCCACTCGAGGATACTTCCTTCAATGAATCAATTACTCTCTGTGAAGATGGAGAGCAGGTAATTGAAGAACTACTCGGGACGAGTTCCCCTGAGGAGAAGCAGGAGATTGAGCATATCCGCGAATTTCTGCGGTCTGCTGGTTATCAGCTAGATTCAATCTCTGATTCAGACGAATAAGCCTCTCACTCACCGATTCACATATAGTAGAAATACTGTGGCCGAACCTCTGAAATGGACTCAGTATCTACTTCGGAGAGGATCGTGCCGACACGCTTTGCAACACTCACGGTTGCTGGCATCCGAATTGCGTAGTCCGATGTATTCCAATCGAGTTTAGTGAAAAAGAGAATCTCCTTACAGATCTCTAACGAGGGTGTCTCACAAATCTCATCAGGTCGGATCTCAATCGGTGATGGTACTCCACTCCCCTGATAGGTCGTCTCTTCCGGGACATATCCGGATGTGTAGAGATAGTGAACGTCGTCATCAGGGACGCTCAGGAGGGTTCCCCGCATGGCGGGATAATCTGTAGGTGGGAACAACCTGACCTTTGGCCGCCTACGAACCCATACAAGGTCTAAATCGCGAACACCGTCCGTGGCATCAAGCAACCCTTCACGTTCTTCTTCCCAGAAGACAGATGGTTTATGTAGGACAAACCGGCTGGGAAGGGTCCCTTTCTGAGCTTCGTAGTATTCCAGAATCTGCTCACCCACCTGTCTAGCCGCCTCATATGAGAGATGGGGAGATCCATTCTCGTCTTCGGTGATATCCGGGAGCGGATCGCTCTGAAGGATAATATGGTCCCGTCCGTGAAAGACGTGAGCAAGAGCAGCTCGAATTACATCGTCTCCTTCGTCTCGCTCTCTGTAGAACGAGAGCCCTGCGTAGCAGTGCCCATTTTCGATTTGCCGAGTTTTCCAGGGATGCCCTCGTTGAGACTTGTATAGAAGTCCAACTGTGAGATTCCAGGCCCGAGATGCTCGCTGTCGGTCAGTACGGATCGAAAGTGTGGATGGCTTAATCAGCTGTGTGGGGATTCGAGCCTCCATCCCGATCAGTTTGATTCGGTTTCGCAGGTCAGAACCTTCCGACTGGATTCGCGCATGGTCTTGGTTCTCTGGAGTACACGCGTCCATCACTTCTTGCGGAATACAGACGATGATTGCGTTCGGCTGAACGGAATCCCGTTCGATTATCTCTATGTCTTTCCGCACTAGCTTCAGGAATCGCTCCATCCGGTCTCTGGGGGTTGATTTACTCGTAACAGATTGGATGTCTCGTCGACGAATCTGGCGTCTCCAGCCCTTTTTTGCATTAATAGAGAGATTGAGCGGGGAACTCTTACCTAGGCCGGGATACGGAACCTGCCACGGATTATCACTTGTTCCTGGATGGATCCCGACCTCCATATCATGAAGTAGTTCGGTCAACCGGCGGATCGAATCTCGATCGCCGATAATCCCGAGTTTGATTGTATGGTGTCCTTCCTCATAGAGCCGGGGACCATATCTGATAAGGCCTCGTTTGGGGGAGGTTTCAGTACCTCCTTCAAACTGAATCTCTGGCTCCTCGAGGTGACGAAGCGTGAACGGGGAAGCTTCAGGCGTCATTGTTCAATTCCACCTGTGCTTTCGAGATCAGAAGCTGACTCGATGAGCTCATCACGTTCGTCTCCGTCTTTGGGCGGGCGGACATTGAGGGACAGCGAGTCAACTCTGGTTACTTCGAGTTCCTTTACGACGGGTATCTTTTCACCCATAAACCGGTCAAGCTGGGTCTGATCCGACATCAGCAACTCTTCCCAGACACGCAGCTGGCGGTCGTACTTACTATTCTGGGCGTGGAAACGATTTGGCGAGAAGTCGTTTTGGAGCCGTGATTTACGCTCGCCTGTTACAGGTCGACGACCATCTGAAGTGAAAACCTGTGTGGGTAGCAGAACGTAGTGGTATTCTCCCGCATAGCGCCGTACTCGTACTTTGACACCGCGGTGGATGACATCGGGGTAGGAGTCTAACTCCTTTGCAACCCATGATCGACCTAGTTTTCGTTCGGTACCGTGCTGTCTGCGGTCTAGTTCCGGGTATACGGTTGTTCCCTTCTCACGGTCGATGAGACAATCGTTATCTCTTGCAACGAGAGTGAAAATCCCTCTGAGAAGGGACCTTACGATATTTTCACGCTCCTCTTCTTGAGCCCGCGTTTGGAGGAACTCCTCGAACTCTCGTGTTTCGAAACGGTCCTCGTGTATGTAATGACGAGTAGACCCCGGAAGATGGTCCGGATGAACGAGCGAATATAATTTCCGCTCGTGAAGCTTGATGGGGAACGCTTCGTTGTTGTAATTATAGACTCGAGCAGATTCGGCATCCTCTGTCGTCTCTATGATGTACAGTGTCTCTGGGTAGCGGGTTACCTGAAACAGATTCGTCGCATATTCTGTTTCCTCAGAAACCGGTTCATACGAATGAAGATATGGTTCGTACTGGAACCGTTCTGTTTTCTCGAGTTGATGAGCTTGTTGACGGAGGTCATCGTATGTACCTACGAAAACATGGGTATCAATAGCAAAATCTCGGAACTCATCTACATCAGTATCATCTAGCCGATCTACGACCTCATCGTTAACGCTGTCTTTGAGTTTTTCGTAGAAGTCGACTAGTTTCTGATTATCGGTGACATCACGATCGAATAGGGCTTTCCAGAGCTGGTCATTAGAGAGTGTCTCCGTAAAAATATAGAAATCAAAACGGTGGGGTTGGGGCTGTTTGATGTATTCGAGGAAATACCGGGCGAGTTCGTCTCTAAAATCATTCGGGCTGAGGCCTGTGGAATACGCTTTTGCCTCAGCTACCACTTTATCGCCCGTAGCTTTGTTCACAAACTGAATATCGTCAAGCGTAGAGTGGAAGGCTGAATCCCGTTCGACCATGTAATTCAGCCCTTCCATGTACTCGATGACGACTTCCTTATAGTCCTCCCCGCGTCTCGCCGTCCCTTCCCGCTCTTTATATAGATTGTAGATGGGCACGTTGTATCTCGTTACAAGGAAGTCTCGTGTGAATTACTTTTCCCTCAGTCGTTGGATAGTCTACTGGGATACGACGGTACTTCTATAATCCGAGCGGTATATATTGGAGATAATGAACCGCGAGGACTTGGGAACGACTCTGCGTCTCCTCAATCGCGAACGTGGGGCCGCGGATGCGTTACCGAAAAAGTCGCTTCACAAGCTCCTCTACCGTATTGACGTCAAATCTGCCGAGCGAAATCTGGATATCTCGATCCCGTATTATTGGTATCTCTTTGGTACCGTCTCTCCAGCCACGCCCTCGACTGTCCCCTCAGCGAGTATTAACGAGCCCGGACTTGAAGATCGCCTACGTTCTGTTGTCTCAGAGGCTCTCTCTGAATATTACGAACATGGATTAGAATGGCTCACAGACCTAATGTATGATGATGCACCGTATCAGGTTCAGCGGGATTTTCGGGAGTTAGATAAGAAAATACGAACGTTACATACGGAGTACCACGATTTCTTTGAGGTTGACCCAAGCAGAGAGTCGGTACTCAGCTCCGTCCACGACACTTTTGAATCATTTCCAAACAACCGATTTCCGGAGTACGATCGACCACTAATCAAGTGGTATAACGCGGTCACTCGAGAACTCCATTCGCATTCTCCTGATCCCTCCAGATTGATGACGGTGAATGTAACGTTCTGGCGTATCTTTGCACTCGAGCTTGCTCAACGGCATGCCCAGGGAATGTCTCCGGAAGAGGTCCGTGGGAACCTCGGTATAACCTCGTTTGAGGAGGCCCGGAGTTCTGCGATCCAGAAACTTGACGAATTCGAAGAGGAAGACCTTGATGCGAAATTTTCTGGATTAGCGACTGAACTCGAATCTGAACGGAGTGCAGCTGACGAACTTGTTGCTCCGATTCTTGAACGCCGGGGAATTGCGCACGAAGATCTCCATCCGGGCCAATGACTCGATACTTCGTAGACACTAACGTCCTTATTGGACTCACGTTTTCTCACGACCGGTGGGCCGTAGAAGCAGAGCGTATCCTAGACGGTCATAACACGCTCTTCACGAGTGAGTTTGTGATCTACGAGTATTGCAGCCGTCCACAAGGAGCGCCTCGAGTTGTGTCCGACCCCGATCAGCTACAGGTTGACCCTGACGATACCGATGGCGTGTTCGGGACCGTTCTTGAAGAGTTTCAAGAGAATGTCGAGGATAATATCCCAATGTACAATCGAGAAATCGATTTACAGCGCTACGATGGGCTTTCCTTTGAGAGGATCTTAGAGATTTTCTTCGATAATATTGAGGTTCGAAGTCAGGCCAAGCCACACTTTGTTCGGCACTTCCAGAACTACTTCTCCTCGCGCGAAATCACCCCGCGGAATGCGAAACGGTGTGTCGAAGATCTTCGAGATCGCGTTCTCTATGACGCAAAGGAGCGGAAAGACGCACTAATGGATGCTGTCCACGTCATGTCGTCAACTTATGACGATCAGGAGCGCGCTCGCGGTCTAGTCAAAGAGCACATCGGAATTCGAGAGTCCCGAATTCCTCCAGTAGACTCTCAGTGGCTTCTTGACGCAATAGGGCTTGCAGAACGCAATGTGCTTCAGCGTGTTGTGACCGGAGATAAGAAAGACATCGTCCGATATCAGCAACAGCTGACGTCATTATTTGATGTTTCAATCCTCTATATTTTGGATGAGTTTCATACTCGTTCCCAAGTCGGTCAGGATTCACACGAGATTTTCTGATTACGCAACGACTGGTTAGAAGGTACACTGTCGCCGGAACTGAGGTCCATTCTGACAGGAAGTACTTATAGGTGCCCTCCGGACGAAACGTATGGGACTCTTTGAGACCTTATTTAGCTCATCCACCGGGGATACGGTCCCTCAGGCACAGCAACCGAGCCAGCACGAAATCTTTTCCGAAGACACGTACAACGTCGCCTACGCTGTAGCCGCTCGGCGTGAAGAAATTCGGGCGTTAGAACACCTTCTAGAAGCGGATCAGACCTCACCTACCGCCTTGGAGGCTGAGCCTTTCCTTCAGGATATAATCGAAGATATGGAGCGGGATCGGGAATACTCCCTCCGCCTTCGCACCTCTGGGGAGGAGCTCGTCGACGATATCCGTGAACTCATAGAGCATTGGGACAATCAGGTAGATGAGCAGATAGGGACGATTTGGTGGCCTATCGGAGCAGATACGACGTTCAGCCTGTACCTCCATTATCTGGAACTCCGTGCTGATGCGGAGGATGACCAATTTTCGTTCCCGGAGTCTGCTGGACAGGTTCACACTCTCGTCCAGCGTGGTCTTAGTGCAATGGAAGATGATGACGACTCGAAGCTCGCTGTAGTCCACAAGCGAGACATTCCTTGGGAAGAACCAGCTGAGGACAGCTGATCCAGTTCGCTCCTTCTCAAAGAGACCGATTAATTGTATCCAGTATCAAACCCAGTTATGGTCGAAATCTCAGACTCCCTGTGTTCACTGTTCACTGCGAAAATTAAGGAGGAGGATGGCACATTCGTCATCGAGATTCCTCCGAGTGAGATCAAGCATGGGGCGCTGACTGTTGATGAAACGTACCGCATCGCTCTTCTTGATTCATCCTCCGAAGCTGAATCAACATCTCCACAGGGCCCACGGCATCCCGCCCCTCAGGGGACCACGAGCCACGATTCATCTGGTCCTCCTGTTGATGAGGGAGAAGTGCGCGACGTGACAATCGAAACCGTCGGTGATCAAGGAGACGGTATTGCGAAAGTCGAACGGGGGTACGTCGTGATCGTTCCCGGCGCTCAACCCGGCGACGAGCCAACAGTCGAAATCGAACAAGTTCAGGAGAACGTCGCGTTTGCGAGCATCGTCGATAGCGATCCGCGAGCACTCTAACCCATTGTCCATTCTGTGGATCGGTCTTCTTCTCGGTAAACCATCGGTGTGAGAAGGCTCCGTTCGCGTTTGTCTGATGGAGGTGGTTCTGAAAGTCACGTCACGCTTTCTTCACGCGTTCGCGATGGCACAACCTTCCAAGGCCGATATTCAATCTATGACAAAGGAACCGATTGAGGTACTCGACGACCTGGCCGACCAGGTCGTCGATGAGTTCGAGGCGTATAGACAGCCGGGCGAATTCAAGGATATCTCGCTCGTGATCGAGAACAGCGACGAGGAGCGTCCGACGCTGATCGTCCACGTCGGTAGGGAGGATGCGGAGGCCCTTGCCGACCGCATTGATGAGTTCCTCCGCGAGCACGGTGCTCGTACTGAACGGGAACGACACTCAGCTACGGATGTCCGTGTGTTAGCGACGGTCGACTGACACCGCCACTCCAATTTTTTGACTGACTGCAAGCACCGCTGAAGGGCCCTATCTTCACTTCCGATCAAGGGGGTCCTGACCGCTTCAGCTCAGGTGGTCAATCTGTGCAGACAGATACTCTTGGAGAGCGGTGACCGTTTCTTCTGAGACAGCTGAGGCCCCGAAGTCACTCCGAAATCCGTGCTTGAGTTCGTCGCTCTCTAAGATCTCCAGGCCACGCTCAAGTTGCTCCCGTAGCGAATCGTCGTTCCCTCGCCGCAGGTGGGGCGTGATAGCGTCAAGGTCGATTTCTTCTGCGACTGCTAGGACATCTCGAAGGTCTGTTTCACGGCTGCTATGGAGCTTTGCCGCGACGAGGACTGCCCCTTCGATCACTCTGGCCGCCGTCGTCACTGTACCCCCGCTCACCTCCTGTTGGTGGCTGTGGTCGTACAGGTAGTCGAACGACCACTGTGCCTCCGTCTGGCGACATCCGAGTCCGTTTACCAGGAGATCGAAGCCGATCGGCTGTTGCGGCGTAAGCCGCTTTTCGTATTCGATCACCTCAGTGTCGTAGAACCATTTCTTGGCGTGACTGTCCGTTTCCTCGAATCCCTGCTGTTCGAGGAACTCGACGAAGTCAGCCTTGGAGTCCGGCGCGACGACGATATCGAGGTCCGTGGAGAAGCGAGCATTGAACGCTGAGACAGGGTAGCCGCCAACAAGAACGTACTCGTGACCCTGTTGGGTGAGCTCCTCGAGCAGTTCGATGAGCGCGTCACTTCGGTTGTTGAAGCTCATAGCTGTGCCCGTTCGGTCTCTCGATACGTGACGCCGAGGTCGAGGTCCTCGTACATCCGGTCGAGCATCGCCAGCCCCGACTGGAACTGGGCGTAGTTCTCGCGCATATACTCGATTGTCTCTGCTCTCGGGATCACCGGGTACCCTTCGACGTGCTCGATATCGAGTGACGCGTGTGGCTCGAGGACGATCTGCAGCGGTCCGTCCAACTCGTCTCGGGGCTGTCGTTCGAATGCGGTCGGGAGGTCGAACCACTCGAAAAATGTCTCCCAGGCGTCGACGTCCTGCTCACGAACAGCGAGGAACAGTGGATAGTCGTCGGGCTCGCGACCGACCTGGTAGCCGCCCTGAGTCCACACGTAGACGGCGTCGATCCGCGTGAACGCGAACGGCCAGTCACTGAACTGTGGGATGACGTACGTTTCCTCGATGGAGGGTGGACTGACGCCGGCGCTGGCAGCGACGAGCTCGAGCGCTGCGTCGTGTACACGCTCGTCGACTATAGTGAGGCCG
>NZ_JBHUDH010000244.1:18806-23860 GCF_042678005.1 Halolamina salina | reverse complement strand
GCTGACCGGCGACGACGAGTACCGCGGAATCGCCCGCGAGACCGTCGGCGCCTTCGCCGGGGCTTCCCACCGCGTCGGCGTGCAGGTCGCGGAGTACGGGACGGCCGCGAGCCGGCTCGTCCACGAACCGCTGACGGTCGCCGTTGCCGACGAGCCGGGCAGCGACCTCCACCGTGCGGCGCTCCGGATCGCCGACCACGAGAAGGTGGCCGACCCCGACGCCGACGAGTCGGTGTCCCCTGACCTCGACCGCGGGACCGCCCGCGTCGCCGGCGTCGACGAGCCCGCGAGCGACCCCGAGTCGCTGATGGAGCGCGTCGCCCGGCTGGAGTAGCCGTCCGAGAAACCTCGCGAAACGACCTTCACGGGTAAACGTTCGGTGAGTTTTTGAGGGGGCGAACTGTGACAGTCGACTATGGCCAGCTTACGCGATCTCGGGCTCTCCGAGTACGAGGCCCGGGCGTACCGGGCGCTGCTCGACGACTCGCCGAACACCGCCAAGGAGCTCTCCCAGTCCAGCGACGTGCCGATGGGCCGGGTGTACGACGTGCTGAAGGATCTGGAACGCCGGGGGCTCGCCCGGAGTCAGGCCGCGAGCCGGCCGAAGAAGTACGTCGCCGTCGAGCCAGAGGCGGCGCTGGACCGCCTGCTCGACGCGAAACGCGAGGAGCTACGGGAGCAGGAAGCCCAGTACGAGGAGACCGTCGAAGAGCTTGAGGGCGATCTCGACGCCGGCGTCCCCACGGAGGAGGGGTTCTGGACCGCGGTCGTCGGCCGGGAGGAGAGCGCCGACCTGCTGCTCGAACGGCTCGACACGGCGACCGAGCGGGTGATCAGCGTCGCCGGCGGGCCGACCCCGCAGTTCGACGTGGGCGAGTACGGCGACGAGGTGACCGCGGCGCTCCAACGCGCGCTCGAACGCGGCGCCGAGGTGTCGGTACTGCTCGGCCCCGACCTGATCGAGACGCTACCGAACACGGCGCTCAAACGCTACGAGAAGGAGCTTGCGGGCCATCCGGCCTTCGAGGTCCGGACGACCGAGCGGGTCAGCGGCTCGTTCCACCTGATCGACGGCGCCGAGGCGTGTATCGAGGTGCCGAACCCGCTGGCGCCGCGGGAGCCGTTCGCGATGCTCGACCTGAAAGACCGGGAGTTCACCGCCGACGTGCGGGAGACGTTCGACCCGCGGTGGGAGGACGCCGAGCCGCTGACGACGGGCTAAGCCGAGAGTTCCTCGCGGAGTCGGGCCATCGTGACTTCGCGCTCGGCGACCGCGTCGTGCTGGTGGATCGACTCGTCGTTCTCCTGCTTGACGTGGATCACCGCCTCGTCGTCAAGGTCGGGGTAGGCGTCGACGACGCCCTCCGCAAGCGAGCGCACGCAGTCCTCGACGAACTTCGCGTTCGCGTGGGCCGCGTAGGTCATGTGGTCCTCGTCGGGACGCTTGGCCAGGTTGTAGATCCGCGCGCTCATCGAGTCCCGCGCGATGTCGATCAGCTCCATCAGGTCCACGTCGGGCTCGGTGTCCTGCGTCACCGTCAGCGTAGCGTGGCCGCGCTGGGAGTGACCGGGCTGGGGCACCTCGTCGAGGAACGCCTCCGTCGTCTCCTCGTCGACGCCCAGTTCTTCGAGCGTCTCGCGGGCGCGTGACTCGGACATCCCCTGCGAGCAGGGACAGACCGTCATCCCGGTGACGCGGCAGCCGATCTCCTCCTCGGTCCCCTCCTCGGTGGCGGTCGCGGAGGCGATGATGTCGACGGTGCCCTGCGTGGGTCGGCCGCTGGCGGGGGTCTCCTCCCGGAGCACCCACTCCGCCTCCATCTCCACCTCGGCGGTGGTGGTGTACTCGTGTTTGGCCAGCAGGCGCTCGGCCGCCTCGCCGCAGAGCTCCTCGACGCGGTCGGTCTCGCCGTCGACGGCGTCCTCGAGCACCTCGTCGATCACCTCCATGTTCCGGCTCATGTCGATCCCCTTCCGGCCGCTGGGGAGGTCGACGAACACGGAGAACTCCGCGGTCAGCACGTACGGTCGGTCCTCGCCTTCGAGTTCGACGAGCTTCTCGACGCCGGTGACGCCGACCTGACTCAGCCCGACCGTCACGTCGGGCTCGTCGGCCTGCACGTCCGGAAGCTGGTGACTCATTACCGGTGCTGCGGCCTCCGCGTGATTAGTGTTGTTGGAAGAGGCACGCGCGCCGGCGCGCACGCGGGGAGCGACGGTTCCGCGCCGTTTTGGCTACGCACAGTCACGGCATCTAGCTCTTCGGGAGCGACACGGAGGTCGCTCCAGTTCGCTTGCCGTCGCTGGCTATGGCCAATCCTCGCGTTGGTCGCCCTCCTCGAAGGGGTCCTCGTCGTCGTCCCCGGCCGCGATCTCCCAGTCGGCCGCCTCGGCGGCGTTCTCGAGGGGGAGGTACTCCCAGCCGACCGATTCTGCCTGCTCGCGGTGCTCCTCCGAGGTGCCGACGAACACGTGGCGTTCGGTGTCGAACTGGCGTTTGACGTTCTCGAGGCTCTCCTCGACGCCCCGCGGGCCGGAGAAGAAGTCCTGTCTGATCCGCTCTTTGCGCGTGAAGTTGGTGACGACGTAGGTGGGCTTGTCGCTCACCACGCCGACGTAGCTCGTCCACCCGCGGGCGTCGTTGAACACCGCGTTGGGGTCGGCGAGCGACTTCAGCGCGTCCAGTTCGAACGCGAGCGTCATGTCCGAGGAACCGCCGGAGTCCATACGCTCACTGGGAGCGGTCGCCGCAAAACGACTTCGGTGTCTCAGTCGTCCGGTGCTTGGGCGAGAAACCGAGTCAGGGGGTCAGTCGTCCACGCCGGCTGGCAGCGTGCCGGCGAGATCAGTCGTCCGCGACCGGCGCTTCGAGGTCGTCGACGCTGAAGGACTTCTCGACCAGCTTCTCCTTCTCGTCGCCGACGTGGGTGCCCTCACGCATCAGCTGCTTGTACGCCGACTGGGGTGCGAGGTCGCCGATCAGCACGCCGCCGACGATGCGGCCGTCCTTGAGCGCGAGGCGGCGCCACTCCGTGTCGGAGTACTTGCGCTCGACGCTGTCGTCGCCCTGCGTCGGGTGGCCGAAGGAGAGGAACGGGAAGTCGAAGTGGGTGATCGAGTACGAGGAGACCCAGCGGAACTCCTCCTCGCCGTAGTCGAGCATGTTCTTCGCGGCACACTCGCCCTGTGCCTTCGCGGAGCCCCAGGCGCCGTTCTGGGCCTGATCGCCGAGGATCAGGTCATTGAACTTGGTACAGTCGCCGGCGGCGTACACGTCGTCGAGGTTGGTCTGCATGTACTCGTCGACGATGATGCCGTCGTCGTCGTACTCGAGGCCGGTGCCGCGGAGGATCTCGGTGTTGATGTCCAGTCCGATCGCGACCCCGGCGAAGTCGGCGTCGAACTCATCGCCGTTGGGGTCGACCGCGGACTCGATGTGGCCGTCGTCGTCGACCTCGAAGTGGTCGACGCCGGACTCGAACACCGGCGTGACCCCGCGCTCGCGCATCGCGTCGTGGAGGATCTCGGCGCCCTCCTCGCTGAGCGCGTAGCGCCACCAGGCGTTGCCGCGCATCAGGTAGTGGGCGTCAACGTCCTGTGCGCCACAGATCGCCGCGAAGTCGATGCCGAGCAGGCCCGCGCCGACGATGACGCCGGTGTCAGCCTCCTCCACGTCCTCCTTGATCTTCCGGGCGTCCTCGAACGTCCAGAAGTGGTGGACGCCCTCGGCGTCGGAGTTGTCGACGGGGAGCTGTGCGGGCGTTCCGCCGGTGGCGATCAGCAGCTTGTCGTACTCGTAGCTGTCTCCCTCGTGGCTCGTGACCTCGTGGGCGTCGGTGTCGATGTCGACGACGAGGGTGTTGAGCTGGAGGTCGATGTCCCGTTCGTCGTACCACGACTCGTCGTGGATGGAGATGGGCGCCTCCGGAAGCTTCCCCTTCGCGAACTCCTTGATCAGGATGCGGTTGTAGAGAGCCTCCCCCTCGTCGGTGATGACGGTGATGTCGGCGTCCGGCGCGTTCTCGCGCAGCGTCTCCGCCGCCGAGCTCCCAGCGACCCCGTCGCCGATGATCACGAACGACTCGCTCATGCCTTTAGGTTTGGCAGCGGGGGTTAATGTGGGTTGCCATACGGCTTTCGGTTGGGGAAATCCACCCACACCTCGGGTCTCGGAGGGTTGAAGGTCGTTGCGCCGCTACAGTCGGTTAATGAAACTCCGCCAGAACGTCCGTCACTTCGCGGCGAAGCAGGCGCTCACGATGCCCGTCGTCGGGGAGAAGATGAACGACAAGCTGGTCGACCTCCACGTCGGCGTGTTCGGCGACCGCGCCGAGGACGGCCACCGGGAGGAGCGCGAACCCCACATGGAGGCCTTTTTCGACTGCACGATGGCCACCTACCTCGCGGCGCTCGAGGAGGGCTACCCCGAGGCTGAGGCCCGCGAGATCACCCACCTGCAGGCGAACTTCGACTTCTACAACCACGGCTGGACGGAGATGATGGAGTTCCCCGTCGACGAGGTCGAGGAGCACTACGACCGCTACGCCGACTTCTTCGAGGCCCACGACATCACGATCGACGACCCGCTGGGGGAGTTCCGCGACCGCGAAGTCCCCGACGCCCCCTCGACGCCGGAGAAGCTCGACGATCCGGAGCACCCCCACGCCGAGGAGGGGTTCGCCGATGACGTGTACGTCGAGACGGAGGACGGGGTGGTCACGGGCGACCGGAGCGACGAGATTCAGGAACCGAGTGGCTGAGCGGTCAGGTTCGGTTGGCGGACAGGTGACTCGACGACGGCGACTGCGACGGACTGAGCCACACACCCGCGAGGCCCGCCGCGATACGGTGGTCAGGTCACGGCGGGGTTGGTCGCTTTTTGGTACTTAAGCATCGACCACGGATGCGTCCGTTTGAGGACCGCAGTCATGACTGTTACCGCGGAGTGAGCATGACCACTTGTGACCGCAGGGTGCCGGGCACGAGGCCCGGCACAGCACGGAGTCCCCACCCCTCCCCCCGCGGCCGCCGACCGCTGGCGGCCGCGAGGCGTC
>NZ_JBHUDH010000244.1:14032-18791 GCF_042678005.1 Halolamina salina | reverse complement strand
GACGTGAGCGCCTCCGTGCGCGAATGAGCGCGCAACGAGCGAACGGACGTGAGCGAGTGAGTCGGCTGGGGAGGTGTGAGGGCTGTGCGGGGCGGTGCGGTCACAAGTGGTCAACGATCGAGCCACTGTCGCTGTTCGCGGTCGCGGTCTCAATCGGCAACAGTCGAGACACAGTCGTCGAAATGGCCACCCGATAATGCGACCGTCGCCGGTACAGTCACGGTCCCGATAGAGAATCAGTCCGCCTTCCGGTCGATCCGCTTCGCACACTCGAAGCCGGCGACGATGCCCCCGTCGAGGCTGCGCTCGGGGTACTGCGCCTCGCTGGCCATCCCGGCGTAGTAGAGTCCCTCGGCCACGTCCTCGGCCAGATCGTACGGCACCACCATGTCCAGATACCCGCGCTCGTAGATCGGCGCGGCCCGCGGCGCCTTGGCCAGCCGGAACTCCTCGACGTGCTCCCGACTGAACTCGGGGTACATCCCCTCAATCGCGTCGAGCCACTCCGCCTCGATCTCCTCGTCGTCGGCCGTCGCGAGCCACTCGTCGTCGCTCTGGACGTAGGAAGCGACGTAGAGGAGGTGCTGCCCGCCGTAGCGCTCCGGCGGCACGAAGTTGGTGTGCTCGATCAGCGCGCCGAAGGGGGCGTCGTCGGCGATGTTGAGCCAGTACGTGTCAGTCAGCGGGCGGTCCATCGTCACGACCGCACACACCGCACCCTGAAAGTCGATCTCGCAGGTGTAGCCCGTCAGCTCTTCCAGCACATTGGGCATCGTCGCGACCACGACGCCCTCGGTGTCGTGGGTGGTGGTCTCGCCGCCGGACTCGGTCGTCACGGTCTCGACCGCGCCGTCCTCGATCCCGAGGTCGGTGACGCGGGTGTCGGTCTGGACGGTGTCGCGGCCGACGGCGTCGATCAGCGGGTCGAGCAGCGCCTCGAAGCCGCCCTCGGGGTAGCCGAGGATCTCGCCGCGGAGCAGGTCACGCTCGCCGCGGAACTTGATCCGGCCGAGCAGCCACGCCGCGCTCACGTCCTCCTTGCGGTCGCCGAACTTCGCGTCGAGCAGGGGTTCGAAGAAATTCTCGTACACCCCGCGGGTGGTGTGTTCGAGCAGGAACTCCTTGATCGGCACGTCCTCGAACTCGGCGAGGTCGTCGTACGTGTCGAACGTCGGGACCCCGCCACGTACGTCGATCTCCAGCGTGAGCATCCCCAGCCGGAAGATGTCGTAGAGGTTCATGTGCGGGTACGCGAGGATCTCCCACGGGGTGTCCATCGGGTGGGCCTCGCCGTCGACGAAGTAGGCGTTCTTCCCCAGCCGCCACTCGATCCGGTCGCCGACGCCCAGTTCGTCCGCGAGCTTTACGATCGTCTCCTCGGACTTCGAGAGGTGGTGGTAGAACTTCTCGATCGGGTCGCCCGCGGTCTCGTAGCTGGCCGCGAGCCCGCCGAGCTCGTCGCTTCCCTCGAGGATCCGGACCTCGTGGCCGCGCTGCTGGAGGCTGTACGCGGCCGCGAGGCCGGCGATCCCGCCGCCGACGACGTGGTACATGGATGTGAAGAGGATGGCTGCACAGGAAAACCCTCCCGGTCCGCAGGCGACGGCTACTGCCGCCGACCGCGGGGGATGCTTTTTGCCGCCAGCGCCGGACAGTCCAGTATGGACTCGTCGCAGACGACCGCCGCCGGCTCCCCGGGGCGATGGTAGACGTCGCGCTCTCGGTCGGCCGGCTGCTCGTCGCGCTGTTGCTCGTCGCGTTGAACGGCCTGTTCGTCGCCGCGGAGTTCGCGTTCGTGCGGGTGCGAGCCACCTCGGTCGAGCAGCTGGTCGAGGAGGGACGCACCGGCGCGGGCGCGCTGCAGGACGTGATGACGGACCTCGACAACTACCTCGCCGTGACGCAGTTGGGGATCACCCTCGCCTCGCTGGGGCTGGGGTGGGCCGGCGAGCCCGCGATCGCGTCGCTGCTGGAGCCGGTGCTGGGGTCGGTGCTGCCGCCGACGTTGGTCCACCTCGTCGCGCTGGCGATCGGCTTCTCGATCATCACGTTCCTCCACGTCGTGTTTGGCGAACTCGCGCCCAAGACGTTCGCGATCGCCCGGACCGAGCGGATCTCGCTGCTGCTCGCGCCGCCGATGAAGCTGTTCTACCTGCTGTTCTACCCCGGGATCGTCGTGTTCAACGGCGCCGCCAACGCGTTCACGGGGCTGCTCGGCGTCGCGCCGGCCTCGGAGTCCGACGAGACGCTGGGCGAACGGGAGATCCGACGCGTGCTCGCACGCTCCGGCGAGGAAGGCGACATCGACGTGACCGAGGTCGCGATGATCGAGCGCGTGTTCGAACTCGACGACACCGCAGTCCGGGAGGTGATGGTGCCGCTGCCGGACGTGGTGAGCGTTCCGGCCGACGCGTCGCTCGACGAACTCCGGACCATCGTCGAGGAGTCGCGCCACACGCGCTACCCGGTCGTCGAGGCCGACGACCCGACACAGGTGGTCGGCTTCGTCGACGTGAAGGACGTGCTGCGCGCGATCGACGGCGACGAGCCGACGGGCACGGCCGGCGACCTCGCCCGCGAGGTCATCGTCGTCCCGGAGACCACGTCGATCGACGACCTGCTGGCGCAGTTCCGAGACGACAGCCAGCAGATGGCCGCGGTGATCGACGAGTGGGGGTCGCTCGAGGGGATCGCCACGGTCGAGGACATCGTGGAGGCCGTCGTCGGCGACCTCACGGACACGTTCGACGAGGCCGAGCCGTCGATCCACCGGCGCTCCGGGGGCGGGATCGACGCGGACGGCGGCGTCGCGATCACGGCGGTGAACGACGTGCTCGGGACCGAGTTCGACCACGAGGGCGTCGAGACGATCGGCGGCCTCGTGCTCAGCCGGCTGGACCGCGCGCCCGAACACGGCGACAGCGTCGAGATCGAGGGCCACGTCGCCGAGGTGACCGACGTCGACGGGACGCGGATCGCGACGCTGCGGATCCGCGAGCGCGACGGCTCGGACGACGCTCCGGAGTCGGAGGAACCCTCGGCGTCCGAAGAGGATTCGGAGTCCGAGGAGCGTTCGGAGTAGTCACTGAGCGACGATCCTTCGGTCGACTGTTGCCCCTCTATGTCGACGGCAGTGAGACTGTTCTTGAGAATTTCGCGCCAGAAATCGAGCGTCAGGCTCGGGCGACCAACAGCGTCGTCCCGGAGCCGTCGACGAGTCGCACGTCCTGCAGCCCGACCCCTTCCGCCGCCGCCCGGAGCGACTCGGCGTCGTGGACCGGGACCGTGATCGTCTCGCTCGTCGTCGCGGTGTCGCCGCTGTCCTCGTCGGTCGCGCGGTAGCCCATCCGGAGGTCGCTCCCGCCACCTGTCGGGAGGTCGGTCACCGAGCGCTCCATCCGGTAGCCGCTCCCGGTCAGCACGCCCACGGACTCGACGGCGTCGCGGACGGCGTCGGCGTCGGTAACCGCACGGAGGAGGAGCGTCCCCTCGGGAGCGAGTCGGTCGGCCGCGGCCTCGATCAGGTCGGCGGGATCGTCGACTACCGGCGGGGCCGCGGGGCCAGCCATCGCGACCACGAGGTCGAACGACGCGTCGGTCGGCGGATCGAGCGGGTCGCCGACCGCCACGTCCGCGTCGGGGGCGCGGTGGGCCGTGAAGCGGAGCAGGTCGTGGTGGCTGTCGACGCCGAGCACGCGGTCGAAGCGGTCGTCGAGGTGGGCGAGCAGCGCGCCGACGCCGCAGCCGAGTTCGAGGACGTCGCCGGACTCGGGCGCGAACGCCCGCACCGCCTCGAAGTCGCCGGCGACGCGCTCCTCGTCGGTCAGTCGGTCGAAGACGGGCGCGAGCGTGGTGTACAGCGAGTGCTCGCCGTCGGGGTCGCGAAGCAGGCGCTCGCAGGCGTCCGGGAACGTCGGTGCCGCGGGACGGGGCATCTACGCGTCGTCCCCGGCGCGGCCGGCATCGTCGGTGCTGTCGCCGGGCGTGTCCTCTGCGCTGTCGGCGTCGTCCTGTAGCCGGACGCGGACGCTCTCGGCGTGGGCCTCCAGTCCCTCCGCCTCGGCCAGCGTGGTGACTGTCCCCGCGAGGTCGTCGAGCGCGTCGCGATTGAGGCGCTGGACCGTCGAGGAGCGCAGGAACTCGTCCACCGAGAGGCCGCCGTGGACCTTCGCGCCGCCGCCGGTCGGGAGCACGTGGTTCGTACCGGTGGCGTAGTCGCCGGCCGCGACCGGCGCGTACGGGCCGAGGAACACGCTGCCCGCGTTGTCGATGCGGTCGAGCAGCGCCTCGGGGTTCTCGGCCTGAATCGAGAGGTGTTCGGCGGCGTACTCCTCGGCGAACAGCACCGCCTCGGGCATCGAGCGCGCGACGAGCACGCCCGAGGCGTCGGCGTCGAGCACCTCGCGGATCGTCTCCGCGCGCTCGCGCTCGGCGAGCTGTCGCTCGGTCGCGTCGACGACCTCCTCGGCGAACGCGGCGTCGTCGGTGACGGCGACGACGCTGGCCTCGGGGTCGTGTTCGGCCTGTGCGAGCAGGTCGGCGGCGACGAACTCTGGGTCGGCGGTGTCGTCGGCCAGCACGAGGATCTCGCTCGGGCCCGCGAGGAAGTCGATCTCGACCTCGCCGCGGACCTCCGCCTTCGCGGCGGTGACCCAGGGGTTGCCCGGGCCGACGATCTTCTGGACCGCGTCGACGGTCTCGGTGCCGTACGCGAGCGCGCCGATCGCCTGCGCGCCCCCGACGGAGTACACCGCGTCGG
>NZ_JBHUDH010000244.1:0-13892 GCF_042678005.1 Halolamina salina | reverse complement strand
AGCTCGCGGTCCTCGAACTGTTCGCGCCAGTCGTCGGGGCGCTGGCGTTCGTGGAACGCCCGGATCTTCTCGACGGCGTCGCGGATCAGCTCCAGCGTGTCGTCGTCGACGTCCTCGACCGCGCGCTCGGCCTCGGCGGTCACGTCGATGTTCGCGACGTCGACGTCGTCGAACTCCTTGGAGAACTCACGGACCGCCACGTCACCCTCCTCCCGTACCCGCGGGAGGATCTCGCGGACGTCCTCGCGGGCGCTCTCGACGCCCGAGTCCCGGTCGAAGAAGGCCCGGCGCTCGCCGGTCGAGAGCTCCGCGATCGCTCGTGGTTGCATACCTCGCGTTCCTCGCCGACGGCCTAAGGCGGTTGCGGATAGCCGTCGCTCGCGGGGAGTAGGAAGCGCGGCAGCGGATAGCTGCCGCTCGAAAGTGTGAGTTCAGGGGTCCGCAACGCGGACGCCCGAATAGTTACTGCGTCGCGAAAACGCTGAGCCGAGTTACAGGCGGGTCAGGTTCGTCGCGCGCGGGCCCTTGTCGGCCTGTTCGATGTCGAACTCGACCTCCTGGCCCTCTTCGAGGTCGGGACCGCCGACGTCTTCCATGTGGAAGAACACGTCGTCGTCCGCGTCCTCAGTCTCGATGAAACCGTAACCGCCCGTGTCGTTGAAGAAATCAACCGTACCAGTCGCCATTACATACCAACGGACTCGCGGCTAACTGTTAACCCCTTCGGTCCGACCACGCCAGTGTCGAACCGCCGGCAACCGGCCGTCCGCAGGCCGACGGGCCTTTACTCGCCGACGCCTCACCCTCTCACAGTGAACCCAGAGGACGTGCGCGAGGAGTGGGCCGAGCGGACCGGCGAGTTCTCGCCGACGTACTACGCCCACAAGGGGCCGAACGAGGCCAGCGAGCAGGTACGGGATCTCGTCTCACACTTCCTCGACCGGGAGGCGCGGGTGCTGGAGATCGGCTGTAGCTCCGGCCGCCACCTCGCCCACCTCCACGACGGCGGCTTCGAGAACCTCCACGGGATCGAGATCAACGCGGACGCCATCGACGTGCTCCGGGAAGAGTACCCCGACCTCGCCGCCGACGCGACGTTCCACGTCGGCGACGCCGGCGAGATCCTCCCCGAGTTCGACGACGGCGCGTTCGACGCCGTCTACTCCGTCGAGACGCTCCAGCACATCCACCCTGACGAGGCCGAGACGGTGTTCGACGAGGTTGCCCGCGTCACCGGCGACCTGCTGCTCACCGTCGAGAACGAGTCCGCACGCGGCGCGGGCGCCCGCGAGGAGGCCGACGTCTCCTACGTCAACGACGAGTTCCCGCTGTACCACCGCGACTGGAAGGCGATCTTCGAGCAGCGGGGGTTCGCACAGCTGCTCTCGGAGTCGAGCAAGCGCCGGGACACGCTGCGAGCGTTCCGTCGGCCGTAGTCGCCGCTATTCTCCGCTAATCGTCGTGTGACACCGATAGCACGACCGCCTCGCCGTCGATCACCGTCGTCGAGTCGTCGCCGTCGACGACTTCGGCGACCGTCTCGACGCGCACGCGGTCGTCGCCCAGTTCCGCGACGACCTCCACGCTCGCCCGAACCGTGTCGCCGGGGCGGACCGGCGCCTCGAAGTCGAGATCCTGCGAGAGGTAGACGATATCGCCCGGGAGCGCGGCGAGCGCTGCGCTGATTAGCCCCGCACCGAGCATCCCGTGGGCGACGATCCCGCCGAAGAACCCCTCGGCGGCGTAGTCGGGGTCGGTGTGGAGGGGGTTCTCGTCGCCGGTGAGTTCTGCGTACTGCTGGATCGTCTCCTCGGTCACCTCGCGCTGTACTTCGGCGTCGTCGCCGACGGTCGCGACAGGCATACCCCGACCGAATCCCGGCGGCACCGTAGCTGCCCCGGTTCACATGTGAATACGGACCTTGATAGCCCGCGGGCGACAGTTCGAGGGTATGCCGACCGCACACAACGGCGACGTGGCCCTCTCCTACGACCGGACGGGGCCGAGCGACGCGCCGACGGTGGTCTTCGTTGAGGGGCTGGGCTACGGCAAGTGGATGTGGCAGTTCCAGCGCGACCCCCTCGCCGAGTCCTACGACACGATCGTGTTCGACAACCGCGGCACGGGAGACTCTGACTGCCCAGAGGGGCCGTACACGATCGACGAGATGGCCGATGATCTGGGAGCGGTGCTCGACGACGCCGGCGTCGAGTCGGCCCACGTCGTCGGCGCGAGCATGGGCGGGATGATCGCCCAGCGCTTCGCGCTCGAGGACGACCGCGCGGAATCGCTCGCGCTGCTCTGTACCTCCCACGGCGGCGAGGACGCCGTCCCGGTCCCGCCGGAGACGCAGGCGTTCATGTTCGACGTGCCGGAGGACGCCGACGAGCGCGAGGCGATCCGGTACAAGATGACGCCCGCGATCTCCGACGGCTTCGCCGAGGAACACCCGGACCTGATCGAGGACATCGTGGACTGGCGGCTCGACTCCGACGCCAGCGAGGCCGGACGGAACGCACAGGCTGCCGCAGTACAGGCGTTCGACGCAGCCGACGAACTCGGCACGCTCTCGCTGCCGACGCTGATCATGCACGGCACCGACGACGAGGTGCTGCCCGTCGAGAACGCCCACGCGCTGGCCGACCGACTCCTCCACGCCGAACTCGAACTGTTCGAGGGTGGCCCGCATCTCTTCTTCGTCGAGCAGGCCGACGCCGTGACCGACCGACTGCGGGAGTTCCTCGATCAGCATGCCTGAGGGGTTCACGCCGGTCCACGGCCACAGCGCCCGCCCGTACGACTGGGTCGGTGCGTGGAGCGAGAAGCGCGCCGAACTCTCGCCGGACCGCGTCGGCCTCGTCGACGACACCACGGGCCGAGAGTTCACCTACGCCGACCTCGACGCGCGGGCGAACCGGACCGCGCGCCTGCTCCGCGACCACGGCGTCGGGGACGGCGAGCGCGTCGCGGTCGTCTCCCGGAACCGCCCCGCGCTGGTCGACCTCTTCTTCGCCTGCGGGAAGACCGGCGGCGTCCTCGCCCCGCTCTCGCATCGTCTCGCCGCGCGGGAACTGGGCGAACTGCTCGCGAACGTCGATCCCGAACTACTCGTCGTCGAGGCCCCGTTCGTCCCAGCCGTCGAGGACGCGCTCGACCGCGTCGATCTGGAGATCACCGTCCGCGCGCTGCCCGCGGAGGACGGGCAAGACCGAGGGACGGTCGACCACCCCTCCCTGCTCGACGAGCGCCCCACGGACGACTCGCCGGTCGAGGCCGCCGACCTCTCGATGGACGACCCCGCCCTCTTCCTCCACACTGGCGGCTCGACCGGGACGCCGAAGGAGACGGTGCTGACCCACGGGGGGCTGCTCTGGAACTCCTTCAACACCATCACGGCGTGGGGGCTGCGCGAGGACGACACCACGCCGATGGTGTTCCCGATGTTCCACACCGGCGGCTGGAACGTGCTCACGCTCCCGCTGTTCCACATGGGCGGGACGGTGGTGATCGCCCGGGAGTTCGACCCCGGCGAGGTGCTGGGGCTGGTCGAGGAGACGAACGCGTCGGTGCTCGTCGCGGTGCCCGCGGTGCTGCGGATGATGACCGAACACGACGACTGGGCGGAGACGGACCTCTCGACCCTGCGCTTCGCGAAGTCCGGCGGCGGCCCGTGTCGCGACGCGGTGCTCCGGAAGTGGTGGGACCGCGGGGTCGACCTCTCGCAGGGGTACGGGCTGACCGAGTGCGGCCCGAACAACTTCACCATGCCCGACGGCTGGCCCCGCGAGAAGGCCGACAGCGTCGGCGTGCCGGCGATGCACGTCGACGCCCGCGTGGTGGACGACTCGGGCGAGGAAGTCGAGCAGGGCGAGGTCGGCGAACTCGAACTCGCGTCCCCCCACGCCGCCGACCGTTACTGGGGCAACGAGAGCGAGACCCGCGGCACGTTCGGCGCTACGGGTGACGCCGAGCACGGCTGGGTCTCCACGGGCGACCTCGTCCGTGTCGACGGGGAGGGCTACTACTACATCGAGGGCCGGAAGAAGAACATGTTCGTCTCCGGCGGGGAGAACGTCTACCCCGCCGCCGTCGAGAACGCGCTGACCGACCACCCGAAGGTCGACGAGGCGGTCGTCGTCCCGATCCCCGACGAGACGTGGGGCGAAGTGGGGAAGGCGGTCGTCGTCGGCGACGAGTCGCTCACGCTCGGGGAGCTGACCGAGTTCCTCGACGGCCGGCTCGCGTCGTTCAAACACCCGAAAGCGCTGGCGTTCGTCGACGAGATGCCCACCTCCGGCCCCTCGAAGATCGACCGGGGCGCCGTGAACGAGCGGTTCGGGGAGTAACGGGTCGTCGGGGGCATTGCGTCGTTTCGACCATCTGGTTCTATTGGGTCATCCCTTTCAGTCTCGTGGCGTAACGGGTCCACAATGCCGGGACTGGCTGTATCCCTCGCCTTGATCGTGGTCGCAGTCGGTGTCATCTGGAAGGGGAGCGAGTACTTCGAGCGGTCCGCGGAGCGACTCAGCAAGCACTACGGCCTGCCGGTCGCCGTCCACGGGGCCGTCGTGGTCGCCGTCGGGTCGAGTTTCCCGGAGATCAGCTCCGTCGTCATCAGCACGGTGGTCCACAACGAGTTCTCCCTCGGGGTGGGCGCCATCGTCGGGAGCGCCATCTTCAATCTGCTCGTCATCCCCGCGCTGTCGGCCATCTTCAGCGAGGAACTCGAAGCGACGCGGAGCCTCGTCCTCAAGGACGCCCAGTTCTACGTCATCAGCGTCCTCGTGCTGTTCATCGTGTTCGCGCTCGGCGCGACGTACGTCCCGGGCGGAACCAACAGCGCCGCGATACTGACGCCGTCGCTGACGGTCCTGCCGCTGGCGACGTACGGGATCTACCTCTTCCTCCACCAGCAGGACGCGAGCGATCACGTCACCGAGGCTGCGATCGACGTCCGGCCGGCCCGGGAGTGGGGGGTGCTCCTGATCGCGCTGCTCGTGATCGCCGTCGGCGTCGAGGGCCTCATCCGCGCCGCCCTCTCGCTCGGGGCGATCTTCGACTCGCCGAGTTTCCTCTGGGGGATCACCGTCATCGCGGCCGGGACGAGCCTCCCCGACACGTTCGTGAGCGTCCGCGCCGCCCAGAACGACGATAGCGTGACCAGCCTCACGAACGTGCTCGGCAGCAACACGTTCAACCTCCTCGTCGCGATCCCCCTCGGCGTCATTCTGGGCGGCTCGGCGACCATCAACTTCCTCGCGGCGATCCCGACGATGGGCTTTCTGGCGTTCGCGACGTTGGTGTTCATCGTGTTCACCCGGACCGACCTCGAACTGACCGACCTCGAGGCCTACGGCTTCCTCGGCCTGTACGTGCTGTTCCTCGCCTGGATGATCCTGGAGTCGATCGGGGTCATCGAAACCGTCAGGGGGATCTGATCGGGCCTCGGGGCCAGTCCGCCGTCGTCGAATGCTCCGAATTCTTCCCGTCTACTCGTAGGTGTTCGTCATCCCGCCGTCGAACAGCAGATCGCCGCCGTTGAGGTGTTTCGCGTGCCGCGAGAAGCCGAACACGAAGAGGTTCGCGACCTCGACCGGACTCATCATCCGCTTCGTCCGCGACTGCCCGAGCATCACGTCCTCGACGACTTCCTGCTCGGTCAGCCCGCGCTGGTCGGCGGTGTCCGGGATCTGTCCGGTCACAAGCGGCGTCGAGACGTACCCCGTCGACACCGAGAACGCCCGGACCTCGCCGTCGCCCTCGGCCGCGAGCGACTGCGTGAGTCCGCGAAGCCCGAACTTACAGACGTTGTACGCCACCTTGTCGCTCGTGGTGTAGTGGCCGTGGACCGACGCCATGTTGCCGACGGCGCCGCCGCCGGCCTCGCGCATGTGCGGGAACGCGTGCTTGGACAGCAGCGTGGGCGCGCGGAGCATCACCCGCTGCATCAGGTCGTACTGCTCGGCGGGAAACTCCTCGATCGGCGCGACGTGCTGGAGGCCGGCGACGTTCGCGAGGAAGCGCAGATCGCCGTACTCCGCCGCAGTGTCGACGATCCGCTCGATGTCGTCGTCCTCAGTCAGGTCCCCCTTGATCGTGTGGATCTCGCCCGCCGCGTCGAGGTCGGCCCCGCGATCCACGGTATCGTCGAGGCCGTCGGCGTCCACATCCGTCGCGGCGACGGTGCAGCCATTGGCCGCCAGCGCGACCGCGACCGCCCGGCCGATCCCCGAGGCCGCGCCGGTGACCAGCGCGACCGACTCGGCGGCGTAGCGGTCGTCGTCGACCTCGAGGACGTTCGCGGCGGTGAGTTCCGGGCCGTCGGCGCCCGGGATGGGGTCGTCGGTCATGAGGATGGACAGTCCCCGAACCATCCAATAAGGGCGGGTTCAGGTATGAACCCGGCCCGCCGGAAGCGATCCCCCACGAAAACGCTTAACACGGAACCCGAGAATCGTCCATGATAGTACAGCGCCCCATGATCGACATCGCACTCGATATGCGGCAGTACGACTGCCCGTTCATCGACACGACGGACGACGCCGACCTGAGCTTCGCCGCCTCCTACTGGGAGTTCAACCCCGCGGCGGGGGAGCTCGAGACCCGGATGGTCGTCGAGGCGCCGGACCGCCACGAGCTCGATCAGGGGCTGTCGATGCTCCGCGAGCACCGGGGGATGGAGGGGTTCGACCTGCTCGCCAAGCGCGACGGCGCAGCCCGCATCCGGACCACGATCCAGGAGACCAGCGCGATGCGCACGATCCGGCAGAACGAGGGCTACGTCACCGGCCCGTTCTACATCGAGGACGGCCGCGAGACGTGGCACGTCGGCTTCGACAACGACGGCCTCGCCGACGGCGCGCTCGCGGGGCTGGAGCGCAACAACGACTTCTCGGTGCTCTCCCGCGAGGACACCAGCATCCCCGAGATCTCCGAGCTGATGAGCAACGCGGGCGCGGCGATGACGCTGATTAACGGCTGCCGGGAGCTCTCCGAGACCGAACGCGAGACGCTCGAGACCGCGGTCGAGGGCGGCTACTTCGAGAGCCCGCGCGGCGCGACGCTCGGCGATCTGGCCGACGAGTTCGGCGTCTCCAAGCCCGCGGCGTCGAAGAACCTCCGCCGGGCCGAGCGCAAGCTGATCGACCGGGTCGTCGACGCGCTGGGTGAGCTGGAGTAGCGCTGAACGCGCTGCCGCGGGCTGATACGACGATCCCGACGACGGCCGATCCTGCGCGTCGATTCACATGTTAACCACCCCATCCATGGTGGGAGAGAGCCTCATACTGAGGATATGGCGCGAAAGCTATCGCGGCGAGGCATGCTTCGAGCGACCGGCGTCGCCGGCGTCGCCGGGCTCGCGGGCTGTACAGGCGCACTGAGTGGCGGCAGCGGCATGAGCATCGGCGTGCTCCAGCCGGTATCGGGCGACCTCGGTTACTACGGCCAGCAGGCGCTCTGGGGGTTCTTCTCCGGACTGGCCTACAAGGGTGACACCGACCCGATCGAGGAGTCGACCACTGGGAGCTACACCGTGACCGCGGGCGACACCGAGTACGAACTGATCGTCCGCGACACGCAGTTCAGCGCGGACACCGCCCAGTCGGCCGCGACAGACCTCGTGGAGAACGAGGACGTGGACATGCTGTTCGGCACCGCCTCCTCCGGGGCGGCCGGCCGCGTGATCGACACGGTCGTCGACACCGCGGAGGTGCCGTTCATGGCCGGCCCCGCGGCGTCGGCGGGCATCACCTCGAACGAGGGGACGTGTTCGGACCTCGTGTTCCGGGCCTCCGAGAACACGGCAATGGACGCCCGCTCCGGCGGGAAGTACGTCGCGACCGAGACCGACATCTCCTCGGTGTACCTGTTCGGCGCCGACTACTCCTTCGGCCGCGCGGTCGTCAACAACTACGAGCAGGTGCTCTCGAACAACGGCGTGGAGATTCTCGGCAAGCGGTTCGTCCCGCAGGGGTACAGCGAGTGGGACGGCCTGCTCCAGAACGCCGAGGACGCCGGCGCCGACGGCGTCGTCGGCGGCTTCACCGTCTCGACGCTCCCGCAGATGTTCACGTCCTACCTGCAGGGCGACTACAGCTACTCCGTCTTCGGCGGGCTGGCGACGCAGGTCACCAGTCAGGTCGTCGGGCAGACGCTCCAGCAGGCGCTCGGCGAGCCGCTCACACAGGAGAAGCTCGACAACTCCGGACTCGGCCCGTTCACCACGCGCTACCACTGGAACCAGTACGACAACGAGATCAACAGCTCGTTCGTCGACTCGTACACGAGCGCCTACGGCGTCGTGCCGGACCTGTTCACCTCGGGGACGTTCACCGCGGCCTCCGCGATCGTCCAGGCCGTCGAGGAGTCCGGCTCCACGAGCGGCAGCGACGTGGCCGGCGCGCTCCGAGGCATGACGGTCACGGACACGCCCAAGGGCGAGAACGGCTACACGTTCCAGGAGTACAACAACCAGGCCCGCTCGGCGATGACGGTCGCGAACCTCGCGCCGACCAGCGACGAGTGGAGCGACAGCTGGGACGCCGCGATCCAGCCCGGCGAGCCTCTCGCGACGATCGGCAAGGGCGAGACCACGATCCCCGCCGACGCGCCGGGGATGAACTGCTCGCTGTAGATGCTCCGCACCGCCGGACTGACGAAGAACTTCGGCGGCCTCACCGCCGTCGACGACGTCGACTTCCGGCTCCGGGAGGGCGAGCTCTGTTCGCTGATCGGTCCCAACGGCGCCGGGAAGACGACGTTCTTCGACCTGCTGACGGGCGCGCTCGAACCCACGGCCGGCAGCATCGAGCTCCGCCGGGACGGCGAGTGGGAGTCGCTCACCGACGCCTCCCCCTCGGCGGTCGCGCAGGCGGGCGTCCACCGGTCCTACCAGATCACGAACGTGTTCCCCGAGCGGACCGTGCTGGAGAACGTCCGTGTGGCCGCACAGGCCGCCGGCGAGAACGCCTGGAAGGGGTGGCGCAACACGGCGACGTTCGAGGAGCACATCGAGGAGGCCCACGGGATCCTCGACCGCGTCGGCCTCGACGCGCTGGCGGACCGGCCGGCAAGCGCGCTCGCCCACGGCGAGAAGCGCCAGTTGGAGGTCGGCATCGCGCTCGCGGGCGACCCGGACGTGCTGCTGCTCGACGAGCCAAACGCCGGCGTCTCCAGCGAGAGCGTCGACGACATCATCGACCTGATCGCCGACGTGGCGACCGACCACGCGGTGTTGCTCGTCGAGCACAACATGGACATCGTGATGAACGTCTCCGACCGCATCGTCGTGCTGAACCAGGGCGCCGTCATCGCCGACGACGAGCCCGCGGCCGTGCGGGAGGATCCCGCGGTCCAGCGGGCGTACCTCGGCGGGTACGGGGAGGACGACGGCGACGACCTCCCGAGCAGCGGTGCGACGACCGACGACGACGAGGAGGTGGTCGGCGCGTGAGCCTGCTCGAACTCGACGGCGTCGAGACGTACTACGGCGAGAGCCACATCCTCGAGGGCGTCGACCTCGAAGTCGAGGCGGGCGAGGTGGTCGCGCTGATGGGGCGCAACGGCGTCGGCAAGACGACGACGCTGCGGAGCATCCTCCAACTCACGCCGCCCCGCGAGGGGTCGATCCGCTACCGGGGCGAGGAGCTGGTCGGCAAGGAGACCCACGAGGTCGCCGACGCCGGCGTGGGGTGGATCCCCGAGGACCGCCGGATGTTCAGCCAGCTCACCGTCGAGGAGAACGTCCGCATCGCCGTCCCGAAAGGCTCTGACGTGCAGGCGGGGCTGGACCTCGCGTGGGACGCCTTCCCCGACCTCGAAGAGATCCGTGGCCGCGACGCCGGCGACCTCTCGGGCGGGCAGCAGCAGATGCTCGCGATCGCCCGCGGGCTGGTCGGCGAGAACGACCTGCTGTTGGTCGACGAGCCCAGCGAGGGGCTGGCGCCGCTGATTGTCGAGGCCGTCCACGACGCGCTCGAAGCGGTCGCCGGCGAGACGACGATCCTGCTGGTCGAGCAGAACCTCCCGATGGCGCTCGACCTCGCGGACCGATTCTACGTGCTGGACCACGGCGTCGTCGTCGACAGCGGCGACGCCGACGAGGTGTCGACCGACTCCGAACGGCTCAGGAGGCATCTCTCGGCATGACTGGGGCCGTACTCACACCCCTGATCGTCGACGCGCTGGGGGAGTTCCTCCGCCTCGGCACGCTGTCGGAGGTGTTCGTCAACGGCCTCTCGAAGGCCGCGCTGTACGCGATGATCGCCAGCGGGCTGACGCTCGTCTTCGGGCTGCTGGGCGTGCTCAACTTCGCCCACGGCTCGTTCACCATGCTCGGCGCCTACCTCGGCGGGCTGGTGATGGTGGTGCTGGTCGGGAGCGCGACGGGCGACCTCGCCCGCGTGCTCTTTTTCCTCGTCGGCACGCTGCTCGTGTTCGCCGCCATCGGCGCGCTGGGCGGCGCCGTCGAGGTGGGGCTGATCCGCCAGTTGTACGACCGCCCGCCGATCTACCAGATCCTGCTGACGTTCGGGCTGGCGCTCGTGCTCGACGAGGCGGCCCGCATCGTCGTCTCGTTCTACGGCATCCAGCCGATCACCGACTGGCGAGACGCGCTGGGGACGAAGCCGGCGTTCATGGTCGAGAACCTCTCGGTCGCCGGGCTCTCGGTGTCGCCGCTGGCGCTGTTCCAGATCGTCTTCGGTACGGTCACGATCGGCGCCGTCTGGCTGTTCCTGACTCGGACGCGCTACGGGATGGTGGTCCGGGCCGGCAGCGAGGACGACGAGATGACCGCCGCGCTCGGCATCGACGTGAACCGCGTGTTCACCACCGTCTTCGCGCTCGGTTCGGCGATCGCCGGCGTCGCCGGCATGCTGCTGATGTGGGACCCCGTCTGGGGGGCGAGCCTGCCGTTAGCCCACGAGACGCTGCTGCCCGCGTTCGTCGTCGTGATCGTCGGCGGCCTCGGCACGTTCCGGGGCACCGTCGTCGCGGCCGGCCTCGTGGGCATGGTCGACGCGACGATGACGTGGTGGTTCCAGAACGCGATCACGTTCACCGGCCTCCCCGAGATGATGATCTTCCTCGTGCTCGTCGTGACGCTGATCGTGCGGCCACAGGGACTGTTCGGCGTCGAGGAGGTGGGCGGCCATTAGCTCCCCCACCGAGCCGCCGGGCGAGAACGACCCGCACGAAGCGGGTGCCCACCCGCCGGACGAGGACGATCCGGCCGCACCCGAGGACGGCAGCATCGCGGCCGCGAGCGGTCGCGAGTGGTGGCGGCGCTACCTGCGCGAGCACACCGCCCACGCGCTGGTCGTGGCGGCGTTCGCGCTGTACCCGTTCCTCTACGCGCTGCTCGCGGCGTCGCCGCTCGGCACGGAGGTGGAGACGCTGCTGCCACGTGTGGAGACGATGGTCGCGGTGTTCTACTTCGGCCTGTTCGCGATGTCGTTCGACTTCGTCTCGGGCTACACCGGCTACCTCTCCTTCGGCCACGCCATCTTCTACGGCACGGGCGCGTACTTCGTCGTGCTCGCGGCCAACGGACAGGTGCCGCTGCTCGCGCCGGGGACGCCGTTCATGCTCCTGCTGCTGCTCGCGGGACTGCTGGCGGTCGTCATCGCGCTGGCGATCGGCGCGCTCTCCTTCCGGCTCTCGGGGGTGTACTTCGCGATGATCACCCTCGGGTTCGCGCAGGTCGCGTACGTGTTCGTCCGCGGCTGGGACTACGTGAGCGAGAACCCGCGGGACGGCGCCGCCGTCTCGACGGAACTCCACCCCGGCGGCTTCGACGTGGGCGTGCCCGGGATCGACGCGCTCAACCTCGCGATCGGCCGACTGACCGGCGACAGCGTGGAACTGCTGTTCGTCGAACTCGGCGGGACCGAGGTGTCCTACTACATGGTCGGGCTGGTGGTGCTCGTCTGCTACCTCGCGATGCAGCGGCTGATTCACTCACCGTTCGGGACGGTGCTGCTGGCGATCCGCGAGAACGAGGAGCGCGCCGAGGCGGTGGGGTACGACCCGTTCCGGTTCAAGCTGGCGGCGTTCGCGATCAGCGGCTTCTTCGCCGCGATCGCGGGCGGGCTGTTCGCCGGCTTCCGGCGCTCGGTCGCCCCGGACAACTCGATGTACTTCCTCGTCACCGGCGACGCGCTGCTGGCGTCGATCATCGGCGGGTTCGGCACGCTCGCCGGCCCGCTGTACGGCCGGCTGTTCGACGAGACCGTCCGGGAGTTCCTCTCGAAGCGAGGCTCCGGCGGCGGCCTGCTGCCGTACCTCCGGGAACACCTCCCGGCGAACGTGATCGAGGCCGACCTCGTCGGCGGGCTGACCGTCGGCGGCGCCATCGAGACGTTCCTCAACGGCCACGCCAGCCTCTACATCGGCGTGATCTTCGTGCTGTTCGTGCTGTACGTCCCGAACGGCCTGCTCGGCACCGTCCGTGACCGCCTCGGCGGCACGGTCGCGAAACAGCTCCCCGACTCCCTCGACCGCTACCGGCGCGACTGACCGGTGGCGACTTTCGACTCATGACCGTCTCACTCACCGGCTACGGCCGATACGTACCGCAGGAAACCATCACCGGCCCGGAGATCGCCGACCGCTCGGGCATCCCCGAGGACGTGGTCGTCGAGAAGATGGGCGTCGTCGAGAAACACGTCTGCCCGCCGGACGACGACCACGCGACCGACATGGGCGTCGCCGCGGCCCGCGACGCGCTCCCCGACGCCGGCGTCGACGCCGCCGACGTGGATCTGGTGCTGTACCACGGCTCGGAGTACAAGGACCACGTCGTCTGGTCGGCGGCGGCGGACATCGCCGAGCGCCTCGGCGCCGAGAACGCCTACGCGACCGAGAGCTACTCGCTCTGTGCGGGCCAGCCGATCGCGTTCCGGCAGGTCGCCGCACAGATCGAGACGGGGGACGTGGACACCGCGCTCCTCGTCGGCGCCAGCCGCGAGGAGGATCTCGTGGACTACACCGACGCCGACGCGTCGTTCATGTTCAACTTCGGCTCGGGCGCGTGTGCGACCGTGCTCGAACGCGGCGCCGGCGAGCGCGCGCTGGCGACCTTCCACGGCCACGCTGCGAAGACCGACGGCTCGTTCTCGCGGGACGTCATCATGCCCGCCGGCGGCTCCGAACTGCCGCCGAGTCGCGCGACCGTGGACGAGGGGCTACACACGCTGACCGTCCCCGACCCCGACGGGATGAAGGAACGGCTGGGCGAGGTGAGCCTCGCGAACTTCCTCTCGGTCGCCGACGACGCGCTCGCGGCGTCGGGGCTGACCCGTGAGGATATCGACTTCGTCGCGCTCACGCACATGAAGCGCTCGTTCCACGACTACCTCACCGACGAACTGGGCGTCGGCGACGGCCACCACTACCTCGACGAGTACGGCCACGTCCAGAGCGTCGATCAGGTGCTCGCGCTCGACGAGGGGCTGGACCGCGGGCTGGTGGCAGACGGCGACGTGGTGCTGTTCCTCGCCGCGGGGACGGGGTACACGTGGGCGGCGAGCGTGCTGCGGTGGATCGGCTGAGGGTCGATCGACGGGACGTTTTCTCGCTTGGAACGATCGGGAAACGGCTGGTACGTAGTTCTTCGAAATGTTGTTGTCCAACTCTATTTCTGGTGGAGGGGGCTGAGGTGGGACTACGGTAGTGCCGTTCTGAGATCCTCACACAGATCGTCGGCATCCTCAAGTCCAATCGACACCCGGACTAACGACTCAGGTACCTCCGCGGTACCCTCTCCGTGACTTACCTCGTCAGGGATCATCAACGATGGAACTTCAACAAGGCTCTCAGCCCCACCGAGACTGGCTCCGGGTGTGAATACGTCCAACCCTTCGACGAACGCTTCGAGTTCGATAAGCGTT
>NZ_JBHUDH010000243.1:0-2281 GCF_042678005.1 Halolamina salina | reverse complement strand
CTCCACCAGGCGGCCGACGTACACTTCGACCGACAGGCCGGCGTCGAGACGTTCGCGACCGCGCTCGGCGTGGCCGCCACCGTCGCGGTTGGGGCCATCGCGACCGCCGCGGCGGCGGGGTTCTCGCTCGCGCTCGGCTACCCGATCGCCGCGGCCGCCCTCGGCGGCGTGACGGCGTTCTACGTCGATCTGTACTACTCGGTGGCGGGCGCGAACCCGAAGTCGGCCTCCCGGACGCTCACCGAGCGGTTCAACATCGCGTGGGTCGCGACGGCCGCAAACGGCGCGCTCGCGGTGTCGGTCTGGTGGCACGTCCTCGGGATCGGGCTGCTCTGAGCCGTGACGCAGCGGAAACCGATTTACGGTCGCGTTCCCAGCATCGGGTATGGATACTGACGGCGTCGACGGACAGCGCGTCCGGGACGTCCTTCGCAAGCGCGGCGACGTGCTCGCCGCCCTCTCGACCGACCGGCTCGACAAGCGCGAACTGGGCGAGAGCGTCGGGGTCTCCCGTTCGACCGTGGACCGGGCGATCGCCGAACTCGTCGAGACGGGGCTGGTCAGGCGGGTCGACGGCGGCTTCGAGGCGACTCACGCCGGACAGCTCGCGCTCGAAACCCACCGGGCGTACTGCGACACGACCGACACGCTCGGCGCCGCGGAGCCGCTGCTCGCCGCCATCCCCGACGACGTGCCCGTGAGCACGGAGATCCTCGACGGCGGCACGGTGACCTACGCCGACCCGGCGCTGCCGGAGGCGGCGCTGGCGGAGGTGCTCTCCCGGCTGCCCGAGGCCGAGACGCTCCGCGGGTTCGCCCCGGTCGTGAAGACGAACTACGTCTCGATGCTCGAGGACGCCGTCGTCGATCAGGGGCTCTCCGTCGAGATCGTCGTGACGGCGGAGACGGTCGACTCGCTGGGCGGGGGAATCCCCACGGGGACGGAGGTCGCCGAGTTCTTCGCGACCGACGCCGTCGACGTGTTCGTCACCGACGAGACGCTGCCGTACGCGCTCTGGCTGCTGAACGGGCCGGCGCTCGAACACGCGGGGATCACCGTCCACGAGGGCGGCGCGGTCGTCGGCGTGCTCAGCAACGATCGCCCGGAGGCGGTCGCGAACTACCGCGACCAGTACGAGTCGATCCGCGGGCGGGCGACGCCGCTCGACGCCGACGCGCTGGAGTAGCCCCCGGCCGACAGTACCCTTTTTCTCGTCGCACGACGCCGTCGTCGACGTGAACACGCCACCCCCGCGCCGGCTCGGTCTCGCCCTCCTCGGAATCGCACTGTTCGCCGTCCTGCTGTGGCTGAACCCCTCGCTCCCGGACGCCGCCGCGTTCGCCCTCGTCTCGGTGCCGCTCGCGCTCTGCTGGTACGGCCTCACGAGCCGTTCGGCGCTCTCGGTCGCCCTCCAGGCCGGCGCCATCGCGGCCGGCCTCACCCTCGCGTCGTGGGCGAGGGGGCTGCCCTAACGGAACGCCTCGTAGCTGGCTTCGAGGTCGATCATCGGTTCGGGGTAGTCCTCGCCCAGCACGACGCCGTAGGCCGCCTGCTCCTCGCGGTCCATCTCCCACGGCTCGTGGACGTAGGCGGGCGGAAGCCCCCGAAGTTCCGGCAGCCAGTGGCGGACGTACTCGCCGTCCTCGTCGTAGTTGCGGGCCTGTTCCACGATGTCGAAGTAGCTGTTCCGGCTGTCGTTGCCGACGCCGGCGACGTACGCCCAGTTCCCGTAGTTCGAGCCGGGGTCGTAGTCGACCAGCTTGGTCTCGAAGTAGGCCGCGCCGCGGCGCCAGTCGATCCGGAGGCTGTTGGCGAGGAAGGAGGCGACGTTCTGCCGGCCGCGGTTGCTCATGTACCCCGTCTCGTTCAGTTCGCGCACGTTGGCGTCGACGAACGGCACCCCCGTCTCGCCGCGTTTCCAGCGCTCGAACCGCTCCCGGGCCGTCGGATCGCTCCCGGGGTCGGCCCAGTCGATATCCTCGCGCTCCCTGATCCCGTCGCGGGCGAAGAACTGCCCGCCGTGTTTGGCGGTCTGAAACGCCATGAAGTCGCGCCAGCGGAGTTCGAACAGGAGCCAGTACGTCGAGTCGTTCGACACCCGCTCGTCCTCGTAGCGATCGACGGCGCGTTTCACGTACCGCGGGGAGAGACAGCCCGCCGCCAGCCACGGCGAGAGCTTCGAGGAGTACTCCGCCCCCAACAGCCCGTTCCTCGTCCACTTGTACTCCCGGAGGTGGTCGCCCTCCCAGACGTACGCTTCGAGTCGGTCCAGCCCGGCAGT
>NZ_JBHUDH010000242.1:0-712 GCF_042678005.1 Halolamina salina | reverse complement strand
CGCCAGCGCGGCAGCGAACGCCGGTACGTAACTGCCGTTAGCCATCGCCTGCCCTCGGTGCCCGATGGTCGGCCACCGATCGCGAGCGTCGACGACGGCGGCTCGGCACGTCGACCGGCCGACTCCGGTACCGTTCGTCGCGGCGTCACAGACTGCCCGCTCCGCTTCCTCGACCGACTCCCCGACGGCGGCAGCCAGTTCGTCGCGGTTCGCGGCGAGCACCGCCGACTCGTCGCTCCGGTTCTCGGGAGAGGTCGCCGCCACGGTCCGGTTCGCCGCGATCAGCGTCCCGGCAGCGGCATCGAGGCTGACCTGCCGGCTGCCGCCGCCCAGCAGCGTGTCGACGATGCCGGACGCGGCGTTACCGTACGGGAGCGCGATCCAGTTCGTCGTCCGCGCGGTCAAGGGGTGGGCGGACTCCCCGGTCGGCACGCTGGGCACCTGTCCGTGGTCGACCGACTGGAGGGTGAGATACCCCGGGGAGGCGTCGGGCGTGATCACGATATCGTCGTCCGACTTCCCCGGCTCGGTGTAGGCGTCGGTCGGCCGTTCTCCCGTCCCGCCGCGCCCGAGTTCGATCAGCTTCGAGAGCCCCGCGGTCGCCCGGTCCCCGAACTCGTCCCGGTAGTCGACGTTCCGCTCCTGCGTGTCGGCGGCGCGTGCGTCCAGATCCGCGAGCACGCGGTCGAGGTACGCCGCGCGGGCGGCGACT
>NZ_JBHUDH010000241.1:0-3799 GCF_042678005.1 Halolamina salina | reverse complement strand
AGCGGAAGAAGCCGCCGGCCACGTCGTCGTGGAGGTGGTCCCGGATCGCGTCGAGGGTACGGAGGGCCTGATCGCGCTCGCGTTTGAGCGCGAACTCGACGGTGCGGGCCAGCGGGAACTTCGCGCTCTCGCCCCAGCCGGCGAAGCGGTCGTCGAACTTCTCGCCGAGCTGGCCGGCGAGCTGCTCCTCGATCGCGGCGTCGACCTCGCCCGCGGGCGGGAGGTCGCCCGAGAGCGCGCGCGGGACGCGCCCGGCGTCGTCGCCCTTCTCGGCGTAGTTCTCGGCCACGCGGTCGAGCACCTGCCGCATCCCGTCGGGCGCGAGCGCGGTCGCCGTCGAGAGCACCTCGCCGTCGGGCGTGAGGAAGACGGTGGAGGGGAAGCCGCCGGCGGCGTAGCGCTCGCGAACGCGGGGGTGGCGGTCGGCGTCGACGCGGATCGGGACGTAGCGGTCGTTGACGTTGGCCGCGACGTTGGTGTCGGCGTAGGTGGTGGCGTCCATCTCGTGGCAGTCCACACACCAGGTCGTCGAGAGCGAGAGCAGTACGGGTACGGAGCGTCGGCGCGCCTCGTCGAAGGCGTCCTGCCCCCACTGACGCCACTCGACGCGGGTCTCCTCTTGCATGCTTCGTGGTCGGGCTGTTTGGAGGTAAAGACTGTCGAACGCGGGACTGGGAAACACCGCGACCGCAGGAAGCGGAGGTAAACAGTCCCGAAACGGGAACGGCGAACGGAGTGAGCCGTGAGCGGCGGGTCCGGAACGTCAGAGAGCGACGCGACTGACCGGCCGAGCAAACTATCCCGCCGCCGCTCCTACCCCCGCGTATGTCCGACGACACGAACGTCGAAATCGACGTGGAGGTCGAAGTCGAGGTAGACAGCGAGGAACTCGAAGTCGAGGCCGGCGACGAACGCGAGATCGAGGCCGAACTCGAGACCGACGGGATCGAGGTCGAAGTGGAGTTGGAGATCGAGGGGGGCGAACGCGAGGACGAGGAAGACGAGGAGTCTGACGACGAACACGTCGCCGCGGAGATCGAGGTGACTGACGAGGACGACGACGGCGCGACGGAGGTCTCGATCGCCGACGACGACGAGGACGACGGCGGCAAGACGTTCGAGGTCGGTTCCGACGAGGAGGAGTAACGTCGAACACAGCCCGGGAGCGGCGACCTTTTAGCCCGCCAGCCCCCTCTCTCGACCATGGCTACGGCAGGCGGCGAGCGACTGGAGCTACCCTGTGGCGAGACGGTCGCGCTCACGTCGCTCGACCTCGGGATGCGCGAACTCGACTGTGACTGCGGGGAGGCCCACGCGGTCGTGATGGACATGCACCCGCCGACGCGGTTCTTCCCGGAGTTCCTGGTGGAGACGCTCGACGACGTGGTCGAGACCACCAGCGAGGAGATGCCGGACTTCGGCACCCCCCACCTGATGGGGATGGTAATGGAGGAGTTCCCCGAGCAGATCGCGGTCGCCGACGCGGCCGACGAGGGCGACGTGGGGTTCGCGATGGTGTGGATCTCCCAGTTCGACTCGCGACGGCTCCACGAAGTGGTGGTGGAACTGGTCGTCGAGATGATGGAGCACGCGGTCTCCCACGCCGAGAGCGAGCGCGCGATGACGGAGTTCGAAGAGAAGATGCTGGAGTTCGACGTGACGGAGTTCGTCGACCAGTACCGCGCCGAGCGGGATCTGGACCCCGAGCCGTACGTCTAATCCTCGACGCGCTCCAGCACGACGCCCTCCTCGAACCGCCCCCGTTCGGCCGCCTTCTCCTCGCGAACGCGTTTCAGCACGTCGTCGTCGATATCGAGACAGTCCTGAATCGCGGTCAGCACCTCCCGCACGTCGGCGAGTTCGTCGGCGCTCGGCTCCTCGCGGAGTTCGTTCACCTCTTCCTCGAGTTTCTCGAACAGCCGCTCCTCGTAGGCGTCGCCGTCGACGACGTGGGTGACGGGCGTCTCCCCGTCGGCCTCGATCACCCCGGGCACGTCGTCGCGGACCAGTTTGTCGTACTCGCGGGACACGCCCGTCGCCACGGCTGTCGTCCCAATCGCGCTTTCGATCGGGTGCGGTTACGAAATTCGTAATCTCTCTTCGGACCTCGTAGATATTCGCCGAGCTTATTACGATTCACGTATTCCGGATGAGTAATGACGGACACCGGCAGTGACGACGGAGCAGTGGTCCCGGAGCCAGTCACAGACGGCGGCGGACCGTCGCCGTCGACAGACGCGACAGACGGCGGCGACGCTGGCGCGGGCGAGGGTCGGACGATCCTCCTGATCGGCTCCGGCCCGATCCAGATCGGGCAGGCCGCGGAGTTCGACTACTCCGGCGCGCAGGCCTGCCGGGCGCTGCAGGAGGAGGGCGCCGAAGTGGTGCTCGTCAACTCCAACCCGGCGACGATCATGACCGATCCCGAGACGGCCGACCGGGTGTACGTCGAACCCATCACCCCCGAGGCCATCGCCGAGGTGATCCGGAAGGAACAGCCCGACGGCGTCATCGCCGGCCTCGGCGGCCAGACCGGGCTGAACGTCACCGCCGAACTCGCCGAGCAGGGCGTGCTCGAGGAGCACGACGTGGAGATCATGGGCACGCCGCTGGACACGATCTACGCGACCGAGGACCGGGACCTGTTCCGCCAGCGTATGGAGGACCTGGGGCAGCCGATGCCCAAGTCGACGACCGTCACCCTCGATGAGGGCGAGTCGGCGACCGAGATGGGCGAGGCAGAACTCAAAGAGCGCGTCGAGGACGCCGTCGACGAGGTCGGCGGCCTCCCGGTGATCGCCCGCACCACCTACACGCTCGGCGGCTCCGGATCGGGCGTCGTCCACGAGATGGACGAACTGCTCGAACGCACGCGCAAGGGACTCAGGCTCTCGCGCAACGACGAAGTCCTGATCACCGAGTCCATCTCTGGCTGGGTCGAACTGGAGTACGAGGTGATGCGCGACGCGGGCGACTCCTGCATCATCATCTGCAACATGGAGAACCTCGACCCGATGGGGATCCACACCGGCGAGTCGACGGTCGTCACACCCTCGCAGGTGATCCCCGACGACGGCCACCAGGAGATGCGCGACGCGGCGCTCGAGGTGATCCGCGACCTCGGGATCCAGGGCGGCTGTAACATCCAGTTCGCGTGGCGCGACGACGGCACGCCCGGCGGCGAGTACCGCGTCGTCGAGGTGAATCCGCGCGTCTCCCGCTCCTCGGCGCTGGCGTCGAAGGCGACGGGCTACCCGATCGCCCGCGTGACCGCGAAGGTCGCGCTCGGCAAGCGACTCCACGAGATCGACAACGAGATCACCGGCGAGACGACCGCGGCGTTCGAGCCGGCGATCGACTACGTGGTGACGAAGGTGCCCCGCTGGCCGATCGACAAGTTCCCCGAGACGGACTTCACGCTCTCGACGGCGATGAAGTCGACCGGCGAGGCGATGTCGATCGGGCGGACGTTCGAGGAGTCGCTGCTGAAGGCGCTCCGGAGTTCCGAGTACGACCCCGCGGTTGAGTTCGACGCGCTGGAGGACGAGGAGCTTCGCGAGGGCTACCTCGAACGCCCCAGCCCCGACCGCCCGTACGCGATGTTCGAGGCGTTCGAGCGCGGCTTCTCCGTCGAGGAGGTCGTCGAGGCCACGGGCATCTACGAGTGGTACGTCGAGCGGTTCGCCCGCATCGTCGACGCGAGTCAGGAGGTCGTCGACGGGGAGTTCACGCCCGCGGCGGTCGCCGGCTTCACGAACGCGGAGATCTCCGCGCTCGCGGGCAACGTGTTCGAGGACAG
>NZ_JBHUDH010000240.1:0-4447 GCF_042678005.1 Halolamina salina | reverse complement strand
CGACGTCCTCGAAGGGGTCGTCGACGTCCTCGAACTCGCGGAACAGCGACTCGAACTCCCCGCTGTCGCTCATCTCGTCGATCGTCGTGTCCAGCTCCGCGCGGAGCTGTTTCAGGCGGTCGGTGAGCTGCTGGTACTCCTCGTTCTCCTCGAGTTCGGAGTCGGTCTTCTCGGCCTCGAGCAGCGCCTTCTTCGAGGAGAGCGAGAACAGCTCCTGAACGCCCGTGTCGTACGTGCTGCGACGCTCCAGATCGCCGACGGTCTCCAGCAGTTCCTCGCGCGCGACGGGCTTGACGAGGTAGTCGTCGAACCCCATCCCGAGCACGTCGAAGTCGGGCTCGACCGCGGTCACCATCGCGACCTGACAGTCGATCCCGCGCTCCTGAATCGCGTCGAGCACCTCGTCGCCGGAGAGTCCCGGCATCCGACGATCGAGCAGCACGATGTCGACCTCGCTGTCGAGGTTCTCGAGGGCCTCACGGCCGCCGTAGGCGGTTCGGACGCGGTAGTCGGCCCCGAGCCACGCGGCGTAGAGGTCTGCCAGATCTGACTCGTCCTCGACGACGAGCACGAGAGGGCGATCGTCACTCATCTGATAGGGAGCGGTTAGCTCTGGCGGAAAAGGGGCGGCCGGCTATATCAAAATACCCCTTCCGGCCTTCGTTGTGCCTTCGACCACCGAACGGTGTTACTCGTTGGGGCTGTAGTTGGGCGCCTCGTCGGTGATCATCACGTCGTGGGGGTGGCCCTCGGTCTGTCCGGCCGCGGAGACGCGGACGAACTCCGAGCGCTCCTTGAACTCGGGGATGGTCTCGGCGCCGACGTAGCCCATGCCGGACTGCATCCCGCCGACGAGCTGGTGGAGCTCGGAGGCCAGCGTCCCCGTGTAGGGGGTCGCCGCCTCGACGCCCTCGGGGACGTACTCCTCGTCGCTCTCCTCCTTGAGGTAGCGCTCGCCGCCGCCGGACTGCATCGCGCCGACGCTGCCCATCCCGCGGTACTGCTTGTACTTCTTGCCGTTCATCGTGATGACGCGGCCGGGCGCCTCCTCGGTGCCCGCGAAGTAGGAACCGAGCATCACCGCGTCCGCGCCGGCGGCGATCGCCTTGATCGCGTCGCCGGAGTAGCGGATCCCCCCGTCGGCGATCACGGGCACGTCGTGCTCGCTGGCCACGTCGGCCACCTCGGCGACGGCAGTGATCTGGGGCATCCCCGCGCCGGAGACGACCCGAGTGGTACAGATGCTGCCCGGGCCGATCCCGACCTTGATCCCGTCGGCGAAGTCGACGCAGGCCTCGGCGGCCTCCCGCGTGCCGACGTTGCCGACGACCACGTCGGCGTCGACGGTTTCGGTGATCGCCTTCGCCGAGTCGAGGACGTTGAGGTTGTGCGCGTGAGCGCAGTCGATGAACAGCACGTCCGCGCCGGCCTCGTCGGCGGCGATCGCGCGCTCGTCCTCGAAGGGGCCGACCGCGGCGCCGACGCGCAGGCGGCCGTCCTCGTCGCGGGCCGCGTTCTCGTTCTCGCGGCGCGCGAGGATCCCCTGCATCGTCACGAGGCCGACCAGCCGGTCGTCGTCGTCGACGATGGGGACGCGCTCGATCTTGTGGTCGTACATGAGTTCGAGCGCGTCGCGGGCGCTCACGTCCTCGCCGGCGGTGATGACCTCGTCGGTCATCGCCTCCCGGACGGTGTCGCTCTCGCCGACCTCGAGGTACGGGCGGATGTCGGTGCCGGAGATGATCCCCAGCACGGTGTCGTCCTCGTCGACGACCGGCGCGCCGGAGACGCCCTCGTGCTCCATCATCTCGTCGACCTCGTCGACGGTCTGCTCGGGCGCGGCGGTGACGACGTTCTCACGCCGGATCACCAGCTCGTCCGCGCGCTTGACGCGGGTGATCTGAGCCTCCATCTCCGGGGTGTCCATGTTGCGGTGGAGCACGCCCAGCCCGCCCTCGCGGGCCATCCCGATGGCCATCTCGGCCTCGGTGACGGTGTCCATCGCCGCCGAGAGGACGGGGATCTGGAGCTCGACGTTCCGCGAGACGTGCGTGGACACGTCCGCGGCGTCGGGCTCGACACGACTCTCCATCGGCCGCAGGAGCACGTCGTCGAACGTCAGCGCCTCCGGCACTCGTAGCTTCTCCGAGAAAGGTTCCGATCCGTTACTCGCCATGTAGTCGGTGGTGAGCCTCGGCCCAAAAGCGTTCCGTATCCCGGAACTGTGTGCCTCTCGTCCCCACACTGTCGGCCTCCGTCCGGGCCGACGGCACCGCCAACGTATCTTCAGTTTCAACCCGTATTTGTCGTGAGTTCTTCGACTAACGTTCAGTTACGCCGACGATCCGGCCGTGTTCATGGGGTGCACTCTCACACAACGTTTATCGCCCTATCGGCGGAAGTAGTGGTATGGACGTCGACCGTCTCGCCACGTCGTGCATCGTCGGCCAGCCGAACGACAGCGCCGTCGACTCGCTCAAAACGATGTGGCGAACAGTACGACGTTTCCTCCCGAAATTTACAGGATCCGCGTTCGGCCGCGGCTATCCGGAGTCGGGAGCACACTACCGTTTGGCCACGGGTGAGGCCGCCAGCTAGTCGTGAGCGTCTCGGACCACCCGATCGCGTTACGCCTCGAACAGCACGTCGGCGGCGCCACGCGGCTGCTGGCGACGGTGATGGGCCTCCCGCTCGTCGACGGGATCTTCCCCGCGCTGGTCGTCGCCGGCGCGCTCACCACCGAGACCGGGGCTATCTCCCCGGGGGGCGTGCTCCAGACCGGCCTCCTAATCTTCGGCGGCTCGGCCACCGTCGCGGTCATTCTCGCCGAGATGGAGGGCACGCCGACCGAGAAGGCGAGTTCGGTGCTGCTCGTCGGCGCCGTGCTCGTCCCCATCGCGGTCGTCGAGGCCGCGTTCGCCCAGACGCTCTACTCCCTGTTCGACCCCGACGTGTTCCAGCGCTTCGCGGGGCTGGTGATCCTCGCGATCGCCGCCAAAACCGCCAGCGCGGAGGTCGGCACGTACCTCCCGGGTCCCGGCGCGATCGTCGGGCTGGGGATGATCGCCAGCTACCGCGGCGGCGCCGAGCTGACGATGAACTTCGAGCTCGCGACGCTCGTCCCCGCGGCCGCCGCCGCCGGCACCGGAGTCGCGTTCGCGCTTGGCGTCGCCCTCGGCGCGCCGACGCTGCAGGGCGCGGTCGACATCGACCGCTTCCGGTTCGGAAGCTCGGTCGCGCTGGGGATGCTCGCAGTCGACGTGCTGGGTCTGCTGGCGACCGAACAGCCCGTCGCACTGGGCGTGCTCGCGGTGACCGCGCTGCTGTCCTACGATCCCGACTCGGAGGACGACGATACCGACGAACCCGAGTCCGAAGATCCATCGTCGACGACGTACAGTCTGGACGCCGACAGCGAGGACCGACCCGTCGACATCGCCGCGGAGCTGGCTGTCGACCGGGAGGACGCCTCGGGCACCGTGAGCGCGGCCGACGGCGGCGCCGTCGACGGTGAGGCCGTCGAGGAGTCGCCCGACGAGCCCGAGCGTCCGCCGTACCTCTAACGCCGGCGGAGCCACCAGACCGCAGCCACCCCGAGCAGCACCGCCGCGCCGCCGAGGAAGAACAGCAGGCCCGGCGGCACCCCGAGCGCGTCCTCCGCGCTCCGGACCGTCTCGGGCGTCGGCGTCGCGGTAGGCTCCGACGTGACTTGGGCGATGCCGATATCTCCGGACTGAGTCTCGGTCGCGGCCTGTGTGGCCGTCCCGTCGGCACCGGTCTCGTACCCCCCGGCGCCGCCCGTCTGCCCGAACGGGAGCGGGAGCTCGCCGAAGTACGCTTGGACGAGCAGGCTCGCGAGGCCCAGCGCCGCGACTGCGCCGACGAGCCGGGAGAGCGCCGCCTTCAGCCCGGTCGTCTCGTCCTCCGTGCCGGCGTAGACGATCAGCGGCGCGTCCGCCGGCCCGTACACCGTCATCTCGCGACCCTTCTCGGAGTACACCGTGTCGACCGGCTCGATCAGGCCGGCGTCTTCGAGGTTGCCGATGTGGTACTGGGCGTTCTGGAGCGAGAGGTCCAGCCGGTCGGCGACGCCGGAGGGCGTGGCGGGGTCCTCGTGGAACTCGCGCAGCATCTCCCGGGCGGTGTCCGACGAGAGCGCGGCGAGTGTCTCGCCGGCCTCGTCGCTGTCGACGCCGAGCACCCGCGGCTCCGGGTCGGGATCGGCGTCGGGGGTGGAGGGCAGTATGTCGACCATACAGTCCGGGTTTCACGCGGTCCGTTGAAACTCTGTTCCCTCTCGGACGACCCGGCGTCGCTCAGTCGCCCCGGTCGGGCACGACCAGCACGCGCAGGTCGTTCACGTTGGTCCCCGTCGCGCCGGTCACGAGCGCCGCGTCACGGCGGCCGAGGTAGCCCAGCGAGTCGTTGCGGTCGAGCGCGTCGCGGG
>NZ_JBHUDH010000239.1:0-1050 GCF_042678005.1 Halolamina salina | reverse complement strand
CTCCTCCAGGAACTGCTCGTGGACTTCGGCGTCCAGATTCGTCCGGCGGTCGTAGAGGTTCGGCAGCAGCATCTCTAGCGCCACGTCTACGCCGTAGCTGTCACGAATACCGCCGAGGTCCTTTTCGAGGCCACGCGCCTGCTCGAACTCCAGCGGGCCCATCTGTACCGGCGCGACCACGGATTCGGTCGCCCAGAGCCCGTTGTAGGAGACGTTGTTCGCGACGCCCGGGAGATCGAGCAGCACGACCGTGTAGTCCAGCGGGTCGACGTAGTCGTCGAGGAACTCCCGGAGCCGGTGGTACCGCTCTTGGGCGTCGTCGACGTTGCCGAGGTCGGCGTCGAGCGCGTCGAGGCTGGGGTGGGCCGGGATCAGATCCACGCCCTCGTCAGTCTCGTAGACCAGCTCGTCGATCGGGTCGTCGAGAAGATCCGAGACGTTCGTCCAGTTCTCCTCCATCGTCGTTGCGACGTTAGGGAAGTCGTCCTCGCTCTCGATGTCGGCCTGCACCTCCTCGTAGAGGCCGAACGTCTTCGCGAGGTCACTCTGCTTTCCCGCGAGGTCGATCAACAGCACTTCCTCGTCGCATGCTTGCTGAAGTGCAACGCCGAGGTGGGCCGTGCAGGTGGTCTTGCCGGTACCACCTTTGTCCAGGTATGTGCTACACCTATAGGTTTGCCCCATATGTATAGCCCAGATGTATCGCCTTCACTTGTAGGTTTGGGACATATGTGGTGACTATATATTTATCACATAGGTTTTACCCATAGGTTCTTCAAATGGGTATTGAATGGAGGATTAGCCTATGTGTAAAGTCTATAAGTAAAGAATATAGCGGCTGGGTTATCTGTTCTCATTGTTAAATCCCGAGGGAGGGGTGTGACATCTGTAACCCCCCTTCTCGGCCTTATACGGAGTAGTAGCCCGTCGGTCCCCACATGGCCACGAAGCAGTCGCAGTCCGACAGTCGCGTCGGCGAGTTCTCGATCAACACACAACTCCACGGGCACGCCGACGGTCCGGAACATGTCCACGTCGAGATCAGCCCCC
>NZ_JBHUDH010000238.1:0-1571 GCF_042678005.1 Halolamina salina | reverse complement strand
CGGCGCTCCGGAGCGACCAGCCACGCCGTTCGGCGAGGCGGACGACCGTCTCGGGTGGCTCCGGCGGACCGACCCAGAGGAGGTTGGTACCCATCTATCGTTCACTCCAGTTCACGAGTGATAAATCCGTCCCGCTCCCGCTACTCGTACAGCGGGTGTTTCTCGGTCAGTTCGCCGATCGTCTCGGAGACCTCGGCCAGCACGTCCTCGTCCTCCGGCGCGTCGACCACGTCGGCGATGCAGTCGGCGACGGTCCGGCAGTCGCTGGCGGTGAACCCGCGGGTCGTGATCGCCGGCGTGCCGACGCGGATGCCGGAGGGGTTGAACGGCGAGCGGGTCTCGCCGGGCACGGTGTTGGCGTTGAGGACGATCCCGGCCTTCTCGAGCGCCTCCTCGACCTCCTTCCCGGTCGTGTCGGGGTGGGAGGGGCGCAGGTCCGCGAGCACGAGGTGGGTATCGGTGCCGCCGGAGACGAGATCGAGGCCGCGGTCGCGCAGGCGCTCGGCCATCGCCTCCGCGTTGGTGACGACGCGGGCGGCGTACTCCTCGAACTCCGGCGTGAGCGCCTCCTTGAATCCGACCGCCTTGCCGGCGATGTTGTGCATCAGCGGGCCGCCCTGCATCCCGGGGATGACGGCCTTGTCGACGGCCTCGCTCCACTCCTCGCCACACATGACCATCCCGCCGCGGCCGGCACGGATCGTCTTGTGGGTCGAGCCGGTGACGAAGTCGGCGACGCCGACCGGCGACTCGTGTTCGCCGGCGGCGACGAGTCCGGTGATGTGGGCGATGTCGGCGAGGTGGAGGGCGCCGACGGACTCCGCGGTCGCCTGGATGCGCTCCCACTCGACCTCGCGGGGGTAGGCGGAGTAGCCCGAGACGATCATGTCGGGGTCGAACGCCTCGGCCTGCTCGGCCAGCCCCTCGTAGTCGATGTACCCCGTCTGGTCGTCGCACTCGTAGTGCTGGACCTCGAAGTGCTCGCCGACGAAGTTCGCGGAGTGGCCGTGGCTGAGGTGGCCGCCGTGGGTCAGATCGAGGCTCAGGATCTTGTCGCCGGGTTCGAGCGCGGCGATGTAGACGGCCATGTTGGCCTGCGAGCCGGAGTGGGGCTGGACGTTGACGTGCTCGGCGCCCCACAGCTCCTTCGCGCGGTCGATCGCCAGTTGCTCGACGGTGTCGGCGTGCTCACAGCCGCCGTAGTATCGCTGCCCGGGGTAGCCCTCGGCGTACTTGTTGGTGAGGCTGCTGGACTGGGCGTCCATCACCGCCTCGGAGACGTGGTTCTCGCTGGCGATCAGTGTGATCGTGTCCCGCTGGCGGTCGGTCTCGGCCTCGAGCGCGTCCGCGAGCTCCGGATCGACGTGCCGGACGTGATCGTGCTCCATACCCGCAACCGGGGCCAGGTCCGGGTTAAGCCTGACTGTCGCCGGCGGCGCCCGACAGAGATTTAGCGTCTGCCTCACGTATCGCGGGACGGACGCATGGATGTGGAGATCGACGGGGACGGCGTCCGCGCCGTCGACGAGGCCAAAACCGCCGTCCGCGTCGAGGCCGAGGGATGGGAGTCG
>NZ_JBHUDH010000237.1:0-2122 GCF_042678005.1 Halolamina salina | reverse complement strand
ACGGTCGCTGGCGGCTCGACCGCCACGCCCGGCTGGTGGTGTACGAGGCCGACGCCGGCGACGAACTCGTGACCGTCTACGACTGCGGCGCCGCACAGAAACCGCCCTCGGCGCAGTTCATCGGGAACCTCGTCCGGGTGCGTCCGCCCCACGAGATGGAGCGCTCGCCGACGGGATACGTCGTCACGCTGAAAGAGGGTGGCACGCTGGTCGAGCAGGGCGACGATCACTACGTGATCGAGGAGCGGGAGGGCTGAACATCGACCTCTTTCACCGGGGGTCTCGCTAAAACGGACGCTACGCGTTGTTCATCCGCTGGACTTGTTTCGTTCCGCACTCCGAACAGGTGCTAACGCGATACGGTTCCCGGGAAAACTTGATGTTTTCCTCCTTTTGACTCTCCGTTCGTACCTCTATTCGAACGGTATGCTCCGTCTTTCGGTCGCACCGATCACAGGTGTTCGTACGTGATGTTGTTGTCATGGTTCCGAAACCGTCGTCTCGGTACCCGTCCGACCTGTTCCATCCATGATTCCGATATATGCACGTAGAACGGCCTCTCGGAAGGGTGTCCAGCATGGTATACCATCGTGAATATCCCCCCCTGCCAGTTTCCGGCCGCGAGAAGACGGATCTCTTCGGGGGTGATCTATCGCGGAGTACGACTCGCCGGCCGTTCGCTGTTCCCTTCGAGTGTTACGGCACAAGCTCGACGACCATGACTTCCATGTCGGGCATCTCCCCGTCGGTGCGATACTCCCATGCCCCCTGTAGGTCGATATCGTTCTCGAGGCCGGCGAGAATTACCCGGCCGAGCGCGGCTTCGAAGTCCTCTGTAGTCGTTATCTCCTCGTTGGACGTAGAGTCGGTTGTCATAATGGGAAGACGGCCTGACTGTGATTCGAAACCTCACAGCGATCAGGACCACAGCCGTAATCGTCTCTATCTCTTCGTACGGGGACACGTCGGATAGGAGTATCGGAAAGCATGGTACACCAAGCCCAAACCCGCGCCGAGAACGCCTCTACCGAGCCTTTATCCTCGTTGCGATAGATTCTATACATATCTATGGCTGTTATCGTTGATCTGACTCTCCCAGCTGATTCATTCGAACTGGGACAAATCCTTCGGATAGAGGGGACGACAGAAATTACCGTAGAGACGATGGTGCCGTTAGGCGGGAGGCCGACGCCGTTCATCAAAATTCAAAACGGGACGCGAGAGGAGTTCGAACGCACCGTCCGGAACCATCCGTCGGTCGATGGGCTTCAACTCGTCAACTCACATGACGGGGAACTGTTGTACTCACTCGATTGGCAGTCGTCGGACTTCTCGCTGTTGCAGACGGTTCTCGATCTGGAGGGGGTGCTCCTGAGCGCGACGGGGACCGCTGACACGTGGAGCCTCGAACTCAGGTTTCCGACCCACGAGACGCTCTCGAAGTTCCAAGAGTACTATCTCGAAGCGAACATCCCGGTGTCGATCAAGCACATCTACAACCCGACGAAGCCCGACGCTGGCCCCTGGTTCGGAGTGACGCCGGTTCAGCGCGAAACGCTCGCGTACGCGGTGGAGTCGGGGTACTATTCGCTGCCGCGCGCCACATCGACAGAGGAGTTGGCGGAACGGTTCGATATCTCCGATCAGGCGGTAACTGAGCGGCTCCGCCGTGGTATCTCCACTCTCGTAGCAAACACGCTGTTGGTCGATCCGGAGGACGAGTAGTTCGCGCAGCCCTGCTATCTGAACGCCACCTCTGAACTATCTCTCGGCGAGGCGTAACACCCCCGGAGAGAGGCCTCGGTCTTCGCGCTGAGGCTCTGCTTTAGGTGTTCGACTCCCCGAAGAGATCGCACCCCGTTCGATCGGTACTCAGAGCGGGTCGACCAGATCGCGCAGCACCGCTTCGGGATCGTTCGCGAGCGCCACCCCGGAGGCGAGCAGCACGCCGTCGGCGCCGAGGTCGCGCGCGGCCGCGACGTCCTCGCCGGTCGCGATGCCGGCGCCGCAGAACACGTCCACGTCGTCGTTCACGTCGCCCGCGGCGTCGACGGCGTCACGGACGATATCCGGGTCGGCGGTCGCGACGGACTCGTCGCCGCCGATGAGTTCGGGCGGGTCG
>NZ_JBHUDH010000236.1:0-1676 GCF_042678005.1 Halolamina salina | reverse complement strand
TCGTAGAACCCATCCTCGAAGAATTCGCCTGAATTCGACCGGTTAAACCGTAACTCCTCCTCTCCTGCGTCATATGTGACTACACTCTGTTGATCTTCTCCCTCTCGAACACGGAGTCCGACTTTTTCGGCACTCTGTGGATCAATAGTGGCATCGATCTCGAGTGTACGGCCTTCTACATTCGTTCCTTCTAACGGGTCTCTACCCGGTGTAATCCTTTCTGAACACAGTTTTGCCAGCGTTTCTTGTCGTGTTTTAGTGATCTCTTTCGCTGGATGCTGGAGGACTTCGAGAGAGCCATTCTCCTTTCGGAGGGTGATTGTTCGCGGTATCGTCATCGCTCCCTGCCAACCTGGATCCGGTGCATCCATCGCATATTCCCAGTTCCCCATCCAGGTGATGTTCAGTCCGTCGTCGTCTGGTGCATTCCCCCAGCGTTGAGTAGCATAGAAGTCGTATCCGTAATCCGCCCTAATGATTTCCTCGACAATGAACTCCGTTCCGTCGAAATCACCGATATGGTATTCAACGGATCGCAGTTCGATCGGTGAAATGGGAATGATCCACTTCGTCTCATCCGTTCCTTCGACTGGATGTTCAAAGAGACTTGGACATTCCCATCCGTTATCGCCCTCGTCTACATATGTGCTCTCGTAGGTCCAATCGAGCAGATTTTCCGAACTATAGATCTCAATTCCTGCTGGCCGGTCTTCGGTTCCCTCAACCCGGCCAACAACCATTCTCCAACTTTCGTCTGGCTCGTACCAGAACGGCTTTGGATCGCGGAAATTATCCTCATCGCTCTCAATTACTGGATTCTTTGCATAGTTATGGACCGTCTCACCGTTATCTGTACTGTAGGCAATCCGTTGGTCCTCGAACCCCTCATCATGGTGGCCAGTATACATGGCAACTAACGCATCCTCACCGAATCCTGCGGTGTTCTCCGTGTCAATAACTGCCCCGCCGGAGAAGGCCTGCATCGATTCAGTATCGGGAACCTTCGTTCCATGTTCAGTCCAGTTGATGAGGTCCGTGCTTGTCGCATGATCCCAACGTCGTCGATCCGCACCCGCTTGATAGAACAGGTGGAAGATACCTTCGTGATAGACTAGTCCATTCGGATCGTTCATCCACCCTTCAGAGGGGGAGAAGTGATATTCTGGCCGCCACGGATGCGGGTCTTCTACATCTTCAGATACGCTCTCTGTTGCCGAAACACTGCTACTGGCACTGCCGAGTGCTACAGTTGACAAAAGACCAGCTCCTACCGTCTGAATCATCCTCCGACGGCTGAGTTCCGATGACTCTTTCATCGATTCCTCCTTCATTTGTGAACGACTATTTTGATCCACGCTCACATCGATCACGCTCAATGATTAAAATAATTCGATCATGTTTGTTTTATACTATTCCGAATGAAATATATAGAGGATCGATCAACTAGTGGAAGAAAGAAAGACTACGTTTAGTGAACCAAATGGGGAATTAATGTTTGAGAGGCCCTAATTCTCGTCATTTTGGTCGTGCAGTATGTGCACAACGAGACGGGTAGGCTATAGGTAGTTCAATGGGCTGATTTTCCGTCGGTGTGGGAACTGTCCTCGGGGTCACCGTAGCGGGCGGGAGCACCCTCTCGAGCAGCGCATCGACGACGTCGATGAGCGTGTCGTCGA
>NZ_JBHUDH010000235.1:0-926 GCF_042678005.1 Halolamina salina | reverse complement strand
GTTCGTGCGGCCTGCTGTTCGGCGTACGATGCGATCCTGGTAGTGTGGTCAGTCATTAGTGAGTCCCTCCGGTGGCTCGACGTAGCCGCTGTATTCGGCCGCCAGTCGTGTGGTGTAGGCGACCGTCACGTCACGATCCTCGGCGACGGACTCCTCAACGAAGAGATCAAGCTCGTCGTGTGCAGCATCGCTCGCGTAGCCCGAGAGCGTCACCGACTTGTCGACCGGAAGGTCTGTGGTATTGACCATCCGGGCGTTCTGGAACGAGTCGTTTGAGACATCGGCGACGAGGTACTGGGTTGCGTTGCCATCGTCGCGGACGTGTGTGGTCTCGATGACGTTCCACGCCGATTCGTTGCCGCCGAAGCGGGCGTTGGTGTAGTCCTCAATCGACTCGTTGTGAGTGTTGAACGCCTGTTGAAGATCGGCGCGGTCGGCCAGTGCCTTCTCTCGATCCTCGTCAGTATCCGAGAGTGGGTCGAAGTTGCTGGCCCACCAGCGCGTCTTATCCAGTGTCGCCATCGCGGCTGCTGACCAGTCGATGCCATCCTCGTCAGTATCATCGAGGAAGTCACCGAGGACGCCACTGTCGTCTTGGGCCGCGACAGTTGCCGGCGCTGCACCAACGACACCGATAGTCAAGACTGCGGCGAGTAGGAGGCTCGCCGACCTGGTAGTATTCATAAACGCCCGTGTGAGGAGTCGAACCCCACTGCTCCGAACGGGCGGGTACTCTCTTGGGGAAGCACCGTGTAGGGGGTTTGAACAGCAGTTAATCAGTCGTTTTACGCTTCGAGTTCGTCAGCCACGAAGTCCGGGTTACCGTTGTAGTCAACACCGGCGCCAAGTGCAGTCGTCCAGACGGTCGTGCCGGACGCATCGTACTGGTCAGCGGTGAGCATGCTCCGGGCGTTCATGAACCCGAG
>NZ_JBHUDH010000234.1:0-1602 GCF_042678005.1 Halolamina salina | reverse complement strand
AAATTGCGGTCAGATCACCGTCTACCAGATCGAGAGATAGCCATTCGCTCCAGTCGACACCCATCCAGTCGTCTGCATACAACTCTCGCTCGTTCATATCTGTTAGTTGTACCATGTAAGCCGCTCACCTATCATTAAACCCACATTTGGAACCCGTATCCTGATGTGATGCTTCTTCAGTCAATGAACTTGTCGTGATACGCCAAGGTGGATGTTTGAGAAGACGAAGGTTATATGCCATTATAGTGGTTGACAGTTCCTATGACACAGGAGGATCTACGTGAAAATATTGCCTTTCGCCATATCGATGATGAATGGCACCATCATAACTCGAACGTCATTTATCGCATTTTCAAATTGAAGGAATTCTATGACGAGATAAGAGATCATATAGAAACTCTCGAGGGTTTTGTTGAACAATGTGGATCAGAAGAGAAAGAACCATCAAAGAAACTGATCAGTGACTCCCGTCGCGCGATATTAAGGTTAATGAGGAATGTCGAAGCAATTGCTTGGAATTTCCCTCATTTAGCGCATGAAAGTTGGTTTGGGTCGTTCAAAGAGGATATTGCGCATGGATATTGGCGAATTGAAGAAATGCGCTATCAAAACGCAGAGTCTGATCCTGATGAACGAAGGCAACTCTGCGGCGAAGCTCGAAGAATATGTGAGAATACATCTGAGGCTTTCTCTCAAGGTATCTTGGGTCGCTTAACAGAATTTTTTGAGTTCATGGATGTTGACTTCCATATGAAAGATACACCTAAAGAATACAAGAGCACTATTCGAGAGGCCGCTGATCTTTATTGCTTAGGCTATTATTCAACAGCGCTACTGGTCTTGGGGCGAGCAGTTGAAAAGTGCTTACTGCAGCTGGGAAGAGATAGAAAGGTTAAATCTATTCGTGCATATAATGACGAAATTGATTGGGAAGACGCAAGATTTCACTTCCGGAACAAGGCACTCAATCGAATAGATATGCCCGAAAAGCATGGGAAAGTACTTTCTGATCGCCAGTATCATCAGATTGCTATTCTAATTAAATATCGGAACAACGTAGCTCATTCCGATTATGAACAAGTTGGGAGAGATGAAGCACTCCGTCAGTGTATGAGCGCACTCGACTTATTAGAAGAGTTGAACGAGCTGAGATCTCACTTACGGGAATTAGATGATGAATCGATCCGGCCCGTTTCCAATCAAAAAGCGCAATAAAGGGTGTCCGAGAATTCATCCAGTATTGGACTCTTCTGTCGTCTCGATCGGTTCGAGATCAACTCAACCAATATTCTTTATATATTGTCAGTCAGATAATCTGGTAGAGCATCATGGAGAAGGCTCCGAAATTCAGCAGGAAAGACATAGTAATCTCTGAGTCGCCACCCGGCTATGATGCAGATCCATATCCTGCCATCGTTCTTAAGGTGACAGACAAAGTCGCCGGTGAAGAGGAAGTGAAGCGCTCTGATGGCACTGTACTGACGTACTCAGAACACTATGGCAAAGCGGTGAATGATTCTGATCCCCTATATCGAATCCACGATCTCGTACTCGTCGACGGAGAACTCAAGTCGGGAACAACAACCTATACTGTTCCTGAAG
>NZ_JBHUDH010000233.1:0-2375 GCF_042678005.1 Halolamina salina | reverse complement strand
GGTTCGGGCGAGCAGCGACCGCTCGCCGCCGATGGGAAGGAACTGTTTGGGGCGGTCCTCGCGGCTCGCGGGGTAGAGCCGAGAGCCGATCCCGCCCGCGAGGACGAGTGCGACGGTTTTCACAGGTGTCGGTTGCCGGCGAGCGTGTTCAACCCTCGGGGTTCGGCGGGACCGGTCGCGGCGCGGTCACCACGTCTCGACGATCCCCTCCCGCACGTCCTCGGCACAGCCCCGACAGTCGGGGTGGTCGGCGTCGAAACAGGCCGGCCGGCCCTCGGCGTCGATCAGCACCGCGCGCCGGTCGGCGTGACGGCGGCAGACGATCTTCGCCCGTCCGTCGTCGTCGCTCGGCAGGTCGAACTCCGCCGGCGCCTTCCCCTCGTGGTAGGCCTCGCGGGCCTCCTCGAACTGCTCGCCCGCGCGCCGGAGTTTGGTCCGGATGAACCGTTCGAGGCGCTCGTCCATGGCCGGAACTGGGGACCCGCCCCCAAAGAGCCGTCGGCACGCCGGCAGTGCCCCGCCGTTTCCTGTCGACGTGATCGCCCGTAAGTGGCCGATTCGACGACCGAAACGGACGATTCCACTTCCGCCACGGCGGCGGAAGTTTAAATACCATTAGGCACCAAGCCCGGTACGCCTCCCGACGAAACACAGGCGGAGGCAGGCAACCATGAGCGAGTTAGAGAGTCACGCAGCGGAGATCGCCGAACAGTTCTCGGACCACTTGGATATCGAACAGGAGGACGTCGAGGAGCGCCTCGAGACCCTCGTGAACGAGTACCGCGTCCCCCTCGACGAGGCACGTCGCAGCGTCGAGAGCCAGTACCTCGACGAGGCCGACCTCCAGCGGGACGAGCTCGGGAGCGCCGACAGCGAGCTCACCCAACTGGGCGAGATCGACGAGGACGAACAGTGGATCGACCTTCGCGTGAAGGTCGCCGACCTCTGGGAGCCCGGCCACGAGTCCATCGCGCAGGTGGGCCTGCTGGGCGACGAGAGCGGGACGAAGAAGTTCGTCGCGTTCGACACCTCCGACCTCCCCGAACTGGAGGAGGGCAAGAGCTACGCGCTCTCGAACGTCGTCACCGACGAGTACGAGGGCAACTACTCGGTCAAGCTCAACAAGACCACCACGATCACCGAACTCGACGAGGAGATCGAGGTCGGCGACGACGCCGTCACCGTCGAGGGCGCGCTGGTCGACGTGCAGTCCGGCTCGGGACTGATCAAGCGCTGCCCCGAGGACGACTGCACGCGCGTGCTCCAGAACGGCCGGTGTTCGGAGCACGGGCAGGTCGACGGCGAGTTCGACCTCCGGATCAAGGCCGTCCTCGACGACGGCCGGGAGGTCCGCGAGGTCATCTTCGACAAGGAGACGACCGAGGAACTGACCGGGATCGACCTCGAGGAGGCCAAGCAGATGGCCACCGACGCCCTCGACACCACCGTGGTCGTCGAGGAGATGCAGGGCGACCTGCTCGGCCACTACTTCGAGGTGTCCGGCCCCGTATTCGGGCGCTACGTGCTCGTCGACGAGTTCGAGCGCCTCGACACGCCGGCCGATCCCGAGAGCGCGCTGATCAAAGCGAGGTCGATCTAGATGTCCAACGACGCCCCCATGCGCGAAGTCGCCCGCCGCGCCTTCGCCACCGAGTTCAACGACGCCAGCCACACGTTCAAGGAGTCCGACGACGAGCGCGCCCCGGCCTACCAACTGCTCCCGACGGGGGAGAAGGCCAACCGCGTGTTCTTCGTCGGCACCCTGACCGAGAAGGAGGACATCGGCGACGACAACGAGTACTGGCGGGGTCGCATCGTCGACCCGACGGGCACGTTCTTCGTGTACGCCGGCCAGTACCAGCCCGAAGCCGCCTCCACGCTGCGTGACCTCGAACCGCCCGCCTACGTCGCCGTCGTCGGCAAGCCGCGGACGTACGAGACCGACGACGGCACGGTGAACGTCTCGGTTCGCCCCGAGTCGATCACCGTTGTCGACGCCGCGACCCGGGACCGCTGGGTCGTCGAGACCGCCGAACGCACGGTCGAGCGCGTCGCCGCCTTCGACGACGAAGGGAACGAGTACGCCCGGATGGCCGCGGACCGTTACGACGCCGACCCCGACCGCTACCGCGAGGCCGCTGTCGAGGCACTCCGCGGGATGGACGAGGACGAGGCCGACGAGCAGGCCGAACCGACGCCGTAGCTCGGTCCCGGCCGACCCGGACCGATTTTTCGCCGCCCGACCGAGGCGCTAAGTAGCAGCGCGCGGGAGACGACGAGTATGATTGGCTCACGCTCCCGACCGCTCGCCGACCAGCACTGCCGAGGGGGGCGATGCGCGTAGCCGTCGTCGGCGGCGGCGCCGTCGGCGTCAC
>NZ_JBHUDH010000232.1:0-703 GCF_042678005.1 Halolamina salina | reverse complement strand
CGACGGGACGGTCGGCCGCCTGCTCGTCGGCGGCTTCTTCGGGATGATGGCGATGCTGTGGTACGTGCTGTTCCTCTACCCCGTCTACTTCGGGCTGCCGCCGGAGGCGCTGCTGTTCGATCTGGAGGGCGGGGCGGGGCGGTTCCTGCTCGGCAACCTCTGGCTCTCGGCGACGGTTGTGCTGGCGTACACCGGCGCGCCGCTGCTCCGCGGGGCGTACGTCGCCGTCCGGACCCGACAGCCCAACATGGATTTGCTCGTCTCGCTGGCGGCCACGACGGCCTACCTCTACAGCGGGCTGGCGGTGCTCACCGGCCGGACCGAGGTGTACTTCGACGTGACGATCGTCGTCGTGCTGGCGGTCACGGTCGGGAGCTACTACGAGGAGCGGATCAAGCGGCGGGCGGTCGGCGAACTCGCCGACCTCACTCGCGACCGCGCCTCGGAGGCCCGCGTTCGTACAGGTGACGGAACCGAGACGCTCCCGGTCGAGGCCGTCGAGGGCGGCGACGAGCTGGTCGTCCGCTCCGGCGAGCGCGTCCCGGTCGACGGCGAGGTGATCGAGGGGACCGCCGCGGTCGACGAGTCGCTGGTCACCGGCGAGTCGCTCCCGGTACGGCGGAGTCGCGGCGACGAGGTCCGCGGCGGGACGGTCGTCTCCGACGGGCGGCTCGTCGTTCGGGCCGTCGACGGGGCCGTGCGC
>NZ_JBHUDH010000231.1:0-1707 GCF_042678005.1 Halolamina salina | reverse complement strand
CGGTGGGCTTGTTTTGGATCGGGAGCGGTGCTATTTTGTGAGCCTCCGATTGCTTTCCCGATAGCTGCAGCACCGAGAACACCGAGCCCCAGTGCAGCTAGCCCTTTCAACGCGTTACCGTTCTGGTTCGACTGAGAGGTGGGCTGAGATAGCTGGTTGCCGCTGACTACAGGATTGGAGACAGAGACGCGGTACTGGGCAGGGAGTTCCGTGATTTGAATCTGATCGAGACCCTGCCGGCGTTCATAGACTCCCCAGAGTCCGTCGATTGTGAGCCCTCGCGCTTCAAACCCAGGAGGGATGGGTCCGACCAATTGCTTATCGACAGCGACCGGGCTCGTTGACCGTTTAGCTCGGTCAAAATAGAGTTGCCAGCTCATTATCAAATGGTTGTATTTTCGGGACAATAAACTTGGCCGGATCGGGGTGAAAGTGGACATGTAAGACGGCATACTGTCATAACTGTTTTAAATTTCTATTAGTTATAATTGTCCCTCTGAAGAAGAGTGAATCCAAGTTAAGCTTATCAATGATTACCATACATGTTTAGAAGAATGCCAGAATACCGAAATCAGCATTATGTGCCTCAGTTCTACCTTACCCGGTTCTCTGATGACGGAGACCGAATCAACCTATATAACGTTCAAGCACAACAAGAATTCAATGAACCGATCTCACGTGTTTGCTCACGTAGCTACTTCTACAGCGATGACACCGACGTTGAGATAGCTATCGGCCAAATTGAAGGGTCTCTGGCAGAAGGATTAACTGAGATTATCAACGCGGAAGCCGTGAGCGAATTCCAGGTCCAAGATGACCTGAAACCGAACTGGCTGCAGGTTATGCAGTTTCTCACCTTTCAAGAAGCCAGAACTGCATTATCAAAGGAGGAATTAGAACGTGACAGCGACTTATTCTTCGAGGAGTTCGTTCGAGCGGGTGTCGAAGCGGGCGAACTTGAACCTGAGTACCTAGACAAGGTTCGAGATGGAGAAATCACATTCGAATGGGATCAAAGCCCGCAAATCCATTCAATGCTGTATCAACTCCACTGCGCTCCATTACTCGCGGATCTCTATGGCACAATATTTGTTAATGACACTAGTTCAGCGTTTGTTACAAGCGATCATCCGGTGGTTCGGCACAACCCCTACTACGCTGATGAAGGGTTTTCACAGTTGGCTGGTTGGCAAGCACGAGGTCTGCAGATTTACTGTCCCTTGTCACCAGATCTTTACCTGCTTCTTCACGACCCAGAGTGCTACGATGTCAATAGCCGCCCGGAAGGATCTCTTACAATTAATGACGAAGATGTGATTCAGGAGTTAAATCGGTTACAGTTGGTACAATGTGAGAACAATGTGTTCTATGGTGAATCTGGAAGGCAGGCTGAAATGCAGCAATTACATGACGAGTTAGAGCCGTTCGTAGACCGGGATCGATCTTCACGTGGTGCATTTGAATCCCAAAGCGGCATAGGAGTTTATACCCATATCGGAATTCCTGAGTTTCAGCCGGATCTTCCTTTTGTCACAGAAAATCCCGGAGTGGAATTCACTCCAGAACGAGTTGAGGGCTCACGCAAAGAGCAAGAGAAGTTTTGGGAGGAGCAATTCGGAGACCTCCTTTGATAAATGTTTTCAACAACCTAGTTATAGTATCAAATAACACAGACACAAATTCATTTGAAGACCCGATACGAAGTGA
>NZ_JBHUDH010000230.1:0-1604 GCF_042678005.1 Halolamina salina | reverse complement strand
CCGCAGCCCGGTCACGGAGTCCACCAGCGCGGGGTGTCCGGGGTCGAACCCGGTCGGATCGAGCACGCCGACGCGGACGCCCTCCCCGGTGACGCCGATGCCGTGGATCCCTTCGACGGGGTTCGACTCGTCGGCGAGTACCCCCTCGGACCGGGCGGACCGGCCCGGGAGTCCCACCGCCGCGAGCGCCGCGGCGACGGCGCCGCCACCGAGCGTGATCGCCCGACGGCGGCTGAGTCGTCGGCCGGAGTCCTCGGTCCAACGGGACGCCATCGCCGGGCGAACGATCCCCGGAGCTATCAACCCTCCGAACGGTGCCAGTAGCGTAAAATCGCGTCGAAGCTATCGGCCGTTTTTCGGTAACCCGGTCCCACGATTCGCGTATGCCCTCCACGGCACAGCCACGGACCACACTCGAACCGGACACACCGACTACCCGCCAGCGGCGGAGGTGGGACCGATGAACGGACGGTACCGTGCGCTCGCCCTCGCGGGTCTCGTGGCGCTCTCGGTGCTGCTACCGACGCTCGTCGCGCCAGCCGGCGCCGACACACAAGCCGGCGTCGGCATCGACTACGAGGGCGAGTCGGTCACGGTAGCCAACGGGAGCGCGCAGACGATCTCCGGTACGGCCGACCTCCCCGAGGGCGAGTCCGTCGAAATTCGCATCCGTGCGACCGGCGACACTCAGCCGAAGTTCTTCAAGACCGAGTCGGCGACCGTCGACGGCAACGGGACGTGGAGCGCCACGTTCGACTTCTCGGAGCAGACCGCCGGCGGGACGTTCAACGTGACCGTCGAGGCGGGCGACGCGACGGCCAACGCGACCGGCGAGATTGTCGCCTGTGACGGCGGCTGTGTCGAACCGACGCCCGAACCCGACGACGGCGTCGCCATCGACTACGAGGGCGACGCGGTGACAGTCGCCAACGGCAGCACGCAGGTCGTCTCCGGCACGGCCGCGGAGCCGACGGGGACCGAGATCGTCGTCTCCCTCCGGTCGACCGGCGACACCCGGCCCAACTTCTTCCGCACCTCGACGGCGGTCGTGACCGAGGACGGCACGTGGGCCACCGCGTTCAACTTCTCGTTCCTCGACGCGGGGGCGACGTTCAGCGTCGAGGCCAGCACCGAGGACGGGACGAACTCCGCCACCGCCGAGGCCGAAGTGGTCCGGTGTGGCGGCGACTGTGCGGACACGCCGCCGAGCGACACGCCGACGCCAATCCCCGAACAGACGACGACGGCGACCCCCGGCTCGAACGGCTCCGACGAGGGCGCGGCCGTCGAACTGACCGAGTCGGTGGTCGACACCGTCCGCGGTGACGTGGCCACGATCGATATCCGGTTCGACGGCGCCGATACTGCGACGCTCACCGTCGGTAGCGAGGCCGCGGGCTACGTGCTCGATCTGCAGGTCCGCGACGCCGACGGCGACGGGGAGGCGACCGTCTACTTCGACACCGAACTCGCCGGTCGCGAGGGCGAGACGGTCAGCGTCTCCAGCGGCGACGAGCTCAGCGTCCGCTCGGAGGACAGCCTCCCGGCCGCACTCGACGCCGGCGAGTACGACCTCCAAGTCGCGGCTGCCGGAGCGGACGGCA
>NZ_JBHUDH010000229.1:0-2268 GCF_042678005.1 Halolamina salina | reverse complement strand
CGTTCGCAAATGCGGTGATTTCTTTTTCCAGTTTTCGTTGCCATTCTTTTTGAACGGGTTTGATTTCATCTGGTGGGTGGAGAGTCTCTTTGTATTCGAGGTACTGGTTTTCGCTATGTTGGGAGAGTGATGTGACGGTGTCCCAAGTCCATGCGTTGACGTCAGTGGTGAATGGAAGTTCCATATGAGGTGTCAGAGATGTTCTGAGTTTTAAAAGTTTGACAAACTGATTTGCCATCCAATGATATGGCTTCTCATGATGACCTGCTATAAGCACAGATCAGTGTCATCCCCGCAGAAGAGACACTCCATCCTCCAAATCATCAATTAGGCCTAGAAGCAGGGCATCCAGATGGACAAGTGATTTAACCCACAGGTTCCGCAACGACTCTTTGTGTACTTTTCTTTCTCTTGACCCCATATGTGCATATCCATCTAAGAAGCGTCCGTTCTTCGACGGTTTTGCTAAATTGGTCGTAGAACCGCCTTCCAGATTCTTAATAAGTCCCTGTTCGTCCTCCAGACCACTTGCATTGAAAGTGATGCTATATTAGCGTTGGGTGGCTGTTTCACGGCTTACTGATGTGGCACGATTACCAGCCATCATCGGGGACATCGTAGTTTCCCTTAGCAAGATCCTCAATGTTCACAAACTCCTTATCAAGAAGTTCGGCATACAGCTCATCTGGATCCAGATCTACTGCGGGTTTCGCTGGCGTATCAGCCACGTCCAATTCAGACTCATTCACAGGTTTGTTGACATCTAGCTCATCATTGAGGAGGTTTTCTACTGTTTTCACCTCCCAAGAACTGGCATGCGGGGACAGCCGTATCTCCTCGATGAGTGTGTCTAAATTGACAGAGACAATAATCGGGTCCTCCCGATAGTCGTCACTGTATCCGCCAATTGTTGGCTGAGAGCCGCGTCTATACTCCTGATAATCATCGAGGTCTTCAACCAAATCGTTGTATTTCAGCGTTTCATACGCTGATGGATCGAACGGCTCTTCAAATACGATCGCACGAATTTCCTGTTCAGTTGTGTACTCACTATCCTTGTAGCTGAATGGGGCACGTGCATATTCGCGTAGAGAAGACCCATGGTCGTTTGCGAAGTCACAGTAGATAACACGCTTGATTGCCAACTGATCCTCACTGAGATCTTCAATCGCTTCGATTAACTGCCCGACAGTGGATTTAATGACGACACCCTCCCCACCGGGTGTGTAGTCTTCCCATTGCTCTATTGCTTCGTGATCAAGGCCAGTCCAACAGCTAAGGAACGCACATTTGTTCTGTTCCTGAATTACCTCAACTGGGTTCTTGTCCAGCAGACCTTCCACCAAATCAACTTCATCACCCCAATCCCATGCTTTCGTCCACTCCTGATTTGTTTTCTCTGCTTTATTGGCGCGTCTCAGCATTGATTTCAAGGGTAAATATCCCTCCAGTGGGTCAACAAAATGATCAGCTCGTGTGAATCGGAGGGACTCTGAGTCAATCAGGCTCAGCAGCTTGGGGTACGATAAATATCGCCAGATGGGCTGTTCTCGGGCGACAGTGTTTTCGAGATCCGTAAACTGTGACTTGTGCACAGTCGAGTCATTGTGGTATATTACTTGAATCTATCTTACTTGATTATCACCTCCAATAGAATGCTGAGTTACCATAGAAGGGGTTGGATGGGGGTGCTCATTCGCCGCGTAGCTTTGCTCGCCACGCCGGACCCGCGACATTCGCTCATTGAGTCGTTGAGAACCTAGACGTTGTCGAGATACCGTCTTCTCACCTCCATCGATTCCATCTCACTAAGCCGGTCGTAATGCTCATCAAGCACATCGTGGGATACGTCCGTTTTATCCGCCACCACGGACAAAGGAACTCCTTCCCGAAGGTGATGCGTGATCGATCCTCTCCGAACTGGGTGCGGACTCACGCTCGACGGGCACGTTGACGCGGATTCCCAATCGTTACTCTCGCACGTGTCTGGATTCTCTCCGTGTGGACACTCGTTGTTGATCCTGCACGGGCACGTCCAATAGTACACGGTCGCTCTAATTGACTGGATCGAACGTCTCCCGTGACTCGTCGCAAATAGTGGTTGACGGGCGTGTTCATCGATGACGTCGGGTCGATGCTCATCGATGTAGTCGTCGAGGATCATGCACGTCCGAGGTTTGATAGCGACGTGACGGTTCGCTGCACCTTGGTTCTTCAGCGGAGTCTCTGTATCGGGTCGATGCCTGATCCGGAGGGATTGGTTCGCTT
>NZ_JBHUDH010000228.1:0-608 GCF_042678005.1 Halolamina salina | reverse complement strand
AGATAGTGAAGCGATCGCCAGCTCCGCCAAAAGCCGAGCGGCTGAAGCCGCAGAACTATCCAAACGGGTCGGCCTTTCCGAAGAAAGTCTGGGGGCCACTGAGGAGGAAATCATCGAGTCGGCACGATTAGATGGCTGGACGGAAGCTCATCCCGACATTTCCTCCATCGGCTATCCCGACAGGCGGTTCGAACCGATGGTTGAGCCAGACGTCGTGAAACGACTCTTCACCCAAAGCCAAGTCCTGAGAGATCAGGGCTGGCGTTTCGAAATGCTGGAACGACGCCTCACTGAGGACGAAGATGCGCCTTACAAGAAGTTATACCGCATGACGATTCCAGATGCAGCCAATCCACCAATTCCGACAAATTCTCCCGAGGATACGGTTCAAGCGCTCTATACAGAAGACGACGAATTACTGATCTCATTTGATCCTGAGGTTTTAGAGTGGTATCCGTCAGTTGTGATTCCGTTACCACAGCATGACCTGTTTGCGTGTATCTTAGGTGAGATTCAACAAGAAATCAGCAGTGGCGTAAGACCCGAGATTACCCAGCTCTTTGGTCAAGCATCCGATTTAGGAATCAAGATCTGGCAAGAGAATCACG
>NZ_JBHUDH010000227.1:0-1580 GCF_042678005.1 Halolamina salina | reverse complement strand
CGCGTCGTCTCGATCCCGTCGGCGGCGAGGCTGCTCTCGAGTGCTGCGGCTCTGTCGCCGTTCCCAACAACGAGAACGCGATTGCGGGCGAACGGTGACTCCAGAGCCGGCGTCACACCCGTCGTTCGTGAGCCGCCCACAATAATCGTACGCTCCAGTTACGAGATCTGATAGGAGTTGTGTGAGGTACGTTCACAGGCATCCGGAACGCGTTTCACTCGGGGGTCGGAACGCCGCCCATGGACGACCAGCGGGCGACGGTTCGGGACGGCTACGACGCGATGGCGGACGCCTACGACGAGCAGCGAGGGGGCGACCCGGCCGACAACGACGCGCTCGTCGCGCTGAAGGCGTCGCTACCGGCGGCGCCGCGGGTGCTCGATCTGGGCTGTGGCGCCGGCAAGGGGCCGCTCGGGTTCCTCCCCGCCGAGCGCGCAGTCGGGCTGGACATCTCGACGGCGCAGTTAGGACTCGCACGCGAACGCGTCGACGCCGGCCTCGTCGCCGGCGACATGACAGCACTCCCGTTCGCGGCCGACAGCTTCGACGCCGCCACCGCGTTCTACTCGGTGATCCACCTCCCGGTCGAGGACCACGGCGACTGCTACGCGGAGGTCGCGCGGGTGCTCGAACCGGGCGGGGAGTTCCTGTTCAGCATCGGCGACGACTGGGCCGGTGAGAACGACGACTGGCTCGACGCCGGCGAGCGGATGGCGTGGTCGTTCCCGCCGATGGCGGAGACCGAGCGGCTGTTGGCCGAGGCCGGGTTCACGATCACGGATCGCTACGGGGTCCACAGCGAAATGGACGGCGTCGATTGGCCGTTCCTGCGGTGCCGGCTCGCGGAGTAGCCCTCTTCCTGAGACCGTTTCGTTCCTCACTGCGGTGCGGATGCTGTCGCGGTGCGGCGGACGCCTCGCGGCCGTCGGTGATCGAAACACGGCTCCTGTCACGGCCACCAACACTCCCAACCGACGGCCCGCCGGTTCCTTTTTACTACCCCATCCGCTACGTCGGGTATGGCCCAGTGTGAGATGTGCGGCGCGGAGAAGTCCTCGCTCACCACGACGAAAGTCGAGGGCGCGGAGCTCGAACTCTGCGACGACTGCAAGGACTTCGGCACGACCGTCGAGACCGAGTCGACGTCGACCACGTCGACGAAGTACTCGACGTCCTCCTCCGACGGCTCCTCGTCCTCGACGAGCGGTGGGAGCACCGGAGGCGGTGGCGGGCGCCGCCGCGACATGTTCGACCAGATGGACGAGATCGCGGGCGACTACGACGAGCAGATCCGGGCCGCCCGCGAGGACGAGGGGCTGAGCCGCGAGGATCTCGCGAAGGAACTCAACGAGAAGGCCTCGCTGATCGGCAAGCTCGAACGCGGCGACGTGCTCCCGAGCGACGACGTGCGCAAGAAGCTCGAGAAGCGTCTCGGGATCTCGCTGGCGGAAGGCTCGGGCGACGACACCTCCGACTGGGAGACCGACTCCTCGATGACCCAGACGCTCGACGACGTGGTCGAGCGCAAGGGCGAGTAACGCCGCCGAACCGCCTACCTATTTGCCGGTCGGGACCCGCCT
>NZ_JBHUDH010000226.1:0-2871 GCF_042678005.1 Halolamina salina | reverse complement strand
GCGTCGCCCGCGTCCGCCGGTCGTCGACGTTCGTCAGCGGGTACGCGCCCGAGAGCAGCACCGGCATCGCGACGCCGAGGCCGACCGCGACGGCGTACGGCTCCGCGGCGGCGACGCCCTCGCCGACGAGCAGGCTCTGGACGACCGCCGTGACGGCCGTAGCGAGCAGGGCGCCGGCGCCGAACAGCGCCAGCCGTCGCTTCCCGGTCGACTCCATATCCCTTCAAACGAGGCTGTCCGGCGCGAAAAGGGTTCGGGCTACGTGTCGATCGATCTGACCGTGCCCACGCCCTTGCTCTGGCCCTCGCGGAACACGAAGCGCTGACCCTCCTCAACGAGGTAGGGGCGGAACTTGAACCGGACCGTCGTCCGGCCGTTGTCACCCGGGAGCAGCCGACCGCCCTCCGGCGTGAAGATTCCGGCCTCGCTCACGGTCTCGAGGTGGACGACCGGCTCGTACCCCTCGCCGATCTTGGTCGGGTGGTTCAACACGACGACCTCGGCCTCGAACTCCCGCACGGGGTCGGGGTCGGCGTCGCGGGGGAGCAGCGCCATCCCGCGTTCGATCTCCGCCTCCTCGACGCCCTTGAGCGCGATCCCGACGATCCGGCCCGCGCGGGCCTGATCGACGCGGTGGTAGTGCATCTCGATCGAGCGGACCTCCACCTCCCGGAAGCTCCCGTCGGCCATCGGCCCGAGCAGGAGTTCGTCGCCGGCCTCGACGGTGCCGGCGTTGATCGTCCCCGAGGCGACGGCGCCGACGCCGGTGACGCTGTAGGAGCGGTCGACGTACATCCGGAACGGCGCGTCGGCGTCGGAGTCGCGCTTGGGCAGCGCCTCGAACAGCGTGTCCAGATCGTCGAGGCCGTCGCCGGCGACCGCGCTGGTCCGGAGGATCGGAACCACGGTGCCGATCTCCTCGATCGCGGCGTCGATGCCGTGGCGGTCGACGGGTAGTGGGGTCTCGCCCACTTCCCGGAGCATCGCCTCCACCTCGTCCTCCACGTCTTCGACGCGCTCGTCGCTGACGGCGTCGGTCTTGGTGATCGCGACCATCGTCGGCAGTTCGGTCGCGAGCAGGATGCCGAGGTGTTCGCGGGTGGTCTTCGTCGGGCCGTCGTCGGCCGCGACCGCGAGCAGCCCGTAGTCGAGTTTCTGGCCCACCAGCCCCCGGATCGTCGTGCGGAGCCACGGCTCGTGACCCACGGTGTCGACGAAGCTGACGAGGCGGTCGGCCTCCTGCACGACCCGTGCCCGGTCGCTCTTGCGGTGGGGGTTGTCCATCCGGACCGTGTCACCCTCCCCGTCGAACCCGTACACCGCGTAGGAGAGGTCCGCCGAGAGGCCGCGCTCGACCTCGTGTGGCTGCACGTCGAGGAACGAGCGGGTGTTCCCCTGTCCGTCGTCGCGCTCGCCGGTGACGAGCGTGCCCACGAGCGTCGTCTTCCCGTGGTCGACGTGGCCCGCAGTACCGACGACGACGTGCTCGTCGTCCTCGCGTTCGAGCATCGCGCCCTCGCGGACCGTCGCGACGCCGACGAGTCCCTCGGTCCCATCGCCGCCGTCGATCCCCCACGTCTCCACGTCCTCGATGTGAGCGTCGGCCTCGTCGGCCAACAGGGAGAGCACGTCCATCGACTCCGAGAAGGCGTCGGGGGAGATGCCCGCGATCGCGCCGTCGTCGTCGACGCCGACGACGTACGTCGCCTCACCGTCGCCAGAGAGCACGCGGTGGCGGAGTTGGGCGGCCAACGACTCCATCCGACCGTCCGCGAGGTGGGTGTCGCGGGTGAGCCGCGTCTTGAATTCGACGGGACCGCCCTCCTCCTCGCCGCGCTCCAGGGCCCGCTGCAGGGGGGCCCGGTCTGCGCTCATGGGGCGGGGTAGGCGCCGCGGCCGATATATGCCTTTTCGTGTTGTGTCTCCCCATGGCACAGTACCGCTCCGGAGCGGCGCTGCCGGTGGAGGGGAAGCGGTTATAGGTATCCGGACCGAACCGGGTAACAGATGTCTACCGATATCGAGGACGCCGGCGTGACCGCGGACGAGCAGGTGACCGAGGGGCAGGCGACGGAGGTCTGCCCCGTCGTCGACGCCGTCGAACAGATCGGCTCCCAGTGGCGGCTCGTGGTACTCCACGACCTGACCGAGGGGGAGAAGCGGTTCAACGAGCTCAAGCGCTCGACGGAGGCCAACGCCCGCACGCTCTCGCGCGTGCTCGACGACCTGCAGGAGTCCGGGTTCGTCGAACGGCGACTGGAGGAGGACGCCCCCGTCGCGACGTACTACTCGCTCACCGGAAAGGGCGAGTCGCTGGCGCCCGTCTTCGACGAGATCGAGTCCTGGGCCAACGAGTGGATGGAGAGCTGTCAGGCCGCCACGGCCGACGACTAACTCCGGATCTCGATCCGCGCGCCGCCGTCGTTCTCGGCGACGATCTCCCAGTCGTGAGCCTCGGCGATCCGCCGGACGATCCCCAGCCCGGCGCCCTGCCCGCCGTCGCCGGAGTAGCCCCACGCGAACGGGTTCCCGTCGCCGAACCCCGGGCCGTCGTCGGCGACCGCGAAGCCGGCGTCGGTGTCGGTCACGCGCACGGTCACGTCGTCGCCGCCGTGCTCCACCGCGTTGCGAACGAGGTTCTCGAGTAACAGCGTCAACAGCTCCGGGTCGGCCTGTATCGTCTCCTCGGCGTCGATGCGGATCGAGGCCTCGGGCGCGCGAACGCGGTCGGCCGCGTCCGTGGCGGCGGACGCGAGCGAAACGGGTTCGGTGTCGCTGACCTCGCCGGCGGCGATCGCCTCCGCCTCGTTGGCGAGCCCCTCCAGCCGGTCCAGCGCGTCCCGTGCCTGCTCGATCGTCGGCCCCTCCAGC
>NZ_JBHUDH010000225.1:0-1510 GCF_042678005.1 Halolamina salina | reverse complement strand
ACCGTCGGCGTCCCGACGACGCTCGCGGCGACGATCTTTGGCGCGATCGTGCTCACGGGCTACCGCGGCGCCGGGACCGTGCTGATGGGCTTTCACGACGCCGGCTTCCTGCTCGCGCTCGCGGCGGTTCTGACGCCGCTGATGCTCTGTGACGTGGTCTACCCCGACCTCCACGCGCAGGACGCGCTGGTGATGGGCGTCGTACAGGCCGGCGCCGTCCTGCTTCCGGGGCTGTACGGCCGCGGCTTCGCGTTCGGCCTGCTGTACGTCGCCCTCGCGTACCTCGTCCTGGGGCCGGTGCTCTACTGGCGGCGCTGACCGTGGTCAGTCGGCCGACGGCTCGAGAATACCCTCACAGCGTGCGACGAAGTCGGCGAGGTTCCGGGCCACGTCCTTGTCCAGCGTGACGATGACGCCGGCGTCCTCGCCCTCGCGGAAGTGAATCAGTACCGCCTTCGCGTGGAGCGAGATCGACGCCTGCTGGGGGCCGAGCCCCTGATAGTCCCGTTCGCGGATCAACGGCTCGGCGTCGCGTGCGCGCCGTGCAAGCGCCGGCACCGCCTGCTGGAGGTCGGGCGTCGCGAGATCCTCACGGACGTACAGCGCGGTCCAGTCGTCCTCGTCGTAGCGGAACGCCGAGCGGAAGTTCTCACCGGCCTGCTCCTGGACGAGTCGGACGAGCCCCTGGTACCGTTCGTTCACACGTTCTCCTCGCGGGTAGGGGTCTTAATAGATCGCTTCTTCGGTAGAAATGGCCGTACTGCGGTGGGTCAGGCCTCGGCGGCGGCCGCGTCGTCGTCAGCTGCGAGCGTTTCGCGGGCCTTCTCGGCCTCGGCCTGCAGCGTGTACTCTCGGGCGTCCTCGTACTCGGCGACCGCTTCGAGCGCCTCACGGGTGCCGATCTGTCGGAGCGCCCACGCCGCGGCGGTCCGGACGGTCCGCTCCTCGTCCTCCTCGATCGTGGCCGCGAGCGGCTCGATCGCGCGGGTGTCGCCGATCAGGCCGAGCGCGCGGGCCGCGAGCGGGCGGACCTTGTCGTTGTCCATCTCCAGCTTGTTCGCGAGCGCCTGGGTTGCCTCTTCGCTGCCGATCTCGCCCAGCGCGCGGAACGTGACTTTCTGGAGCTGCGGGTCCGAGTCCTCGTCGACGTACTCAAGCAGCGTGTCGACGGCGTCCTCGGCGCCGGCACCCATCTTCCCGAGCGCCTCGATCCCGGGCTTGTCACGCTTCTGGGCGCGGGCGTGCATCTCGTCGAACGCGGCCGGGTCGCCCATCCGGGTCAGCGTCTCCATGCAGTGGCGCTCCATGAACTCCGAGTCCAGCGCGTCGAGCGCGCGGAGCACCTGCTCGACGTTGCCCTGCTGTTCGTGCTCCTTCAGCGCGGCCCACTCGACGGGGTAGTCCTTGTAGTGGCCGAGCACGTCGTAGAACCCCTCCGCCCGGAGCTGTTCGTTCGTCTCGAGGTCGTCCCACTCCTCGGCCTCCTCCAGCCCGGAGTCCAGTTCGTCGG
>NZ_JBHUDH010000224.1:2971-3466 GCF_042678005.1 Halolamina salina | reverse complement strand
ACCGTCCCGTCGACGTTACGGTACGGGAGGAACCCCGCGGTCTCACCCAGTTCGACGACCGCGCCGCTGCCGAGCGTCTCGGTGACGCGGCCGTCGAACACCGCGCCGACGGGGGCGGGGTCGGTCCACGCCAGCGTGTCGATCCCGGTGTCGGCGAGTAGCTCCCGAACCGACTCGACGGCGTCGGGCTCGCCGGCGACGTTCACGCCCTGCCGGTCCGGTCCGGTCTCGATCGCGGCGTCGTGGTCGGCGGCGGGGAGGTCAGCGTCGAAGCGCCGCTCGATCGGCGGCGAAGCCTGTACGACACGGTGGCCGGCGTCGAGCAGCGCCGGGGTGAGCGCGGTGGCGTAGATCCCCCGGACCCGGACGTTCGACGCGCTGTCGGCCGTCTCCTCGGTCATAGACCGGAGTTCGATCGGGGGGAACAGGTAGGTGACGGTCTCCGGCGACGCGGCGGTCCGTCGGCGTGGGGGGAGCGGCGCCGCTCGGCCTGGT
>NZ_JBHUDH010000224.1:0-2955 GCF_042678005.1 Halolamina salina | reverse complement strand
CAGGAGAAGCAGCCGGCGTTAGTTCAGCTTCTCGCGGGCGATCCCGACGCCGGTGGGGGTGACGACGATCTGGTCGTCGCCCTTCTTGACGATGTCGCCGTCGACCTCGTCGGCCACCTGTCGCAGCTCCTCGACGATGCGATCGCTGGCGGTGTCGGTCGTGGAGTGGCGGGTGATGTCCGCGACGACGAGGTCGCCGTCGTAGACCGCGTCCTTGATCGCGATCACGTCCTGCTGGCCGCCGATCTCGGCGAAGTGGACGCTCATCGTCCCGGCGGCGCCGGGGCTCTCGAAGTCCTCCTCGAGGTCGAGCGTGGCGTAGTCCTCGGTGCTTCGGTCGCCGCCGCCGCCGAGGATCTTACTCATGATTCCCATGCCCGAAAACTCCGGGGCTGCGGCATTAGTTCTTGCGCCGTCCGCTCGCGACCGGGCGACGGCCGCCCATCTCGCCGGGGGAGGACGACTTTTCCCCGCTCCGTCCACAGCGACGCCCGTGACGTTCAGCATCTGCGTGCGCGAGGAGTACGAGGACGAGGACGGCAACGAACAGCGGCGGTTCGGCGTCGCCGTCACGACCCGGCTGCCCGCGGTGGGGACGCTCTGCCCGTTCGTCTCCGAGAACGGCGCGGTCGCGACACAGAGTCTGGTGAACGTCGAACTCGGCGAGCGCGGGATCGAGTACATCGACGACGGGCTCGCGGTCGAGGACGCGCTCCGGTCGCTGCTGAACGCCGACGACGGCGCCGAGAACCGCCAGCTCCACGGCGTCGACGCCGACGGTGCGTTCACGTTCTCCGGCGAGGAGTGTCACGGCTGGTACGGCCACCGCGAGGGGGAGAACTACACCGTCGCGGGCAACCTCCTCACCGGCGAGGCGGTGATCGAGAGCGTCGCCGAGACGTACGCGGAGTCGGATCGCGACGCGCCGCTGGCCCAGCGACTGATCGATGCGCTCGGCGCGGGCTACGCCGAGGGCGGCGACAAGCGCGAGGAGCTTCACGTCCAGAGCGCCGCGCTGAAAGTCAGAAGCACCGAGGACGGCGACGAGCCGTACTACAACGACCTGCGCGTGGACGCGACCGAGACGCCGATTCAGGAGCTCCGGGAGACGTACCGACTGGCCAGCGACGGGTTCGAGCAGGCGATGGCGCGCTACGAGGAGGCGATGGAGGCCGACGACCTCGACGCCGCCGACGAGGAGTAGTCGACCCGCGACCGTCGACTGCCGGCTCCCGGGGTTTGATAGGCGCTCGGGGCTATGCCAGCCTGTGTCTATCGAGGAACCCTCCGAGGACGCCCCCGACGCGTACCGCGACCTCATCGAGCAGAACCGACGCATCTCCTACCTCGGCGACGCCAGCGGCGTGCTGGGCTGGGATCAGCAGGTGACCATGCCCGAGGGCGGCGCCCCCGCCCGGGCGAAACAGCTCTCGGCGCTCTCCTCGGTCACCCACGACCTGATGACCGACGACGAGTTCGAGGAAGCGCTTTCCGGCGCCGAGGACGCCGCTGACGAGCTCGACTGGCGCCAGCGGGCCAACGTCCGCGAGATCCGGCGCAACTACGACCGGACCGCTGACGTGCCCGGCGACCTCGTCGAGGAGCTCTCCGAGGTCCAGAGCGAGAACCAACAGATCTGGCAGGAGGCGAAGGCCGAGGACGACTTCGAGCTGTTCGCGCCGCGGCTGGAGAAGCTGCGTGACCTCTCGATCCGGCGCGCCGAGCACATCAGCCCGGATCAGGCGCCCTACGAGGTGCTGTACGAGGACGGTCTCCCGTACATCTCCCGGGAGCGGATTCAGGAGATCTTCGACCGGCTGAAGTCGGAGCTGGTGCCGCTGATCGAGGAGATCGAGCAGCACGGCGACGAGCTCGCCTCCCCGTACGAGGGCGGGGAGTACGCCGAGGAGAACCAGCGGGCGCTCTCGGAGGCCGCGCTCGACGCGATCGGCTACGACCGCGATCACGGGCGGCTGGACATCTCCGCCCACCCGTTCACGTCGGGCAACCAGTTCGACGCCCGCGTGACCACGCGGTACAAGCCCGGCAACCCGATGGACGCGCTGACGGCGACGATCCACGAGTACGGCCACGCGAGCTACATGCTTGGCCTGCCCGAGGAGCACTACGGCACGCCGCTGGGCCAGTCGCTCTCCTCGGGTGTCCACGAGTCCCAGAGCCGCTTCTGGGAGAACCACGTCGGCCGTACGAAGCCGTTCTGGGAGTTCTTCCTCCCCGAGGTGAAGGAACACCTCGACGGCGTCGACGACCTCACCGCACAGGAGGCCTACGAGGCGGTCAACCGCATCTATCCGAACAACCTCATCCGGGTGGAGGCGGACGAGCTCACCTACCACCTCCACATCATCCTCCGGTGTGAGATAGACAGCGCGTTCGTGGCGGGGGAGATCGACGTGGAGGAGATCCCCGAGCTCTGGAACGAGAAGATGGAGGAGTACCTCGGCGTCACGCCGGACGGCGTCGGCGAGGGCTGCCTGCAGGACATCCACTGGTCCTCGCGGTTCGCGGGGTTCCAGGGGTACACGATCGGCAGCGTGCTCGCAGCGCAGCTCGATGCGGCGATGCGCGACGACATCTCGGACGTCGACGGCAAGATCCGCAACGGGAACTTCGAGCCGATGCTTGAGTGGATGAACGAGAACGTCCACAGCCACGGCCGCGCGTACACGTCCGACGATCTGATCGAGGAGGCGACGGGCGAGCCGCTGACGGCCGACTACTTCCTCGACTACGTGAACGAGAAGTTCACGGATCTGTACGGGCTGTAAGTCGACGTATCCACGTTTTGGTTCTTTTTCATTTGGTGTGTGAATCCCCCGTCTCGACGCGATAGCGACGGTTCGGTGTGGGGCGGCGACCGCAACAGCGTCTCGACGCTAGACCACTTGCGACCGCAGGGTGCCGGGCACGAGGCCCGGCACAGCGCCGAGTCCC
>NZ_JBHUDH010000223.1:0-1857 GCF_042678005.1 Halolamina salina | reverse complement strand
CCGGCGACTCGGGGATCGACGACGCCGTCGCGGCCGCCACGCGCGCGGTCGACGGCACGGGCCACGGCACGGACACGACCGGCTGGGCGCGCTTCGACAGCGACACCGAACAGTTCACGGACGCGTTCCGGGAGGCGCTATGAGCGGGGATCGCCACGAGGCGACGATCGCCACCACCCACGACGACGCGGGGACGGTGGCGGCCGCGCTCGCTCCCGACAACACCGATGCGATGACGACGACCGTCGACGGCGACACGGTCCGGACCGCCATCGTCCGCGAGGACGCCGGCGGGCTGGCCGCCTCCGTCGACGACTACGTCGTCAACCTCACCGTCGCCGACGCCGTCTGCGAGACGGCTCGGGACACCACTCAACCATGAGCGAGACATCCACCAAGATCGAAGGCAAACGATGGTACACCGTGCTCGCGCCCGAGCAGTTCGACCGGGCCGAGATCGGTGAGACCGTCGCGGAGGAACCGAACCAGGTCGTCGGCCGAACCATCGAGACCACGCTGGGCGAGATGGAGGGCGACCAGGGACAGAACAACAGCAAGCTCACGTTCAAGATCGACGACGTGGGCAGCGACGCCGCCTACACCGAGTTCATCAAGTACGAACTCACGCGGGACTACCTGCGCTCGCTGGTGCGCCGCGGCGCCTCGAAGGTCGCCGCCACCGTCACGCTGCTGACGACTGACGACTACCGCGTCAAGATCCAGCCGGTGGCGCTGACGACCCAGAAGGCCGACCGCTCCCAGGAGCAGGCCATCCGCTCGGTGATGACCGACATCGTCGAGGAGGCCGCCGACGAGCGCACGTTCGAGCAGCTGGTCGACAGCGTCGTCGAGGGCCGGGTCTCCTCGGCCATCTACGGCGAGGCCAAGGAGATCTACCCGCTGCGCCGCGTCGAGGTCCAGAAGCTCACCCTCGAGGCCCGACCCGAGGAGGTCGCGGCCGAGGAGGAGGCTTCTGTCGACGTCGAGGAAGAGGACATCGAGGAGTAGTCCTCGCTTCAGCGGATTCACGCGCTTTTCGTCTTTTTCACCGATCGCGAGCGGCGGCGCCGGCCACGCTGCTGGAACGCCATCGGTGCAGTCGCCGATCGGTGCGTCGACGCCTACTCGTTCGGCGTCGCCGTCGGCGTGGACTCCTCGACGATCACTCTCCCCACCATCCCGCCGCTCTCGTGGGGGATACAGAAGTAGTCGTACTCGCCGGGGATCTCGAACGTGTGGGTAAACTGGTCGCCGTTGCTCAGCCCGCCGCCGGTGCTGTTCGTCCACGCCTCCCGGGCGGCCGCCTCGCTTTCGTAGCCGCCGGAGGCGAAGAAGGCGGCGCCGTCGGGCAGCGACTCCTCGTAGGCGGTGACCGTGTGGTCGCGGGTGCCCGTGTTCTCCCAGACGACCTCCTCGCCGGGGGCGACGGTGATCGTCTGCGGGTCGAACGAGGTCGGGCGCATCCCCACGTCGAAGTCGGTGTTCTCGTCGCGAGTCAGGCCGAGACAGCCCCCGAGACTCACCGCGGCAGCCGTGCCCGCGGCGACGAGATATCGTCGGCGGTCCATGGGTCGGCCTCGGTCCCGGAGCGGTTTAGGCGACGCGATTCCGTCACCCCGAAGGTAAACACGTAAACCGCGGCCGTGTGTCGAATCGCCCATGCGCTTGCGGTCACTCGGCCGTCTCGGTCCAGCCGACGCCGTCACCGTCGGGAACGCCGCGCTGGGCTTTCTCGCGGTCGTCGCCGCGACCGTCGACATCGGCCTCGCGGCCCGGATCGTCCTGCTGGGCGCGATCGCCGCGGGACTGGACGGCGTCGTCGCCCGGTAGTACGGCGGCACCGAGGCCGGCCCGTAC
>NZ_JBHUDH010000222.1:0-13642 GCF_042678005.1 Halolamina salina | reverse complement strand
CTCGCCGGCTCCCTGTGCCGGCGAGCCTCCCACATCGAACACGAGGCTGTTCACGATCTGCCCGATCTCGCAGTCGACCGCCTCGGCGGCGTCGGCGGCCGTCGGCGTCCCCTCCTCGGGGAACTCCACGGGATCGATCGCCAGCCCGTGGCGCTCCTCGGCGAACTCTGCGAACTCCGCGACGCGTGCGTGCATACGCCGTGGCTCGCTCTCGGGGGGTATGTGCCTGTCGGGGGCGCCTGCCGATAGATTGATAATCGTGTGCATTGTTAATGAGGGACATGGTTCGATCGGCGAACAACGCGACCGACCAGCGGCTGAGCGCCCTCGAATACGCCTGCCGGGGCGTCGTCGGCGACCGGCTCCGCAGCGTCAGCGTCGACGGCCCGGAGTACAGCGGGACGCTCTACCGCCGGAGCGATCTCGCCCCCGGCACCGACGGGCCGGTCCACGAGGCGATGGCCGAGGGCGCTTCCTGCGAGTCGCCGGTGTTCGCCGACGGCGGACGGTCGCCCGCCACCGACTCCGACCACAGCCGAACGGTCTGTGAGTTCGACAGCGGCTACGTCGCCCGGGTCCGGATCGGCGACACCAGCGTCGTCGCCACTACCGACGGGCTGAGGATGGATCGCGAGTCGGAGCTATCCGCGGCGGTGAAGGGCGTCTTCGAGTAAAAGGTGCGGTGCCGGTCAGGCGAACAGCGCCGTCGCGGCTTCCTGTGCGGTCTCGATCACTGGCCCGAAGCCGGGCAGCAGCAGGACCGTCCCGACCAGCGCGATCGCCAGCGCGGCGTACAGCGCCGTCGGCGTCGCGCCGAGATCGTGCTCGCCCTCCTCGAACCACATCGCCCGCACGACGCGGGAGTAGTAGTACAGCGAGAGCGAGCTATTGATCACCGCGATCACGACCAGCCACCAGAGGCCGGCCTCGACGGCGCCCGCGAAGAGGAACAGCTTCGAGAAGAAGCCGCCCAGCGGCGGGACGCCCGCCAGCGAGAACAGGAACGCCGTCATCGCCACCGCGGCGAACGGCTTCTCGGCGCCCAGTCCGTTGTAGTCCTCGAACCGGCGCCCGACGCCCCAGTTCTCGGCCAGCGCCACGAACAGGAACGCGCCCGTGTTCATGAAGCCGTAGACGAACAGGTGGGCCATCGCGGCGCCCATCACGTCGCCGTTGGTGCTGGCCTCCGCGGAGATCGCGGCGAGGCCGATCAGCACGTAGCCGGCGTGCCCGATCGAGGAGTACGCCAGCATCCGCTTGACTTTCTCCTGGGTGGCGGCGGCGAAGTTACCGAGCACCATCGTCGCCACCGCGAGCACCTGGAACAGCAGTGCCCAGTCGATCCCGGCGCTCGTCGCGGCCCCCAGCGGGAAGCCGACGACGAACACGCGGAACGCCAGCGCGAAGCCGGCGGCCTTCGAGGCCGAGGAGAGGTACGCCGAGACCGGCGCGGGCGCACCCTCGTACGCCTCGGGCGCCCAGAAGTGGAACGGCACCGCGGCGGTCTTGAACAGGAAGCCGCCGGCGACCATCAGGACGCCGACGCCGGCGATCCCGGTCCGGCCGCCGAGCCCGGACTCGAACGCCGCCGCCACGTCGGGCAGCAGCAGCGAGCCGGTGGCACCGTAGATCAGCGAGACGCCGAACACGAAGATCGCCGAGGAGAGCGCGCCGATCAGGAAGTACTTCAGACCGGCCTCGCTGCTCCCGCGGTCGTCCTTCAGGAACGCGACCAGCGCGTACGACGGCAGGCTGACCAGTTCGAGCGCGACGAACGCCGTCGCCAGCGAGTTCGCGCTCGCCATCAGCGACATGCCCGTCGTCGCCAGCAGCACCAGCCCGTACAGCTCGCCGCGGTTGCCGTCGTCGAAGTAGTCGTAGGCCGCCAGCGCGACAAGGATCGTCACCGCGGCAAACAGCGCGGTGAAGAACAGCGACATCCCGTCGACGACGACCGCGTCGGCGTACAGCGAGATGCCCTCGGTCGCCAGCCCGGTGTCGGCGGACAGGAACCAGCCCGCGGTCCCGAGCGAGGCGAGCGAGCCGATCACGGAGATGCCCGCGAGGACGCTCGCGTCGCTGGAGTCGGGCCACACGCTGTCGTAGAGCAACACCGCAAGCGCCGTGAGCCCCAGCAGGAAGGTCGGCGTCAGCGGCGGTGCCGTCACCATCAGGCACCACCTCCGACGAGCGGGGCGATCGCGTTCTGGATCATGTCGAGGAACAGGTCAGGGGCGACGCCGAGCGCGATGACTGCGAGCAGCAGCACCGCAAGCGGCGCCACGTCGTGGAACGGGGCCGGGCCGACCTCGTAGTCGGCGTCGAGGCTGAACGGCCCGAACAGGGTGCGCTGCATCGCCAGCAGCAGGTAGCCCGCCACGATCACGATCCCGAACATCGCCGCCGCGGTGAACAGCGGCGCGCTCGGGATCACCGTGGAGTGGAACGAGCCGACGAAGATGAAGTACTCCCCGGCGAAGCCGGCCATCAGGGGCAGCCCCATGTAGCCGAACGCGCCGGCGACGAAGATGCCCACCGTGACGGGCATCCGGTCGGCCAGCCCGGACATGTCGCCGACCATCCGGGTGTGGGTGGTGTTGTAGATGACGCCGACGGCCATGAACATCAGCCCCGAGATCAGGCCGTGAGCGATCATCTGGAACGTCGCGCCCGCCACGCCGAACTCGGTGTAGGCGATCAGGCCCAGCAGCACGTAGCCCATCGACGACACGGAGGAGTACGCGACGATGCGCTTGAGGTCCTCCTGTGCCAGCGCGAGGATCGCGCCGTAGATCACGGAGAACGCGCCGAGGGCGGCGATCAGGACCGCGAGATCGCCCGCCACGTCGGGCAGCATCGTGAAGTTGAACCGCAGCATCGCGTACGTCCCCATCTTCAGCAGCACCCCCGCCAGCATCACCGACGCCGGCGTGGGCGCCTCGACGTGGGCGTCCGGCAGCCACGTGTGCAGCGGCGCGACGGGCACCTTCACCGCGAACCCGACGAACATCGCGAGGAACGCCGCGAGCTTCAGCGTGTCCGGGGCGAGTCCCATGAACGAACTCACGTTGCCGCCCGCGTTGAGCGCCATCGCGACCTCCGGCAGCGCCAGCGTGTCGATGCTGTCGCCGAGGCCGCCGAACGTGAGCGCGACGAAGCCGACGAACATCAGCAGGCTCGCCACGTTCGTGTAGACGAAGAACTTGATCGCCGCGTACTTGCGGCGCGGGCCGCCCCAGACGCCGATCAGGAAGTACATCGGCAGCAGGGTGGCCTCCCAGAAGACGAACCAGACGAAGAAGTCCAGCGCGGTGAACATCCCCAGCAGGTTCGCCTCCATGAACAGCATCAGCCCGTAGAACTGCGACTGGCGCGTGTCGATCGGCGTCCACGCGCTCACGATCGCGAGCGTCGTCAGGAACGCCGTCAGCACGACCAGCGGCAGGCTGATCCCGTCGAGCCCGGTGAACCACTGCACCTGATAGCCCGACAGCGTCAGCAGGTCGAACTTCGTCTCGAAGGATAGCGTCCCGCCCGTGAGGGCGTTGCCGCTCCCGTCGAACTGTGTCCACATCCAGAGCGTCCCGACCAGCGGGACGAGGCTCAGCGCCGCGCCGACGCGGTTGGCCACCTCGTCAGGGACGAGGAACGTGACCAGCGCGGCGACGAACGTGAAGCCGATGAGCGTCTCGATGATCATTCAGAACCACCCTCCGTAGATCGCGAACCCGACGAGTAACACGGTCAGGCCGATCGTGAGCATCGCGGCGTAGTGGGTCACCAGCCCGTCCTGGATCCGCTTGATCCGGGAGCCGCCGAACAGGCTCACGCTGGAGACGCCGTTGACCACGCCGTCGACGACCGCCTGATCGAACGTGTCGGCGACCTTCGACAGCGGGAGCACGACGCTCTCGGCGATCCAGACCTGGTACTCGTCCTGGTAGTAGTTGTTGTACAGCACCTCACGCAGACTCCCCAGCTTCTCGGTGTGGGGTTCGGGGTCGGCGCCGCCGTAGAGGACGTACGCCGCGCCGGCGCCGAACAGCGCCAGCGCCAGCGAGAGCAGGCCGACGAGGTACGACGGCAGCTCCGCCGCCGTCATGCCGGCGCCGTAGTCGGCCACCAGCAGGTGGTGGTAGTGCTCGCCACCGGTCCCGAGCGCCGCGGCCCAACCGGAGCCGGGGTTCCCGTAGAGCCACTGGTGCAGGAAGTCGATGTGTGCGCCCGTCAGATCCTGGACCGGGACCATGTTGACGAACCCGACGGTCGTCGCGAGGATCCCGAGCACGACCAGCGGGAGCTTCACGTTCCAGCCCGGTTCGTGGGCCTCCTCGGCCGTCTCCGAGCGGGGCTCACCGTGGAAGGTGAGCATCACCATCCGGAACGTGTAGAAGCCGGTGAACAGCACCGCGATCAGACCCATCCCGTAGGCGATCAGCAGCGCGGTACCGAGGCCGCTCGTGGTGCCGAGGCCGTGGACGAGCGCCTCGTACAGCACCTCGTCCTTCGACCAGAAGCCGGCGAACGGCACGATGCCCGCGAGCGCGAGCGAGCCCGCGAGGAACGTGTAGTAGGTGACGGGCATCTTCTCCTTCAGGCCGCCCATCTCCCACATGTCCTCGTTGTGGTGCATCGCGATGATCACCGAGCCGGCGCCGAGGAACAGCAGCGCCTTGAAGAACGCGTGGGTGAGCAGGTGGAACGTGCCGGCGACGTAGCCGCCGGCGCCAAGCCCCAGCATGATGTAGCCGTACTGGGAGATGGTGGAGTACGCGAGCACCTGCTTGATCTCGTTTTTGACCAGCCCCATCGTCGCCGCGAACAGGGCAGTGAACGCGCCGACCAGCGCCACGACCGCCAGCGCGGTCGGGGAGAGCGCGTAGAAGCCGTACATCCGGGCGACGAGGTAGACGCCGGCCGCGACCATCGTCGCCGCGTGGATCAGCGCCGAGACGGGGGTTGGGCCCTCCATCGCGTCGGGCAGCCACGTGTGCAGCGGGAACTGGGCGGACTTGCCGATCACGCCGCCCAGCACCAGCAGGCCGACCGCGGTGAACCACGCCCGCGGGCCGAGCCCGAGGAACGTGTTCACCGTCGCCTCGCCGTGGATCGCCTGCTCGGCGAGATGCGGGAACGAGTGCTCGCCCGCGAACTGCGCGGTGCCGAACGTCGCGAACACGGCGACGACGCCGATCAGGAAGAAGTAGTCACCGAAGCGGGTGACCAGGAACGCCTTCTTCGCCGCGCTGGGCGGGCCTGCCTGCCGGAACCAGAACCCGATCAGCAGGTACGAGCAGAGCCCGACCAGCTCGAAGAACATGAACGCCATCAGGAGGTTGTCGGCGACGACGAACCCCAGCATCGAGGCGGTGAACAGGCCCAGCCCGGCGTAGTACCGGGGCAGCCCCGTCTCGCCCTCGTCGTTCATGTAGCCGAGCGAGAACACGTGGACCAGCAGCGCGACCAGCGAGACGATGAGCAGCATCATCGCCGACAGCGGGTCGAGCAGCAGCCCGAACGTCAGTTCGAGCGGCTGGCTCAGGCTCCCGGTCGCCTCGGTCCCGGCGGCCCACGTGTATATCGTCTCGTTGTACGTCTCGCCGCCGCTGACGGTGAGGAACACCCACGCGGAGAGCAGCAGCGAGCCGGCTGTCGCCGCGATCCCGGGGAGCGCGCCACCTTTCGGTAGCAGGTCCCGCCCGGAGAGGGCGACCCCGACCGCGAGACAGAACGAGAGGAACGGTAGCAGTACGATCGCCGGTGCGTAGTCGAATGCTCCTACCATCTTACCACCTCATCGACTGCGGAAGGGTCACGTCGACGTCGTTGAAGTTGCGGTACAGCACGAGGATGATGCCGATGCCGACAGCCACTTCGGCCGCGGCCAGCCCCATCACGAACAGGCTCATCACCTGCCCGGTGAGGTTCCCCCACTGGACGCTGAACGCGACGAAGTTGATGTTCGCGGCGTTGAGCATCAGCTCGACCGACATCAGGAACAGCAGCGCGTTCTCCCGGGTCAGCAGGCCGTAGAGGCCGATGGAGAACACCGCCGCCGACAGCACGAGGTAGTACTCGATGGGGACCATCAGTCGGCCACCTCCTCGTCGCGTTCCGAGGAGCGTGGCTCCTCGCTGTCGGACGCCTTCCGACCCCCGTCGGTGAGGGCGGTGACGTACGAGCCGTCGGACTGTCGACGTGCCAGCGTCACCGCGGCGACGGTCGCGACCACCAGCACGAGGCCGATGATCTCGAACGCCGCGAGGAACCCCTCGACGGCGACCGCCGACATGGTCTGTAGGTCCATCAGCGCGTAGCCGATCCCCGCGACCAGCGACGCGTCCTCGGCGAAGCCCGCGGCCTCGCCGAAGTTGCTCGTGAGGAACACCGCCGCGAGCACGACGAATAGCACCGCCGCCGCCAGCCCGTTGGCGTAGTTACCGTCCTCCTTGAGCTCGGGTCGCGTGACCATCTAGCTGTACACCTCCGATTTCGGCTGCTGGGTTCGCGTGAGCATGACGGCGAACGTGATGAGCACGAGCACGCCCCCGATGTAGACGAGGATCTGCATCGCCGCCGGGAACGTGGCCTGCAACATCACGTAGTGAACCGCCAGGCTCGTCAGCGCGCCGCCGAGCAGGAGTGCGGCGTGCCAGGGGTCCTTCACGAGGACGACTCCCAGCGCACACCCCACCGTGAGGGCGGCGAACAGCGCGAACGTGATTGTCTCTGTGACCATTGTGTTACTGGTAGTCGACCTCGCCCGCGCCCTCGCCGACCCACGCGGACCGGTCGGGGTTGCGGGCTTCGAGGGGGTCGCTCCCCTTGTACCACGGGACGTTCTTGAGCTGTTCCTTGTTGTAGGCGAACTCGTCTTTCGTGTCCGCCGTGAACTCGAAGTTCTGGGTCAGGATGATCGCGTCGACGGGGCAGACCTCCTCGCACAGCCGGCAGTAGATACACTGCCCGACGTGGAGGTTGTACTGCTCGCCGTTGCGCTGCTCGTCCATCACGATCTGGATGGTGTCGTTCGGGCAGACGTTCTCACACTGCCGACACCAGATGCAGCGCTCCTGGCTGAACTTGTGGACCCCGCGGAACCGCGGGCTGACTTCGGGCGCGACCTCCGGGTACTCGACCGTGAAGGTGTTGCCGTCCAACGCGTGCTTCATCGTCGTTGCCATGCCTTTCAGGATTCCGATCATACAACCACCCCCACGATTAGGGCCGTGAGCACCAGATTGAGGAAGGAGAGCTCGAGCATCCCCTTCCAGCCGACTTCGATCAGCTGGTCGATACGCAGTCGCGGCGCCGCCGAGCGCAGCCACTGGGTGAACAGGAAGAACGCCCAGATCTTCACCACGAACCAGAGGAAGCCGATGCTCTCCGGCCCGGGGCCGGCCGCGCCGCCGAGGAACAGCACCGCGGTGATGGCGCCGCCGAGGAAGATGTGCAGGAACTCACCCAGGTACAGCAGCACGAAGTACACCGAGGAGTACTCGGTCTGGAACCCCGCGACGATCTCCGTCGGCGCCTCCGGGATGTCGAAGGGGTTCCGCCCCACCTCGGCGACGTTGGCCGCGAGGAACAGGACGAAGGCGAAGGGATTGACGATCGCGAACCACGACGGGATCGCGAGGCCGCCGATCGACACCAGCGTCTCCTGCTGGACGGCGACGATCTCGCTCATCCGGAGCGAGCCGGTAAACAGCACCACCGACATCCCCGTCACGACCAGCGGGATCTCGTAAGCGAGGTTCTGTGCGACCGCACGCAGCGCGCCCAGCATCGAGTACTTGTTGTTCGACGCGTAGCCCGCCATCACCATGCCGAGGCTGGCGATCGACGCGACCGCGAACACGTACGCCAGCCCGACCTCGGGGTCGGCGAGCTGGATGCCGCTGCCCATCGGGATCACCGCGAAGCCGAGCATCGCCGAGCCGGCGACGATCAGCGGCGCCACGTCCCACGCGGGGCGGTCGGCGCCCTCGGGGACGATCAGCTCCTTCGAGAGGAGCCGGAGCGCGTCGGCCGGGATCGTCCCAAGCCCCTTCGGACCGATGCGGTCGGCGGCGATGCGGTCGGTGAACTTCGCGGTGATCTTCCGCTTGGCCCACGGGCCGGCGACGCCGGTCATCGCGAGCATCACGTTGCCGACGATGATCGACGCCAGCAGCGCGGCGACGAACGCGCCGACGACGCCGACGCCGCCGAGGCCGAGCAGGTTCGCGAGCAGGTCCGGCAGCGGGGTCTCGGCCTGCAGCATCAACGGTCCACCTCCCCGAGCACGATGTCGAGGCTCCCCAGCGCGGCGATCATGTCGGGGATGTACTCCCCGTTACTCATCTCCGGTAGCGTCTGGAGGTTCGAGAAGCACGGGCTCCGGATCTTGAACCGGGCGGGCTTCTCGGTGCCGTCGGCGCGGATGTACACGCCGAGTTCGCCCTTCGCGCCCTCGACAGTACGGTAGATTTCCTTGTCGTCGTCCGGGCGCAGCGTCCGCGGAACGTTGGCCTGGATGTTGCGCTCCTCCTCGGGCCAGTCCTCGAGCAGGTCGACACACTGCTCGATGATCTTCGCGGACTCCTCGACCTCGCGCATCCGGACGAGCAGGCGGCTGAAGTTGTCACAGCCGTCCTCGGTGACGACGTCCCAGTCGAGCTCGTCGTAGTAGCCGTAGGGATCGTCGCGCCGGATGTCGTAGTCGATGCCCGAGCCGCGGGCGACCGGACCGGTCGCACCGTAGTTCTTCGCGACCTCCGGCGGCAGGATGCCGGTGTCGACGGTCCGCATCTGGAGGATCTCGTTGCCCGTGATGAGGTCGTGGTACTCCTCCAGCGCCTCGGGCAGTTCGTTGACGAACTCCCGGACCTTCTCGAAGAACTCCTCGCGGGGTTCGGGCAGGTCCCAGACGACCCCGCCGAGCCGGAAGTAGTTGAACATCAGCCGCTGGCCCGTGAGATCCTCGAGGATGTTCTGGGCCTTCTCGCGGTCCCGGATCGCGTACATGAAGATCGCGGTGAAGTCGCCGTAGATGTCGAGCGCGAACGTCCCGACGGCGAGCATGTGGGCCGCGATCCGGCAGAGCTCCGCGCCCATGGTGCGGATGATCTGTGCGTACTCCGGCACCTCGATGTCCGCGAGGTCCTCGGCCGCGCGGGCGTACGCCCACTCGTTGAGCAGCCCCGCCGAGATGTAGTCCCAGCGGTCCGGGTACGGCATGATCTGGTGGCGGTAGGTGCTCTTCTGGGCCATCTGCTCCTCGTTGCGGTGGAGGTAGCCGATGTCCGGCTCCACGTCGATCACCTGCTCGCCGTCGAGCGTGGTCTCGAGGTGGAGCACGCCGTGAGTCGCCGGGTGGTGGGGACCGATGTTGACGAACATCGTGTCCGAGTCGGACGCGGCGCGCTGGTCCTCCTGCAGCGGGTTCGCGTTCTCCCGCAGCGGGACCATCTGCGGCCGGTCCTGGTCGTAGTCCCGACCCATCGGGTGGCCCTGCCACGTCTCGGGCAGGAGGATCCGGCGCAGGTCGGGGTGGTCGTCGTACTCGATCCCCACCAGGTCGTACGCCTCCCGCTCGTGCCAGTCGGCGGTCCGGAACACCGGCTCCGCCGACTCGCTGACGGGGTTCTCCGAGTCGGTCGGGACGACGACGCTGACCTCGTCGGTCGGGTCGTCGAACTTCTTCAGGTGGTAGATCGACTCGTAGCGGTCGGGGTACTCCTCGGCGGTGACCAGCGAGAGGTGGTCGTAGCCCGCCTCCTCCTTGAGTCGGCCGAGCGTCTCCTGCACCGTGTCGGGCCGGATCACGAACGCCGGCGCGTTCATGTGGTCGTCGCGGTCGACCACGAGGTCGCCGAGCAGCGCCTCGAGGTCGGTCTCGCCGGACTCGATCTCCGGGGTCGCCTCGCCTTCCTGCAGGCTCATGGTGAATCAGCCCAGTTGTAGCGCATCACGAGGTCCTCCTCGTCGATCTCGGACGCGAGTTCGTCGACGATCTCGTCGCGTTCGAGGTCGCCGAACTGTTCGAGCTCGTAGGGCTTGACCGTCACCGGCGACGCCTCGCCGTTGGCGATCCGCTCCTGGAGCTTCGCGACGCCGTACACCAGCGCCTCGGGGCGGGGCGGGCAGCCCGGGACGTGGATGTCGACCGGGATGACCTCCTCGGCGCCCTTGATCACGTTGTACCCCTCCTGGAACGGGCCGCCGGAGATGGTACAGGAGCCCATGCCGACGACGAACTTCGGCTCGGGCATCTGGTCGTAGACGCGCTTCATCCGCGGGGCGAACTTCGAGACGATCGTCCCCGGGACGATCATCACGTCGGCCTGCCGGGGCGAGGCCCGCGGGACGCCGGCGTGGAAGCGGTCGAGGTCGTGCTTGACCGCGTAGGTGTGCATCATCTCGATGCTGCAGCAGGCGATCCCGAACTGCAGCATGAACATCGACGAGCCCCGGACCCAGTTCATGAACTTGTCGAACTTCGTGAGGATGAACGGCGAGGAGCCGAACGCCTCGCGAAGCTTGGAGTTGAACCGGTCGCCCTGGCCGCTCATACGGGCGTCGCGGGTCTCGGTCTGTACTTGTGCGTCGTCGGTTCGGAAGAGTTCTCGTTCGCTACTCATTGGTTTGCCTCCGTCTTCTCCTCGAGCGCGCGCGGACTGGACACCCACTGCACGGCGCCCTGCCGCCACGCCCAGACGAGCCCGACGACCAGCACCCCGATGAACACCAGCATCGGCGCGAGCACCTCCATCATGGAGGCGCCCCCTTCGAGGGCCGGTCGGTAGATGACCGTCCACGGGAAGATGAGGACGGTCTCGATGTCGAAGACGACGAACAGCAGCGCAACCATGTAGTACTGGATGTTGAACCGGATGCGCGTCGTCCCCGTCGGGATCTCGCCGCTCTCGTAGACGGCGCTTTTCCCCTGTTCAGGCACGCTGGGACGAAGCAGTGCCGACACCACCATCATCGCAACGGGGATGCCGACCGCAACAAGCGCCAGCGCGCCGATAGCTATCCATGGATTCATATCGGGTTCTCCGTAACGTTTCCGGGGTTCGACCCCACGGCTCTTAAGCGTTCATTTCCCCACGCGGGCGAGCGTGCGGACCAGTACCGTGGAAGTCGGGGAGTCGAACGGACGCGACGGCCGGCCCGGAGCACCCCGAGGCGGGTCACTCCTCGCGCTCGCGGAACCCGCGGACGCCGAGATCGTGCAGTGCCGCAGATACGTCGCCGACGCCCTCGCGGCGTTCGTCGTGGAGTTCCTCGAGGCGGTCCCGGACCTCGGGATACTCACGGGCGAGGATCTGGGCCGCCGACAGCGCGGCGTTGTACGACTTGCCGGCGTCGACGGCGGTGATCGGCGCGCCGGTGGGCATCCCGATCACGGAATCGACTGACTTCTCCTGCACCGGGACGCCGATCACGGGCAGCGGGAACGCGATCGAGGCGGTCATGTTCGGCAGGTCCGCGGACTTCCCGCCCGCGCCGGCGATTACCACTTCCAGCCCGCGGTCCTCGGCGGTCTCGGCGTAGGCGTACATCAGGTCGGGAGTTCGGTGGGCCGAGACCACGTAGGACTCGTAGCTGAACCGTCCCTCGGGCGGGTCGGCGTGGTCGGTCTGCTCAGAGAAGCCCAACGCGTCGAGCGCGTCGAACGCGCCCTGCATCGTGTCGAGGTCGGAGTCCGACCCCATGATGATCCCCACGTCGGGGGTGGATTCGTCCGGGCGGTCGGCGGCGGCGTCCGATTCGAGTCGGTCGATCAGGTCGGTAACTGAAGGCATGGTTACTCGGTGAACGTGAGGCGGTCGCGCAGCGATTCGGCCGTCGTCAGGGCGTCGGTCGCGTCCGCGGCGCCGGGATCGGTGACGGTGAGGTGGCCCATCTTCCGGAGCGGCCGGGCCTCCCGCTTCCCGTACCAGTGGAGGCTCGCGTCCGGCTCAGCGAGCACGGCGTCGACACCCGACAGCGTCGCCTCCTCAGGCTCGGCCACGTCGCCGAGGACGTTCGCCGACGCCGTGGGGGCGACGCGGTCGACCGGCCCGAGGGGCCAGCCGAGCACGGCGCGGACGTGCTGCTCGAACTGCGAGGTCGCGGCGCCCTCGATCGTCCAGTGGCCGGAGTTGTGCGGCCGGGGCGCGATCTCGTTGACGAGGATCTCCCCGTCCACGTCGAACAGTTCGACGCCGAACACGCCGCGGCCGTCGAGTTCGGCGAGCACCTGCTCGACCACCTCACGCGCTCGCTCCCGAGTCTCGTCGTCGACTCGCGGCGGCGAGACGGTCCCGCGCAGGATCTCCTCGCGGTGGATCGTCTCGGTCACGGGGAACACCCGCGTTTCCTCGTCGGCCCCCCGAACGCCGATCGCGGCGAGTTCGCGGTCGAAGTCGAGTAGCTCCTCCGCCACGGCGTCACCGCCGACCGTCTCCAGCGTGTGCTCGGCGTCGTCGATCTCGGTCACCGGCTCGTTCCCCCGGCCGTCGTAGCCACCTTCGCGGGCTTTCAGCATCGTCCCGCCGAAGCGGTCGACGGCGGTCTCCGCGGCGGCCGGCGAGTCCGCGGGGACGAACCGCGGGACGGGGATTTCCGCGCCCGCGAGCATCTCCTTCTCCCGGAGCTTGTCGCCAGTGACCGCCAGCGTCTCGGGGTCGGGGTGGACCGGCGTGCCCGTCTCGGCCCGCACGTCCGCGAGCAGGTCGGGGTCGGCGGTCTCGATCTCGAACGTGAGCACGTCTGCGCGCTCGGCCAGTTCGCGGACGGCGTCGGGATCGTCGAGTTCGCCCTCGATCTGGTCGGCGACCCGCGCGGCCGGGCAGTCGGGTGTCGGGTCGAGCACGACCACGTCGACGCCCAGCGGTGACGCGGCCTCGGCGAGCATCCGGCCGAGTTGGCCGCCGCCGACGACGCCGAGCGTGGGTCCGGGTAGCGTGACGCTCATGCGCGACGCTTCCGGACGAGTGTGTATAAGGATTGCTGGATCGGGATCGATATAGGCACGTTCGTGATTATACCCTCGACAGTGCGTCGCGGTCGAGGAACACGACGATATCCTCGCCCCAGAGCTTGAAGCGGTGCTCGCGAACCGCGTAGCCGTCGAGTTCGGCGGCGATCTCCTCGCGGGCGTCGTCGTGGGCGATCACGACCGGCGGCGCATCCACGAGCGCTTCGTCGGGCGGCGTGTCGGGCGCGCTGGAGTTCACGGTCGCGCCGGCGCGTTCGAGGTACCACGGCAGCGGCAGCCGGGAGTGCCACGACGGCCCGCCCGGCGGCGGCTGATCGAGGCTCGACTCGTTCGCGACGTAGAACTGTGTCCCGCCGCCGACACTGGTACCGTAGAACAGTACATCCGTCCCGTCGGTCCCGTCGGCGATGGCCGCCACGTCGTCCATCGTTCGCTGGAGGTCGTTCTCGGGCTGTGCCCACTGGAGCACCGCCCGGTCTTCCTCGCTCGCGCTGTTCCAGTAGTCGACGTTCAGGCCGACGACGCCGACGGTGCCGGCAGTGAGCAGGAGCACGGCGACCAGCGCCGACGCGCCGAGTTCGAGGCGTTCACCTCCGGCAACGCGTCGGAGCGCGTCGACGATCCTCTCTCCCTCGGTCGTCACCCCCCGCTCGACGGTGCCGACGAGCG
>NZ_JBHUDH010000221.1:0-4200 GCF_042678005.1 Halolamina salina | reverse complement strand
GACGCCGGCGCCGCGAAACTCACGAACGCGGGGCTTTCCGACAGCGTCGCCGAGCGCGTCGTCGACGCCGCCCGTGACCTGCCGCGGATCTCGGTCGACTGGGGGGCGTTCCCGGAGACGATCGCGGCCGGCGAGAACGAGATGTGTGAGCTGACGGTCCGGAACCTCGGCGGCGGCGCCCGCGTCGGGATCCGGGTGACGGTCAACGGGACGGAGATGACCGGCACCGAGACGTACCTCGGCGACTCGGAGACGGTGCCGGCGCCCGTCTTCGGCGCCGACGAGGACGAACTCCGGTTCGTCGTCGAGGTGACGTTCCCGGAGCTACCGCTGTCGCCCGTTCGCGAGGACCGGACGGTTCGGGTGGAGTAGCGGCGAACGCGACCGACGCCGTATTTTCGGGGCTCGGGTGCCCCGAGCGTCGCGTCCGGCGGCCCCTTACAGCCCGACGTGTGCGAGGAACACGTACGACGGAACCGACACGAGCACGCCCGCCATGACCACACGGAACTGCCGCTGGTAGTCACGGGGGAAGTCCCGGGCTTTGATCCGCCCTTCCACGTCGAACACTTCCCACGTGTCTCCCAAGTACTCGTACGTGGCGACGCCGACCGGAATCTCCGGCGTCTCGTCCTGCCGGCGGTAGAGTCCCGACTGCGAGGGGTTGTCGTCGGTCTGGAGATCGACCCGCGTCCCCTCCGCGTTCTTGAGCAGTCGCGTGGGCACGCTCTTGTTCCGGTAGGTGACTTCCTCGTCGGGCGAGTAGTTCCGTTCGACGAAGTTGAACGTCACCAGCCGCCCGCACGCGTCACACTTGTTGCAGTCGTGGGTGCCTCGCCCGCCGCAGTTGCTACAGGTCACCTGCCCGCCGCCGCCACACGTCGAGCAGTCGACGGTGCCGCCGTAGCAGTTCGGACACCGCTTCGTCTTCTCGACGCTCCCGTACCCGCCGCAGTTGTCACACTCCCAACCGCTCGACGTTTCGCCGCTCCCTCGACAGACGCCACAGGTCTCCTCGACGGTCACTTTCCCCCGGCCACGGCAGTTCCCACACTCCGTCTCGCCGCTGCCGCGGCAGTTGCTACAGTTGACCCGGCCCGACCGGTTACACTGGCTACAGTCCAACTCCCCCCGGCCACTACACTGATCACACGACTGCACCTCCTTCGATCCGGGCTCGAAGAAGCTGTAAGACGCGGACTGGAACCCGTCGGGGGCGATCCGCTCGCGCCGCTGGTAGTCGGTCCGGTGGTTGCTCTTCTCGCTGCTGAACTGCGTCTCGGGGACGGTCTTCGTGTATCGCGTCTCCTCGACCCACAACCCTCGAACGATGTCCCGGAGGGGTTCGATACGTCGGGTCTTCTGTACGCTGCTCCGGTTGGGGAGTTCGTCCGGGACGACCCACTTGGATTCGGCCAGCGTCTCCACCATCTCGCGGCCCTTGCTGTCGGCGATCGTCTCCCCTTTGTACGACTTCGTCTCCGTGTGATCGTCCGTGTCCGAGGACTCCCCCTTCTGTTTGTTGATGCGCTCGATGTTCTGGCGCTTGACGAGGTAGCCGTTGCCGACGGACCCGCCGTAAAGCGTCGATACGACCGGGATCAGCGCCGGCGCGACCAACGCCTCGGGGGTCCCGACTCCGTAGTAGACGACGTACACGACCGCGATCAACAGTCCGAGAGGGAACCCCACGAGCAGGGTGATCCCCAGTCGCTGCAGCAGATCCCGCTCCAGGCTCTCGCTCACGAAGAACGTCGTGCTGACCCCGAGCGTGATGCCCAGCAGCGTGAGACCGAACGTACTCGTCACGAGACCGACTACCGACCCGAACGGCAACCCGACACGGAACACGGCCGGGCCGTAGCTCACGAACAGGAGCGCCCCCAAGTAGAGGACGCCCCAGAGTATCGGCACCCCGACTGTCGCGTCATCGGGGAACCCCAGCGTGGCGTGGAGCGGGGAGTCCTCCATCTCCTCACCGATATCCGGCTCCTCGCCGATCTGTCGATAGACGTAGTAGAACGGGTAGAGAGCCAGCACTGGCAGGAACAACAGCGTGTAGCAGAAGCCGACCCCGAAGTCGATCACCCCTTGCGGTACGTACTCTGACGCTCCGATCGTTCTCTCTGAGGACACGTCATGAGGATTGGATGAGATTGTTATATTAGTTGTCTATTTTTTAACCCTACACTCGATTAGTTTCTATATATACACTCTGGCATTATCTTCCGTCGCACCTGTCGGAAATACACAGACGACTCTGGGGATCTGAACGACCTTGCCGGTACAAGACGCCAGACTACCGTCTCAGGATCGTTAGAACGGCGAAATTGGGTGGCTGGGGAGCCAAAGGCCCAATTCAATCCGGCACAAGGCCGGATTATTTTTGGATGGGCCAACGCGGATTTGAACCGCGGACCTCCCGGTTATCAGCCGAGCGCTCAACCTAACTGAGCTATTGGCCCAGGTGAGCGCATTTCTCCGTTGGCCGGCGTATCTGTTAAGGCTTTCTTTTCGCCGACCGCGACGCCCGCGGCCGATTCCGTCGGCTCACTCCTCGTCTTTCGTCCGGTAGGAGTCCGGGTCCACGTCGTACACGTCGTCGCCGTCCGACGTGTCGTTCGCCGTCCCGTCGAACGGGCCGTCGTCCCCGTCGTTGCCGAACGAGGCGCCGCCGAACTGCCCGCCGTCGCCGCCGTTCGGGAAGCCCCCCGTCCAGACGCCCCCGGTGACGAACCCGCCCGTGCGTTCGTCGAGTTTCGGTACGACCACGTACTTCTTCAGCAGGGTCCGGATCGGGTAGCGCGTCGGGGGAATCGTGAGCAGGAACCCCAGCGCGTCGGTGACGACGCCGGGCGTGAGCAGGAACGCGCCGGCGGCGATCAGCAGCGAGTCGCCCAGCAGTTCGTCGGTCGGCGCCTCCCCGCGGGCCGCCTTCTGTTGGATCCGGGCGAGCGTGTGGCGCCCCTCCGCGCGGACCAGCAGCATGCCGATTAGCCCCGTCAGCACCACGAGCAGCACGGTCGCCTGCCAGCCGAGGTAGTCGGCGACGACCACGAGCAGCAGGGCGTCCGCGAGCGGGATCAGCAGCAGCGCCGCGATGGCGTACCGGGTTCGCATCACCCACAGTTCCGGCGGCGGCGGCATAGCCCTTTCGCGTAGTTCCGGCCGGCAACTGCGGGAAACCGCCACCGGTAAACCCCCGCCGAACCGAGTGCGAGCATGGCCGACGCCGTCGACGACGACCTCTACCAGCGGGCCAGACGACTCCTCGAACCCGGCGAGATCGAACTGGTCGGCTGTATCGTTCACACGGGCCTCGCGGGCGAGGAGGACCTGGAGATGCACGAGCTCACCGTCGCGATCAACGACGTGATCGCCGACCACGCCGGGAAGGGCGAGAGCTACATCTACGCCGGCAACGACACCGAGGAGTTCGCCTCGAACCAGTTCCAGGGGAAGACCCTCACCGACGACGAGTTCGTCTGGGAGTGCCAGCAGCTCCTCCGCGAGGGGACGTTCGACCTCGTGTTCTACTACGAGGTCGGCGTCGATCAGGAGGCGCTGGCGGAGGATCTCGACTCGCTCGACCACGTCGAGGGGGTCACGCTCGTCCCCTGAACCGAACTCGTTCGGCCGACCCCCACGCCGTATCCGGAACCTTTTACCGAGTACCGGGGTAAATCCCGTCGAGAGACCCGTGACCGGAGTGATCACTGGCGTGAGCGTCTCCCACGCGCTCGCGACCGTCGAGGAGGTGGAGTCGGCGGCGCCCGACGACGAGAGCGCCGCTGCCCAGCGACTCGCAGCCCGGCCGGGCGTCACCGAGAGCGTCGTGCTCGCCACGTGCAACCGCGCGGAGGCGTACGTCGTCACCGACAGCGCCGCCGACGGCGAGGACGCGCTGTCGGACTTCGCACCGGAGGTCCGCGAGGGGGCGGTCACCCGCCTCGAACACGAGGACGCGATCCGCCACCTGATGCGGGTCGCCAGCGGGCTGGAGTCGCTCGTACTGGGCGAAGACCAGATCATCGGACAGGTGAAGGACGCGATCGAACGCGCCCGCGAGGACGGCACGCTCGGCCCCGTGCTCGAGGAGGCGCTGCTGAAGGCGGTCCACGTCGGCGAGCGCGCCCGGACCGAGACCGCGATCAACGAGGGGACCGTCTCGATGGGCTCGGCCGCGGTTGAGCTCGCCGG
>NZ_JBHUDH010000220.1:0-742 GCF_042678005.1 Halolamina salina | reverse complement strand
CGGCTACGTCACGTTCCTCGGCCGCGCCGACGAGTCGGTCAACGTCGCGGGCCGCCGGTTCAGTACGATGGAACTGGAGTCGACGATCGTCGGCGTCCCCGGGATCGCGGAGGCCGCGGTCGTCGGCGCCGACCACGAGACCACCGGCACCGCGATCTACGCCTTCGTCGCGCCCGAACACGGCGCCGACGAGGGCGAACTCCGGGAGCGAGTCCGCGACGCCGTCGAGGACGCCGTCGGCGCCGTCGCGATCCCCGAGGCCGTCGTGTTCACCCCGGACCTCCCCAAGACGCGCTCGGGGAAGATCATGCGTCGCCTGCTCGAGGACGTGGCCAACGACGAGGACCTCGGCGACACCTCGGCGCTTCGCAACCCCGAAATCGTCGGTGAACTCCAGTCCCGGACACCGGACTGATTTCGGAGAGTTCGCTCGTCCGAAACAGTATCAGGCCTTTTCGAGCGTCAAATCGACCGATACCGAACGTACGCGGAGAACGAGCGGTGCACTTATTTCGCTTCGCGTGACAGACCGAATCAGTGTCACTGACCCCCGCGGCGTACGATCGGCTCCGGCGCGCGACCCGGACCCACCGCGAGGAGCTCGTGGTCCGGCTGGCCGGCGAGGCGGGACTTCGGCCGGTCGAGCAGGCGCGTCTCCGGCCCGGTGACGTGTTCGAACACGACGGCACCCGGCTGGCGGCGGTCCACGACGAGTCGACGGCCGCCGCGCGCGAGGCGGGGG
>NZ_JBHUDH010000219.1:0-515 GCF_042678005.1 Halolamina salina | reverse complement strand
GACAGAGTCGATACTTCTGTCTGCAGTGATATGACCATCTGCCGCTACCGCGCCGGTGAAACCGATACCGGCGACGAACACGGACATGATCATGAGGGCAGCGAGAGCGATCCCGCGTGCCTTCGTTTGGTTATCTCCTGTCATTGTTGGTTGTCTCTTGTGTTTGTGTGCTTATTCATCAACCGGGTCCCCCGAGAGGTACGAATTGAGGAGCTGGTTCAGCTCGGTGTCCCCAAGGTCGCCTCCCAGGTAATCCGACACAGCGGAGTTAACGCCGCTGTCTCCAACAACACCGCTGTCGTTGGTGTACTCGGCGTACCACTCGCTGTCAGCCGGTTCTTCCTCGATCGTCAGGTCGCCAGTAGCCTCGCTGTCCTCGGTCCACACGGAGTGGTTGTACTCGCCAGCAGCGAGTTCACTCGCGTTAACCTCGAACTCAACGGTGCTACTTGCACCCGCGTCAAGGGCAACCGACTCGGTAGTCACGGTGTCTCCGTCGAGACGGAGTTCGACGT
>NZ_JBHUDH010000218.1:0-518 GCF_042678005.1 Halolamina salina | reverse complement strand
CGTCGTAGTAGACGAGGTAGTAATCCCCCGAGAGCACGTTCTCCGAGAGCTCGACGTAGCCGGTGAAGCCGCCCGCCTGCAGCGTGTCGTCGACCTCCGAGATCGGCGTCTCCTCGGTGTAGTACTCGCCGCGGACCTCCCCGCCGGTCTCCTGCATCGCGAACAGCAGTGGGAGCGAACGGTCGGGAGCGACGTAGGCCGTGCCGTCGGCGTCGGCGAACCTGTCCATGTCGCCGTCGAACACGCCGAGTACGCGGCCGTTGAGCATGAACAGCCACGCCACGCCGTCGGTAACCGCGCCCGTGAACTCCCGTTCGGCGAGCTCCCGGAGCCCGGCGTGGCCGTCCGTGAACGGCTCCGAGTCCCACTCGGTCACTCGCTCGACCGTTTGACTCTCCATCGTTGATCGGTACTCACCCGGTACGGTCAAAATACTTTGTGGAGCGTTCCCCCGATCCGGACAGCGGTCTGACGCGTTCGCGGCGGCAGTCAGCCGAGCGCCCGGACGATCGCGGCCG
>NZ_JBHUDH010000217.1:0-1239 GCF_042678005.1 Halolamina salina | reverse complement strand
CCGAGGCGATCCGCCGCGCGGTGTTCGAGTCCCGACCGATCGTGGTCCGGCACGCCGCGACCGCCGACGGCTACGTCGCCGGCGTGGCGCTCGAACGCGCCATCCTCCCGATGGTGCGCGAGGAGCACGCCGAGAGCGACGCCGAGTACCACTACGTGAACCGGCGTCCGCTGGAGGAGTCGGTGTACGAGATGAACGACGCGACGAACGACGTGACCAGCATGCTGCAGGACCGCGACCGGCACGACGAGAAGCTGCCGCTCGTGGTGCTGGCCGGCACCGCCTCCACCGTCGAGAGCGAGGACGGGCTGGAGATGCTGGGGATCTACGGCGCCAAGCGCGTCGTCGTCGACGCCGCGCCGGCGGACCCGGAGATCGCCGACACGTCGGACGTGCTGGTCAACCCCGACGCCGACGGGCTCTCGACGGGCGCGCTGGCGTCGTCGCTCGCGACGACGGTCTCCCCCGAGGTGCGCGAGGAGATCGCCCACCTGCCGGCAGTCAGCTACTGGGAGGACACGCCCGACTCCTACCTCGACGCCGCCCGCGAGGCCGGCTTCGACGAGGAGGCGGTGACGGAGCTGCGGGAGGCGATCGCGCTGGAGGCGTTCTACCAGTCCTACGACGAGAAGCGCGAACTGGTCGGCGACCTGCTGTTCGGCGAGAGCCCCGAGGCCGTCGCCGCCGGCGCGCCCGAGGACGCCGCCGAGAGCGAGACGCTGGCGGGTCACATCGCGACCCAGTTCCGCGAGAAGATGGACACGGAAGTCGAGACCGCCGAGGCCAACATCGAGCGCAGCGAGAGCGGTGGCGTCGAGGTCGCGGTGCTCGACACCGAGGAGTACACCCACAAGTACGACTTCCCGCCGAGTTCGCTGCTGCTTGACGAGCTCCACCGCCGCGGCGACGCGGCCGTGACGATCGGCGTCGCGATGGACGAACTCTGGGTCCGCGCGGACACGGACGTGGACCTGCGAGAAGTGGCTCGTGAAGCGGCCTCGAACGCGCCGAACGCCGGAATCAGCGCTGCGGGCCTGCGCGAGGGTCGGATCGAGTTCCTCTCCGGTGCTCGTGAAGAGGTCGAGATCGCGGTCGTCGGGGCGGTCGTCGAGCAGTTCGACTGATTCTCGGTTCGCTGCGTTTTCTCGGGTTTCTTCGGTTCGCGTCGATGGCTCGTCTTCATTACCGACTACTGTAACAGCAACAGCATCTCGTTCGTAGACCACTTGTGGCCGCAGG
>NZ_JBHUDH010000216.1:0-530 GCF_042678005.1 Halolamina salina | reverse complement strand
CATCGTTTGCTTTCCGTAACGGACCAGCGTGAGGTAGACTGTCGCCTCAGAGGCGGACATACCGGCATTTTCCTCCAACGTTTCCTGCAGATTTGGTCCGTCAACTGCGTCTCTTTGGTCAGGCATGGTCACTGCTTCATTGCCCCCATCGTTAAGCCACTAACCAGGTAATTTTTCACGATCAGCCCGAAGAGAACCATCGGCGTGAGGATGACGACACCGATCGCCATGACTTGACCCCACAATGTGCCGGTCTGCGTGACGAGCTGTGCGGCAGCGACCGGAACAGTCTGCGTCTCGCTGTTGGTGAAGATCAGCGCGAACAGGAAGTCGTTCCAAGCGAAGACGATCGATATGATCGCCGTCGCACCCATCCCCGGGAGGACGAGCGGGAGCGCGACCTTGTAGAACGCTTGCCAGTGAGTAGCGCCGTCTATCCGCGCAGCTTCCTCAAGCGCCTCTGGAACCTCGTCAAAGAACGAACGCATCAGCCAGATAGCGAACGGAAGGTTAAACGTCGTATAGGCGAT
>NZ_JBHUDH010000215.1:0-6610 GCF_042678005.1 Halolamina salina | reverse complement strand
CGTTCGTCGACGCCGACCCCGAGGCGGCCGTCGCGGAGGCGACCGAGCGGGCGCGGGCGCTGTACGAACGCGCGAGCGAGGACTGGCGCGCCGCGGACTCCGAACTGGTCGCCGCTGTCGACGACGGCTGGCTCTGAGCGCGGCAGTCAGTGGTCGTGGCCGGCGCCGTCTGCGGCGTCGCTCGTCGACTCGCCGTCCTCGCTCTCGCTGTGGCCCGAAAGCGCACCGAGCCCCGACGCGGGGTCGAAGCCGTCGACGGGGGTGACGGAGTAGTCCACGGTGAGGGTGTCCCGGGTCGCGCGGATCTTGCCGACGAACGTCGACACCTCCTCGAGGGTCCCCTCCAGCACGAACAGTTCCATACAGTGGCGCTCGCCGACGTGGGAGTGGAAGTTCGAGGCGACCAGCCCTTCGTGCTCGTGGCGGAGTTGCATCATGCGCTCCTCGACGCTCGTGGTCTCGTACTCGAAGAGGACGGTGACGACGGCCATGAGGTCGCGGTCCTCCAGCCGGCGGTCCTCGAACTCGCCCAGCAGGTTCCGGGCGGCCTCCCGGATCACCTCGCTGCGGCCCGTGTAGCCGTGTTCCTCGGAGAACGTGTCGATCCGTTCGAGCAGTTCGTCGGGCATCGAGACGCTGACGACGGTCATGTAGCAACCGAGACGCCTCTCGTTAATAATGATTAGCAGTCCCCGCGTGTGCCGACCCGAACGCGTATGCCGGGCGGCACCGAAGCGCCGCCGATGCTCGTCGTACACGCGACTTTCCCGATCGACCCCGAACAGCGTGAGGAAGCGCTCGACAGCGCCGCCGATCTGGTCGAGGCCACCCGCGAGGAGGCCGGCGTGATCGAGTACAACGCCGTCACGGATCTGGTGGAGTCGAACCTCCTGCGGTTCATGGAGGTGTACGAGGACGAGGACGCGTTCGCGGCCCACGTCGAGAGCGATCACTTCCAGGCGTTCGAAGCGGAACTCCCCGACCTGCTCGGGGGCGAGCCCGACGTGATGCGCTACGAGGTCAGCGACGCCTCGGAAGTGGAGGTCTGAGGAGAAAGGACGGATCGAACGGCGTTAGCGCACCGAGTCGAGGATCAACTGCTGCTCGACGCGCTTGACCTCGTGCTGGACGTCACGTACCGCGTCGATGTTCGCCGAGATGCTGCTGATCCCCTCCTCGACGAGGAAGTCGACCATCTCGGGCTTGGAGCCGGCCTGCCCGCAGATCGACGTGTCCACGTCGTGCTCGCGGCAGGTCTCGATCGTCTCGCTGATCAGTTCGAGCACCGCGGGGTGGAGTTCGTCGAAGCGGTCAGCGACGTGCTCGTTGTTGCGGTCGACCGCCAGCGTGTACTGGGTCAGGTCGTTGGTGCCGAAGGAGGCGAAGTCGATCCCCTGCTCGGCCATCTCCTCGACCATCAGCGCGCTGGCGGGCGTCTCGATCATCACGCCCCAGTTACGCTTCTCGGTGTCGATGCCGGCCTCCTGCATCAGCTTCTTGGCCCGGATCACGTCCTCGGCGTCGTTGACCAGCGGGAGCATGAGCTCGACGTTGTCGTAGCCCATCTCGTACAGTTTGCGGAACGCCGCGAGCTCGTGCTGGAACACCTCCGGCTTGTCGAGGCTGCGGCGGATCCCCCGCCACCCGAGCATGGGGTTGTGCTCGTCGGGCTCGTCCTCACCGCCCTCCATCGAGCGGAACTCGTCGGTCGGCGCGTCGAGCGTGCGCACCCGGACGGGCCGGGGGTAGAACTCCTCGGCGACGCCCTGGATGCCGTCGACGAGCTGGTCCTGGTACGCCTCGGCCCCCTCGTCTTCGATGTATCGCTCGGGGGTCTTACCGAGCGTGAGCACCATGTGCTCCATCCGGAGCAGCCCCACGCCGTCGGCGCCGGTCGCGGCCGCGCGCTCGGCGGCCTCCGGGATGGAGACGTTGACCTTCACCTCGGTCGCAGTCATGGGCTTGACCGGCGTTTTGGGGCGGACCTCCTCGACTGGCTCGTGGTCGGGCTCGGCGGGCTCGGTCCGGCCCTCGATCACGGTGCCGCGGTCGCCGTCGATGGTGACGACCTGATCGTCGACGAGCTCGCGGGAGCCGCTGCCGGTGCCGACCACCGCAGGGACGCCGAGCTCGCGGGAGACGATCGCGGCGTGACTGGTCATCCCGCCCTCGTCGGTGACGATCCCCGCGGCGCGCTTCATCGCGGGCACCATGTCGGGCATCGTCATCTCGGTGACGAGGATGTCGCCGTCGCCGACCTTGTCGAGTTGGTCGAGTTCGGTGACGACGCGGACCTCGCCCGCGACGACGCCCGGCGAGGCGCCGAGTCCGCGGAGCAGCACGTCGCCCTCGCCCTCGTTCTCGGTTTCGCGCTCCTCCTCGATGTCGGCGTCGCCGTCGTCGATCGTGGTGATCGGCCGGGACTGGAGCATGTAGATGTCGCCGTCGGCGACCGCCCACTCCACGTCCTGTGGCTCGTCGTAGTGGTCCTCGACGCGCTCGCCGAGTTCGACCAGGTCCTCGATCTCGTCGTCGGAGAGCACCCGCTCGTTCCGCCGGTCCGGCGACACCGACTCCTCGACGGTCTCGCCCGTCTCGGGGTCCTTGATCATCTTGACCTTCTTGTCGGCGACGGTCACCTCCTCGACCGAGTCGGTGTTCCGGTCGTACACGTAGTTGTCCGGGGAGACCGTCCCCGAGACGACCGCCTCGCCCAGCCCCCACGCGGCCTCGATGATCAGTCGGGGCTCGCCCGTGGAGGGGTGGGAGGTGAACATCACGCCGGACTTGTCGGCGTCGACCATCTGCTGGACGACGACCGCGATGTCGACGGCGTCGTGGGGGAAGTCCTTGCGCTCCCGGTAGTAGATGGCGCGCTGGGAGAACAGCGACGCCCAGCACTCCTTGACGCGTTCGAGCAGCGCCTCCTCCGTGACGTTGAGGAACGTCTCCTGCTGACCCGCGAAGGAGGCGTCGGGCAGGTCCTCGGCGGTCGCCGAGGAGCGCACGGCGACGAACGCCTCGCCGTCGCCGAGGTTGCTGTAGGCCTCGAGGATCTCCTCGCGCACCTCCTCGGGGAACGGCGTGTTCAGGATCAGGTCGTGGGCGGTGTCGGAGGCCTCCTTGAGCGCGGCGGAGTCCTCGGGGTCCACGTCCATCGCCGCGAACAGTTCATCGTCGATGCCCGCCTCCTCGATGAACGCCCGATACGTCCCCGCCGTGACGACGAATCCCGGCGGTACGGGAAGCCCCGCCCCGGTGAGCTCACCGAGGGAAGCGCCCTTTCCGCCGACCGTCTCCAGGTCCGCGGCGCGAACGTCGTCGAGCCAGAGTACTCCCATCAGGTAGGGATGCCGGTGTAGCGATAAAGAAGGTTCCGGAGAGTTCGGGGTGAACCTCGAGCCTACTCGAACACCGCGTCGAACGCCGACGCCCCCAGCGGGTCGAACGTCCCGGCGGCCAAGTCCTCCCGGACGTGGCTCTGCCGGCCCATGCCGACGAGCGCCGCGGCGACCGCCGGCGCCGAGCGCGCGAAGTTGATCGCCCGCTGGGCCGGGCTGTCGCCGGCGAGTTCGGCCGAGATGTCCTCGGGCAGTCCCGCGACCAGTTCGCCGCCCATCAGCGCCGCGCTCGCGAACACCGAGAGCCCCTCGCGGTGGGCGAACTCCAGCGCGCTCACCGCCTCGCCGCTCTCTGGGTCCTCGTGGTGGGCGCTCGTGAACGCGTCGGCCATGTGGACGTTGAACGGCAACTGGATCGCCTCGAAGTCGTGGTCGTCGGCGTCGCCGCCAACCGACTCGGCGGCCGAGCGGGCGCAGTCGAGCACGCGCGACAGCGAGAGATGCTGATCGTGCTCGGGCGGCACGCGGAACGCCTCCCACGAGGCGACGCCGTAGCGGCCGATCCGGCCCGCCGCGATCTCGCGTTCCAGTTGCTCGAACGCCGCCTGGAGTTGCTCGTACACGTCCTCCCGAGGGCGGGCTTCCAACTGCGTCTCGGGGTTGTGGACGTAGTAGCAGTCGATCGTCTCGACGCCCAGCGCGTCGAGCGAGCGGTCCAGCATCGTCTCGAGGAAGTCGGGCGCGATGGCGTGGCTCCCGCGGGCGAGGTCGGCCGGATCGACGATTCCGGTTTCGACGAACTGCTCGCGGACGTACTCCGCCGGATCGGCGGGGCGCCCGCCGTCGAACGGGACGAACCCCCCCTTCGTCGCGAGCAGCACCGCGTCGCGCTCGACGTCGGCCGTCTCCAGCGCGTCGCCGACCACGCTCTCGGCGCGGCCACAGCGGTAGTCGGGCGCGGTGTCGAGGACGTTACAGCCGTTCTCCAGCGCCGTCACGAGCGCGTCCCGGTGTCGGTCGTCGACGGCGACGGTCGGCTCGCCCTGGTAGCTGCCGGCGCCGATCGAGGAGACCACGCCGGGGCCGAACCGCCGGAAGAAGGTGCGCCCGTACCGATCGCCGAACCGATCCCGGTAGCGCCACGTCGCGTCGCGGGTCGCCATTGTCGGACGGAGGGCGCGGGCCGGGATATGGCTGCCGGACGGCGGGCAGCGTGTCGCGTCGCCGCCCTATTGCGCCGACGCCGACCGCTACACGTCGCCTTCGAGGCTGTCGAAGATGCGCTCGATCAGGTCCTCGCGGGACTTCTCCTCGTCGGCCGGCACCTGGCCGCCGCCCATCCGGGCGTGACCGCCCGCACTGGTATCTTGGATCCCCTCGACGGCGTTCTCCAGCGCGCGACCCATGTGGACGCGGTCGTCGCGGGAGCGCCCGGAGAGGTGGACCGTCCCGTCGCGCTCGCCGACGACGACGACCGCGGTGATCCCTTCGAGCGTGATGAGTTCGTCCGCAGCCTGCGGGATTGCGTCGGCGTTCGACAGCGTCCCCACGTCGCTGACCGCGAACGAGCCCTCGACCTGCCGGCCGGCGATGGCGCGGGCCTTCACGTCGAGCGTCTCGCCGCTGACCTGCGGGTTCGCGATCCGGTCGAGCGAGTCCTCGTCGACACCGGGCGCGAGCGAGGCCGCGGCGTTGAAGTCCGCCGCCGCCGCGCCCGTGGTGAGGTGACGGGTGTCCGCGAGAATGCCGTACAGCAGACCGGTACACTCCCGCGAGGGGAGCGTGAACCGCGCGTCGACCTCGCTCTCGTGGACGTCCGGCGGGACGGGCTTGCCGCCCACGTCGTCGAAGTATTCCGCGACGATGCTGGCGCAGGCGCCGTAGTCCGTCCGGACGTCGGTGAACTCGTCGCCCGTCCCTTCGCCGGGGTGGTGGTCGACGACCGCGAACGGCAGCACGCCGTCGGCGCCCTCGAACCCGCGGGGTTGGTTGTGGTCGACCAGAACGACCGACTCGGCGGCGAGCTCGGAGACGTGGTCGATCCCCTCGATGTCGAGGTCGAGCACGTTCCTGAACGCGCGGTTCTCCTGATGGCGGATCTGGCCGGAGAACTGGACCGTCGGTTCACAGCCCACCTGTTCGGCCAGCCGGGCGATACCGATCGCGGCCGCCATCGCGTCCGGGTCGGGGTCGGGATGCATCAGCACCGCGACCTGCTCCCGGTCCGCGAGCGCCTCCTTGAACCGGACGCCCATCGGGCGCCGGTAGCGGAGCAGCGCGAGGGCGACGATGACCCCGAGCGCGACGACTGCGACTGCCCCAGCGACCAGCTCGGGGTTCCCCCGGACGAACTGCTCGGCCCTCACGAGCGCGTCCGCGTAGCCGGCGGCCTGCATGGGTGATGCTCTCCGGCCGGGAGGGGAAGTAGTTTCGGCACGCGCCTCGCCGAACCGTCTTTACCCGTTCCGGCCGAAAACGCGGGTATGGAGTTCGAGCGACGCCGCGAGGAGTTAGTCCAGCGGCTCCGGGACCGGGGGACGATCGAGCGCGACGTGACCGCCGAGGCGCTGCGGGCGGTGCCGCGCCACGAGTTCGTGCCCGAGGACCGACGGCGCGAGGCCTACCGCGATCGGCCGCTCCCGATCGGCGAGGGGCAGACGGTCTCGGCGCCGCACATGGTGGCGGTGATGGTCGACCGCCTCGGCCTCGAACGCGGGGACCGGGTGCTGGAGATCGGAACGGGCTGTGGCTACCACGCCGCGGTCACCGCCGAGGTCGTCGGCGAGGGAAACGTCTTCTCGGTGGAGTACGTCCCCGAACTGGCCGATCAGGCCCGCGAGACGCTCGACCGGCTGGGGTACGAGATCGCGGTCAGGACCGGCGACGGCCACGAGGGATGGCCCGAACACGCGCCCTACGACGACGCCTACCTGACCTGTGCGGCCGAGCAGGTGCCGTCGGCGATCGTCGAGCAGGTGCGACCCGGCGGGCGGGTGCTCGCCCCCGTCGGCGGCCCGCGACAGGAGCTGGTCCGACTGACAGTCCGGGAGAACGGCCGAACGGAGCGGGAGACGTTCGGCGGCGTTCGGTTCGTCCGGATGCAGGGCGGGTGAGGACCCAAACTGCTTTCACACGAATTCCCCATCTGGGGGACGATGCCGACCGCTGGAGACTCAGAGCTCGATACGCCGGCGCTCGCGCTGCTGTGGGCCGCCCGGGAGACGGGGCTGCTCGCGGCGCTCGTCGACGGCGCCGGCGACGAACGCGAG
>NZ_JBHUDH010000214.1:0-529 GCF_042678005.1 Halolamina salina | reverse complement strand
TCGCCTCGGCGAGCACGCCGAGCGTGTGTGACTTCCCGGCGCCGCGCTTGCCGACGACGAGCGCGGCGTGCGGGCGGTCCACGTCGATCCCCACGCGGGCGCCGAGGCTCCCGTCGCGGGCGAGATACCGACCGAGGTGGCCGGCCATCGGCGCCGGTTCGCGCCCCGCTCCGTTCCCGTTCGGTCCGTCCCGCTCCCGGCCGACGACGTGCATACCCGGGGTGGTCGCGCCATCCCCCTTGAGTGCTCGCCCGCTCTTTCAAGTGCGATGACGGGACCACCGTGCCCATGCTCGATCCGAGCGGAGTTCGTGAGCGGGTCGCCGACGGTATCGCCGAACTGCGCGACGACGAACGCGCGATCGAGGGGCTTCCGGTCCGCCTCGTCGTCTCGCTGGTCGTCGGCGCCGCGTGTCTGAGCGTGATGTTGAACCTCGTCAACGGCGTCGGCGGGCTGGCGGCGTCCGAGGTGGACGTGCGCCCGACGCCGGAGGTGGTCGAGACCGGGCCACAGAACCTGACGCTGCGGG
>NZ_JBHUDH010000213.1:0-720 GCF_042678005.1 Halolamina salina | reverse complement strand
ATGAGTTTGGGACTAAGAAGGCATGGGAAGAGACTAGCCATCTCGCACCCATCCCACTTACAGACAGGCAAGGGGAACAATAATGCCACAGGAAATCATCTTCGGAGAAGAAAAACGCGAATACGTTCTTGATGCACTCAACCGAGAGGTTGATGACGACGGATTTGTCGTCAAACCTAACGGGGAGCGCGTCCTAGCCACTGACGGGGAACCTATCAAAGCGGATGACATTGGGTATATTGGCCACGGTTCTACTGACTTTGTCCGCGACGATATCTCTGAAATTCGCAAGTATCTCCACGATTCATAGTATTCTATATGGGCGATTGGGACAATTTTCTGGGAAATCTTTTTTCGAGTAGCGATACCAGCGGCAATACTCACGACGAAAACGAGGACCAATCTCCGTTAGCCGAAGACGACCCCCATCACAAATATTCGACAGGGACAGCGCTCGAGGTCGACCAATCACCAGATAAGCCCGACGAGTTACCTGACCAATCACAATATGACGTTGTCTCCATCACAGCCCTAGACGACGGTCAAATTTATCAAGTCGATACAGTAAATGGCCGGGAGGTTTTGTTTGTAGACCCAGAGAACGCGGGAGACGCCCGTCAACCCGACGCTAAGGCTTCAATCAGAGACGGCAAAGAAAAAACAGGTGGTCTATCACCATCTAAAACACATCCTCTGATTGCTGCCTATCATGGCACAGGG
>NZ_JBHUDH010000212.1:0-6915 GCF_042678005.1 Halolamina salina | reverse complement strand
CCGACGAGCGCGATCAGCCCACCGCCGACGGCGTCGAACAGCATGTCCAGCCCGAGCGTCACCGTCGCGAGCGCGGAGTTGGCCTGCGGCAGCCGGTCGTCGGCGACGATCCGCGGGACCAGCGTCGCCTCGATCGGTCCCATCACCAGCGTCGCGAGCATCAGGATCGGCACGACGGCGAGCAGGAGGTCGACGTCGAGCCGGCCTGCGGCGGCCGCCAGCGGGAAGACGAGGACGACGACCCCCTGCACGATCTGGGAGCCGACGAGCAGCGGCTTCACCGGGAAGCGATCGACGATCGGGCCGGCGACCGCCTGCAGCAGCCACGGCAGCAGCAGGACGGCGTTCGCGACGCCGACCAGCGTCGTCGAGCCGGAGAGCTCGAAGACGAGCCATAGCACCGCGACGGTGTAGAGGCTGTCCCCGGCGTTCGTGACGAACTGCCCGGCGACGAACCGCCGGAAGTCGCGGTTGGCCCGCAGCGGGTGGTCCCGCCCGATGTCGGGCAGGATCATCGGCGATCACCCCCGTGGGGACCGCGCAGACTGCGTGGAGCGTTCGGTTCGCGTCCCGGCGGACGGGAGCGATGCGACTGACGGTCGGCGAGCGGTTCGGCGTCGTGTGAGCCCGGGCGGTGTGCCGCGGGCTCGGTGGCGTTCGGCATCTGGCGTGTTCGATCGAAGGAGTGCGGCTACCGGCGTGGTAGCGAAGCGAACCCGAGTGCTGCAGCTATCGGGCCCGCCGCGCGGCCGGCGGCGAGGTCGGATCGAACACCGGACGAACCGAGAGCCGGCGGTACATCGACGCCTCTGTCGGGGGCGTCGACGACGTGGGTAAAAGAGGTAGCGGTTCACGATCGTTCTCGGAGATTCAGTCCGAGCGACAGAAACGGTGACTGCTCGCGGCGCGTGCTCCCATCAGTTCTCGCCGGTCTCGAGCTCGTACTCCCAGTCCTGATAGCCGCCGGCCATGCTCCGGACCTCGTCGTCGGCCTCGATGCCCTCGAAGGAGTCGATCAGCCGGGCGGCCTGCACCGACGACTGGCCGATCGGACAGGCGACGATCACGTCGTCGCCCCACTCCACGTCGTCGACGCGGGCGGGAAGCTCCGACATCGGGATGTTGATCGCGCCCGGGATGTGCCCCTGCTCGAACGCCGCGGGCGGGCGGATGTCGATCACCTGCACGCCGTCCTCGCCGAGCTTCTCGTTGACCTCCTCGGGGGTGATTTCGTCGACCATTACGCTTTCCTGAGGAAGATGCGGTTGAGCCCGTCGCCACTGCGCCAGACCTGCGCCTCCGTCTGGTCATCGACGGACTTGGGCACGTTCTCGGTGCTCGGGACGTGATCGGTCTCTTGGACGAGCAGCTCACCCCCCTCGAGGCTCTGGATCGCCTTCTTGGCCTCGATCTGCGGGTACGGACACACCTCGCCTGTCATGTCCTGCACCGTCGCCGCCTCCGACAGGAGCGATTCCGCGGTCTCGTCGTCGAGCTCTTCGGGGGAGTCGACGACGGCCTCCCAGTCTGCGTGACTCATGATCGAAACCACGACACAGCGGGATATACCGGTTTCGCCGCCCGCAGTCCTCTCCCTTACCTCGGAGCGGCACCATCGGGCGTCGATCCCGGGACCGGGTGGCGGAACGGACGGCGGGCCACGCGCCGTGAGGTAACGTAACTGACATCGCTTGCGTCAGAGCCTTCACCGCTCCGTCGCCTACTCCACGTATGGCCGAGACCACCGTCGACGAGTCCACTATCGGCGAGACGCCGCTGGTGGAGCTCGCTGTCGACGTGCCGGCGACCGTCTACGGCAAAGCCGAGTGGTTCAATCTTTACACCGCCGACTACGGCGGGGGATCGGTGAAGTCCCGCATCGCCCGCGAGATGCTCGACGGCGCCGAGGCACGCGGCGACCTCGACGGCGACCGCACCGTCATCGAGCCCTCCAGCGGCAACACCGGCAGCGAGCTCGCCCGCGTCGCGACCGCGCGGGGGTACGACGTGGAGATCGTCGTCCCCGACGACGCCAGCAGCGGGAAGGTCGACGCCATCCGGGACGCCGACGCGGAGATCCACTTCGTCGACGCCGATCTGGGCTACGACGCGGTGATCGAACGCTGCGAAGAACTGATCGACGAGCACCCGGAGCGGTACTACCGCCCGAACCAGTACGAGAACCCCGACAACCCCGGCGCCCACGAGCGGACGACCGCGCCCGAGATCGACGAGGCGACCGACGGCGAGGTGACCCACTTCGTCGCCGGCGTCGGCACCGGCGGCACCGTCACCGGCACCGGCCGCGGGCTCCACGACTGCGGCGACGTGGAAGTGGTCGGCTTCGAGCCCGCGAACCCGCTGCACGCGATTGACGGGCTGAAGTACCTCCGTTCGGGCGACCAGTACCACCCCGAGACGTACGACGAGTCGGTGCTCGACGACAAGCTGTACGTCGACACCGAGGCAGCCTACGAGCGCGCCCGCGAGCTCCGTGATCGGTTCCAAGACCGCGAAATTCCGATCCGAGACACGGGCCAGCACGACGAGGAAACCGTCCGCGAGCACCTGCGCGTCGACGGCCAGTTCGTCGTCGGCACCTCAAGCGGTGCGGGCGTGCAGGCGGTCCACCAACTCCACGAGGAGGAAGGACTCGACGCCGAGGACGTGGTGGTGATCCCGCTCTGCGATCGCGGTGACAAGTACGCCGACATCCCGCTCTGGGAAGAGTACCTCGACGGCGACGACTGACGCGGAAAACGGGTCCGTTCTACCGGCCGCCGCTGGCGGGGGGATCACGCGCACGCGGTTCGACGGAGAGTGCGTCGCCAGTGGCGCCGGGGTTTTCTTCCCGCCCGCGGAAACGCGACCGTGATCGAGTTCGCACGCGAGGCGTACGACGACGTCGTCTACGCCGGCTACGACGGTGCTCCCGAGGAGGTCTGTGGCGTCCTCGCCGGCGAGTACGGCGAGGATGAGAGCACCGTCGTCGAGGCCTACCCGACGGAGAACGTCGCCGACACGCCCGAGATCCGGTACTACATCGACCCCGAGGAACAGCTCGAAGTCATCGAGGCGATCGAAGAGGCCGGGCTGGAGGTCGTCGGGTTCTACCACACCCACCCCGCCGGGCCGACCGAGCCCAGCGAGACCGACGCCGATCGGGCGGCGTGGTCGGGCTACTCCTACGCGATCTGTGCGTTCGACGGCTACCCGTACCTCGGGTCGTGGCGGTGGGAGGGCGACGATGCGGGGTTCGAGCAGGAAGTGGTTCGCGTGGTCGATCGCTGAAGAAGAGTCGAGGGGGTCGATCCCAGGATCCGCGTCAGTCGGCGGAGCCGTCTCTCAGGCCATACGGGCGACGCGTGGGTCGCCCGCAGACGACGGGAGCGAGGAGGCTTCTGGTGATGGTCGAGCGTTTGCAAGGGCGCTCCGAGCCCCGCAGCAAAAGGTCGAACTTAGAGGTTCTCGAACGCCTCGTCCACGAGTTCGCCGGTGTCGGCGACGATGTCGGCCATCTCCTCGTCGTCCGGCGCCATGCCGAGCAGTCGCGCGATGCGCATGATCGAGACGTGGTAGACGCGCTGTTTTCCGGGTTCCTCCTCCCAGACGACGACGTTACACGGCATCAGCGCGCCGAGTTCGTTGTCGGTGGCGTCGAGCGCGCGGTCGGCCATCTCGGGGTTGCAGGCGCCGAGCACGTAGTAGGGGTCGCGGCCGGCGTCGATCTTCTCGTTGAGCATCGCCGAGGGCGAGAACTCCACCGGGATCCCGAACCCGGCGTCGGTGAATACCTCGCGGACGTGTTCGACCGCCTCGTCGTGGTCCATCTCGAGTGTCGTCTGCGCTTCGCCGATGTCGTCGGGGTCGATCTGGCTCGGATCGATAGGGAGCGTCATTCGTGTACAGTATTGTGCCGTCAGTACAAAACCCTTCGGGCTGGCGCGTTCACTCCCGTTCGAGGCAGAGCGAGGAGCGGACGACCGCCGTTTACAGCCCCTCACCCATCTTCGACCAGATATCCGCGAGCCGGTCGTCGGCGTCCCGGGCGGGTCGCTCGACCGTGACGGAGAACTCGTCGTCCTCGCCGAGGGCGATGGTCACGTCGTCGAAGTCGCGCTCGTACCGCGTGGTCCGGCCCCCGCCGGGGTTGATCGTCTCGCGTTCCCGGACGAGCGAGGCGTCGGTGAGGAGTTCGAGCTTCCGGTACAGCGTCGACCTGGGGATCCCACAGCTGTCGGCCAGCTCGGTCGCGGTCGTGGGCTCGGCCGTCTCACGCAGGATCGTCCGGCAGTCGCCGTCGTCCAGCGCCTCGAGGACTGCCTCCAGCGACGACACGTCCTCTGGAGCCAGGCGAACCATCACCAGAAATCGGGGACTGTGCCGGAAATGCTGCCCGGTCCCGGCACGACAAGGAGAGCTAATCGACACGGCGCGAACGGCGAGAAACGCGGAACGGCGACGGGGCGTCAGCCCGAGAACTCGTCGTAGCTCACCGACCCCTGATCGACGATCGTCCCGCTCTCGGGGACGTCGCCGTCCGGCGGCATGCTCCCCTCGGCGGGGCCGCCCGCCTCGCCGACGACGACGCGGCCGACCATGCCGAGGCTCTTGTGCGGGAGACAGAAGTAGTCGTACGTCCCGGTCGTCTCGAACGTGTGCTCGAACGTCGCGCCCTGCTCGCTGAGAATCCCGCTGTCGAACGCCGTCGCCCCCTCCGGGATGCGTTCGGCGGCGTCGTTCGACTCGGCGTACGCCGTCGCGGAGTGGTTCCCGCTGGCGTTCTCGAACGTGACGGTCGTGCCGGCCTCGACGAACAGCCCGATCGGGTCGAAGTAGTAGCTCCCGTCGTCGCTGGTGACCATCTCGACGGTCGTGGTGCCGCCGCCCGACCCGCCCCCACTCGACGTGTCCGTCCCGTCGCCCGAGGGCGTGTCCGTCTCGTCCGACGGCGCGCTACAGCCGGCGAGCCCGGTCAGTCCTGCGGTCGCGGCGAACCCAGCAGCCTTCAGTACCTGTCGGCGATCCATACCCCGGATTGGTGCTCCACCGAAAGGCGACTTCGGCGGAATCCCAGACGCTGGGAAACCGCGGTCGATTGACCCCCATCGCGGTACGACACTGAAGCCGGTTCGTTCCGGTCCAGCCCCGAGGTGACCGACGGCGCGGCGTCGTAGCTCCCGACGGCCCACCAGCGCGTATTTCCCGTGGGCCGCGTTACGGTGCCGTATGGCTGGAGATAGACTCACCGTCTCCCTCGACGAGCAGTCGCGGGAGGCCCTCGACGAACTCGTCGAACTGACCGGGGAGGGTCAGAGCGAGACGGTCCGGCGCGCGATCATCTTCTACGCGGCGAACTTCCAGGTGGCGAACTCCGAGACCGACGTGGATCTGGAGCAGTACCACAGGATGCTCTCCGGCGGCGAGCACGTCCTGCTGGACATCGATTTCCTCCACGGGCTGCTCGACAACGTCGAACTGGAGAACGGCGAGCCAAGCCCGGAGTTCCAGGAGGTGATCGACCGGGTCGCCGAGTTCCACGCCGACGAGTACCGGACCCGGTTCAGCAGCCTCGCGGACATCCTCGACTGGCTCTCCTTCTGCGGGTTCCTGACCGCCCGGAAGGCCGACGACGGCACCTACCACGTCGTCTTCCCGACCGAGAAGGTGAAGTGGTTCATGACCCGCTTCATCCAGCGGAGCACCGAGAAGCTCGACTTCGAGGTCGAGGTCTCGGAAGGTGTCTCAAAAGTCCTTATCTCCGAGGTGTAAGTTCACACGGCTGCATACGCCGTACGTGGACCTCTTAATCACCCTTTTCCGGGCCGGATCATTGGTAGAGAGTATCAATGACGAACGGTACACGAGCCGACCGTCTGTCGCCGGCCGACGCCAACGGACGACCCGGTAGCCGGCGGGAGGCAGGATCGTGACGGCGGCCGTCGGCGTCGACGTGGGCGGCACGTTCACCGACGTGGTGCTCGTCGCGGACGGCACGCTCACGACGACGAAAGTGCCGTCGACGGCCGACCAGAGCGAGGGCGTCGTCCGCGGGATCGAGCAGGCCTGCGAACAGGCCGGGATCGACCCCTCGGAGATCACCGAGTTCTCCCACGCGATGACGGTGTCGACCAACGCCCTCCTCGAGGGCGACGGCGCCGAGACCGCGCTGGTGACGACCGAGGGGTTCCGCGACGTACTCGAAATCGGCCGGCAGACCCGGCCGGACCTCTACGACCTCGACGCGGAGAAACCCACGCCGCTGGTGCAGCGCCGGAACCGGTTCGAAATCCCGGAGCGGACGACGACCGACGGCGTCCGGACGAGGCCCGATCCCGAGGCCATCGACGACCTGATCGAGCGGCTCCGAAAGCGGGAGGTCGAGAGCGTCGTCGTCTCGTTCCTGCACGCCTACGTCGACCCGAGCAACGAGCAGGCGGTCGCCGAACGGCTCCGGGAAGAACTCGACGCCTCGGTGTCGGCGTCCCACGAGGTGCTCAACGAGTTCCGCGAGTACGAGCGCACGTCGACGGCGGCCGTCGACGCCTACGTCACGCCGGCGATCGACTCCTACATCGGCCGACTGGAGGAGCGCGCGGCCGACCTCGGCCTGCCCCAGCCGCGGATCATGCAGTCCAACGGCGGGATCGCCGAGGCGAGCGAGATCCGGCGCCACGCCGTCCAGACGGTGCTCTCCGGCCCCGCGGCGGGCGTCGTCGGCGCCAGCAGCACCGCCTCGACCGGTGAGGAGAACGACTTCGAGGGGTTCGTCACGTTCGACATGGGCGGCACGTCGAGCGACGTGAGCCTCGTCCGCGACGGCAGCGTCGAGCGCACCACCGACAACGAGATCGACGGCTACCCGATCCGGGTGCCGATGGTCGACGTGACGACCGTCGGCGCCGGCGGCGGGAG
>NZ_JBHUDH010000211.1:0-1403 GCF_042678005.1 Halolamina salina | reverse complement strand
CGACGTGCACGCTGGGCCCGGGGGTCGACTCGCGAACGGCCGAGAGACGGTCGTACGCGTCGGTCTCGCGGCCGTCGGCCGCGCCCTCGGCGCCGCCGCGGGTCGGGTCCGAGAACGTCGGCTCGAACACGGTGTCGATCGCGGCCGCGATGGACGGCCGGAAGCGGTACGATCTGGTCGCACTCCGGCGTTCGTGGGGCGTCCAGTCGACGCCGAAGTACTCCCCCTCGGTCGCGGCCCGATCGAACAGGCTCGGCTGGGCGTTGCGCCACGCGTAGATGCACTGCTCGCGGTCGCCGACCAGCAGGACCCGGGTGTCGGCGTCGATCAGCGGCGCGAGCGCGTCGTGCTGTGCCCGGGAGACGTCCTGTGCCTCGTCGACGATCACCGTCGAGAGGCGGTCGGTCCAGCGCCGGCGCAGGCGGTCCCGGAACGCGCTCCCGTAGGCCGCGTCGTCGAAGAATTCGGCGACCCAGTGGGCCACGTCGACGTGTGCGAGCACGCCCGCCGCCCGGCACGCCTCGTCGTAGGCGTCGAGATAGGCGGGCAGCACCGTACAGAGTGCACCGACGGCCTCGTCCCATCGCTCGTGACAGCCCGCGTCGGCGGCGACGACTGCGTCGGGTTTTCCGTCCGACTCCGCCAACGCGCGCTCGACCGCCTCGCGCTCTTCGGCGCCGAAGAACTGCTCGGTGTCCCGCAGCACGTCGGCCAGCGAGTCGGGCGGCCCGTCGGGGTACGTGCCCGAGACGACGGCGTCCAGCCGCTCGCGTAGCTCTGCCACCGACAGGCGGCGTTCGCGACAGGCGCTCCGGGCAGCCGCGAGCAGGTCGGCGGCGTCGGCGTCGTACCGCCCGCCGGGGTAGGCGTCGTCCAGCGTCGCAAACGCGTCGTCGAGCGACTCGTCGTTCCGGACCGTTTCGAGCGCGTCACCGTGGACGCCCGCGAGCGCGGCGCTGTCGCCGACTTCCGGCACCTCCTCGAAGCCGACCTCCCCGGCGATCGCCTCGAACACCGTGCCGAGGACGCTGTCGATCGTCCCCACGCGGTCGCTCCCGCGGAGTGCGGTCCCCAGCTCCGCGGCGGTTTCGTCGTCGAGATCCACCGGCGCGTCGGGGTCGTCGGCGAACCCCCGGAGCGCGCGCTCGACGCCCGGGAGGATGCTCGCGGCGTCGTCACGGGAGAACGAGGTGAGACAGAGCGTCTCCGTGGGGCTGTCGACGCCGGCGCGGGCCTTGCGCGCGAGGTCCTCCGCCGCGATGCTGTCGGCGGTGACGGACTTCCCGGCGCCCGGCCCGCAGTCGAGCACGAACAGCCCCGAGTCGGCCGCGAAGAAGGCGTCGCGGATCTCGGCCTGTGCGCCTTCGAGCCGCCGGTAGCCGTCCGTCCCCTCGTCTCCCCCG
>NZ_JBHUDH010000210.1:0-529 GCF_042678005.1 Halolamina salina | reverse complement strand
CGGCGCGGGCCCAGCGGCGGCTGGGTGCCGGCGAGGACGTGGTCCTGACCGGGCCGCCGGGGTCGGGGAAGAGCACGACCTGTAAGCGGATCGCGGTCGCGTGGCACCGGAACGACCGGGGGACGGTGCTGTACCGCGAGCCGGACGGCGAGCGGTCGCTCCAATCGGTGCCGGCGCTCCGGCGGGCCGTCGACGCCGCGGCGGGCCACACGCTGGTGGTCGTCGAAGACGTGGTCGATCCGGGCGCACGGCGCGCGCTCGACCTCCGGGCGGAGTTCGCGGGGCGGGACGACGTGAGCTTCCTGTTCGACGCACGCACGGCGGCGTGGGAGGGCGCCGACACGCCGACCGACGGGCCGACCAGACTGTCGATGCCGACGCTGTCCGTCGACGACTGCGAGGCGTTGCTCGCCCGCGCTGCCGAGGGGCGCGAGTCACCGCTCCCCCTCTCGGCGGCCGAACTCCACGACGAGGTCTCGGGCGAGGGAACCGCCGGCGGGTTCGTCGTCGCGGCCCACAGAGTGGCGAG
>NZ_JBHUDH010000209.1:0-1279 GCF_042678005.1 Halolamina salina | reverse complement strand
CACCCGCCGCGGACAGCGCGGGGTCGGCGTCGTGGCTCTCGATGTAGCTCCCCAGTGCGAACTCCGCCTCGCTCGCTCCCGTCAGTTCGAGCGCTTCGGCTCGGGCGAGCTCGCCGGCCTGCCAGTCCCGGACGATCTCGCGGGCCATCGGCGACAGCGGCGTCACGCCCGAGACGCCACAGCGGTGCAGCGCCTTCGCGGCCGTCACTGGCGCGATCCCCGCCTCGCGCGCGCTCTCGCCGACGCTCGTTCCGGCCGCGTGGGTTTCGACGACCGTCGCGGCGGCCTCCGGCGTGCAGGGGAGCGCCCCCGCGTGCGGGCGGAGGCGCTCGACCAACGCCTCGCCCGTCTCGTCGACGGCGGCGACGCCGCGGGCCTCCTGCTCGGCGGTCACCTCGATCCCGGCGGCGATCTCCTCCAGCGTCATACGCGATCGTTCGCCGCGATATAGTTTAACAGTTTTCACTGTTGAAGTTTCTCTGAGGTAGAGCGATGAGAGAACGTACCGATAACCGGTACGTTCGACGGACGGGAGCGGGATCGAAACCCCGGGAACCACCCGGGTTTATGTATCCGATCGGGACCGATCTTGGAGTATGAGCACGACGCGTGCTACCGGCTGTCCCGAGTGCGACGGGCGACTGACCGCCGACGGCGACGAGACGGTCTGTGAGGGCTGTGGGCTGGTCGTCTCGACCGACCGGCTCGACCGCGGTCCCGAGTGGCGCAGCTTCGAGGACGACGACCGGAACCCGGCCCGGTGTGGCGCACCGCTGACGCGCTCCCGGCACGACCGCGGGCTCTCGACGGAGATCGGCCGCGACGGCCGCGGGAAGAACCGCAAGTGGTCCCGACTGCGCCGCCAGCATCGCCGGACGCAGATCCGGTCGAAGCGCGAGCGCAATCAGGTGTACGGCTTCACCGAGATCCGCCGGCTGATGGGCGCGCTCGAACTGCCCGACCGTATCCGCGACCAGTCCTGCTCGCTGTTCGAGTCCGCACAGAGCGAGGACCTGCTGCGCGGGCGCTCGATCGAGGGGTTCGCCAGCGCCGCCGTCTACGCGGCCTGTCGGGTCGCGGGCGTCTCGCGAACAACCGACGAGATCCTCGACGCCGCGAAGGCGACCGCCGCGGAACACCGTGCGGCCTACGACGCGATGAACCGCGAGCTCGGGCTGCCCGTCTCGGCGGCCGAGCCCGCGGAGTTCGTCGCGCGCTTCGCCAGCGAACTCGACCTCGGACAGGCTGTCCGCCGTCGCGCCCGCGAACTCGCCGAGGC
>NZ_JBHUDH010000208.1:0-2587 GCF_042678005.1 Halolamina salina | reverse complement strand
GCCGCCACTCGCGATCGATCGCGCCGACCGCGCGACCGAACCACGCGACTGGGTGGACATTGGTCGGCGGCTCGCCGACGAGCGCGTCCGCGACGCCCGCGGCCACGACTGCGACGGCGGTCGAGAGGCCGGCCGGTCCGAGCAGGCTCATCTCTGAACCACCTCTCCCCCCGTTTCGGGCAGTTCGAGCGGCGAGAGATCGAGGTTGTCAGCGACGAGCGCCGCCGCGGCCTCGTAGGGATCGTGTTCATCCGCCGCCTCGGTCGGCCGGTCGACTCCGGCCGCCGCGAACGTCCGGGCGACGAACGCCTCGCGGGCGGTTCGGTTCTCGAACAGGCCGTGAAGGTACGTGCCGAGCACGCCGTCGAAAGCGACGCTTTCCGGCCCGAGCGGGCGCTTCACGGATTCGGAGTCGACGCCGTCAGCGAGCCGGCTGTCGCCCATGTGGATCTCGTAGCCGGCGACCGTGCCCGTAGCGCCCGCGAGTGGGTGCCCGGCGTCTTCCGTTGCCGAGAGCTCGCGTTCGACGGCTTCGACGCGTTTCTCCGGCGAGAACGTGGTCCGGACGGGCAGTAGGCCCACTCCGTCGACGGCCTCGACGTCGCCGGTGCCCTCCACGTCGGCGCCGAGGAGGCGCTGCCCGAGCAGCTGGTAGCCGCCACAGAGGCCGACGACGGGACCGTCGAACGCCGCGAGCGCGTCGGGCAGCCCCGCCTCGCGGCAGGCCAGCAGGTCGTCGACGGTGTTCTTCGTCCCGGGGAGCACGACCGCGTCGGCGTCTGTGAGGCTGGCTCCGAGCGGAACCCACGCGACCCTGACGCCCGGAACGCGGGCCAGCGGCTCCACGTCCGTCGCGTTCGACACCCGGGGAAGGCGCGGGACCGCGACGGTGACCGACTGCTCTGGGGAGACGCCGTCGTCCGCACCGAGGACGTGGCGCTCGCCCGTGTCGGGGAGGGCGACGCTGTCCTCCTCGGGCAGCCCCGGATCGTCGTAGGGGAGCACGCCGAGGACGGGGACGCCGGTTCGCTCCTCCAGCCAGTCGATCCCGTCCGCGAGCAGTTCGGGGTCGCCGCGGAACTTCGTGACGACGATCCCGGCGACGCGCTCGCGGAGGTCGTCGGGGAGGAGTTCGAGCGTGCCGACGACGCTCGCGAACACCCCGCCGCGCTCGATGTCGGCGACGAGGACGATCTGGGCGTCGGCGAAGCGGGCAGTCTCGACGTTCGCGAGGTCGCGGTGGGCGAGGTTCGGTTCGGCCGCCGCGCCGGCGCCCTCCGCGACGATCAGGTCGTGCTCGGCCGCGAGCCGTCGGTGGGCCTCGACGGCGGCCGTCCGAGCATCTCCCCAGTGCTCGTCGTAGTACTCGCCGGCGGCGTAGTGGTCGACCGCCTCGCCGTCGAGGACGAGCTGGCTCTCGCCGTCGCCGCGGGGTTTGAGCAGCACGGGGTTGCAGTCGGTCGTCGCCGGCGTCCGGGCCGCACGGGCCTGCACGTACTGCGAGACGCCGATCTCGCCCCAGCCCTCGCCGGTCGTCGACGGCACCGCGCGGGCGTTGTTGCTCATGTTCTGGGCCTTGTACGGGGCGACGGAGAGCCCGCGGTCGGCGAGATGCCGGCACAGCCCCGCCGCGACCGTCGACTTCCCGACGTGGCTCGCGGTCCCGGCGACCAGCAGCGTCGGTGCCGCGGCGTCGTCGCTTCTCCCGGTGCGCCCGTCGCGCTCACCCATCAGTACTCGGTCCCCCGTCGGGCGCGCTGGCCGGCGTCGATCGGATGTTTCTCCTTCGACACGCGGCTCACGAGGTCGGCTGCGTCCTCGAGATACGTCGGCTCGTCGTGGCCGCCGGTCAGCACCAGTTCGAGGTCGTCGGGGGTGCGCTCGACGAGATCGACCACGCCTTCGGGGTCGATCAGCCCGCGGTTGGCGGCGTACAGCACCTCGTCGAGAATCAGCATGTGGACGCCGTTCTCGGGGTTACCGTCGAGCGGGAGTGGCTCGTCGAGGGCGGCGTCGGCGGCAGCGTCGATCAGCTCCTCCGACCGAGCGAGCGCGGCGCGGGCACGGGCGGCGTGCTCCTCGTCCTCGGTCCCGTCGCGGAAGCCGTGCCAGCCGAACTGGCCGGTGGTCTCGTAGCTGAACCCAGGCATCGCCGCGATCGCGTTGTACTCGCCGCGGACAGGGTCGACGCTCGCGGCGCCGCCCTTCATGAACTGCAGTAGGTGGACCCGGTAGCCGTGGCCAGCGGCCCGGAACCCCATCCCCAGCGCCGCGGTCGTCTTCCCCTTCCCGTCGCCCCACCACACCTGCGTGAGCCCGAACTCCTCGGGCGCGGCGGGCTCGATCGGCTCGGCGGCGGGTGTCGATCCGGAACGCTCGTCGTCGCGCATGCTCGTGCGTTGGACGGGTGGGCGCTAAGCGTTGCGGCTCAGGGGTCGAACGTCGTCGCGCGCCGAGTAGTGGCCGTGCCGTGCTCGGCATCGTTGGCTGAGTCGGGGAGCGACCGCTCGGCGTAGCGCGATCGCAGGCTCCCGCGCAGCGCCTCCCGGACACAGGCGCGAGCGGCGTCCCCCACGTCGGTTCCGCT
>NZ_JBHUDH010000207.1:0-686 GCF_042678005.1 Halolamina salina | reverse complement strand
CAGTCTCTGCTATCCGCTTCTTTGTTTGTCGGAACGTTTCATCAAGCCGCATCTTAGTTCGCTCGTACCCGCTCATATACCGCTCGCCTTTCTCCGTTTGGCGAATTTCGTGTGGTTCATCCTCTTCATCTACTTCGACGTGTCCCAAATCGATATACCGCTGCATCGCCTGAGACAGCCCTGGATCATATGGACCCCGTTCCTCCCTTACAAATGATAACTCTGAGTCCTCAGCTTCCTCATCGACGTAATTGTAGAGCAGTTTGTGGTACTTCGCCCGTCCTTCGATTTCCCCATCCGCTTCGTCTAATAGTAAGAGTCGCGGATGGTGGGCTTCGTCATCAGTCATCCGCAATCAACTCCTCCATATCGTCAAACGTGTATTGAACCTGAATCCGATCTAAGGATTTGACCTGCTGCGGATTGAAGTGAGACTCCAGATCCTCGTTTGAGGTCATGATGATAAACTGAATATCAGAATCGCGGATGTACTCGAGTGTCTCCTCTCGAATGTCTTCATCGATGTTTGCAAAGGGCTCGTCAAGAACGAGGATCTCCCAGTTGTGCCCGGCGTCCTCGGTTTCGGTTGCTTGTTCTGCTAGCGTATATGCAAACGACAAGTTCAGAAGCCAGATTTCTCCTGTACTTAGCTCATCATACTCCCGGGCCCCTTCATTTCCTGGAAG
>NZ_JBHUDH010000206.1:0-2700 GCF_042678005.1 Halolamina salina | reverse complement strand
GTTTCGCACCGCCTACTTCGAGGAGCTCGCGGGGGTCGTCGCCGAACTGGGGGTCGACACTGTCGTGGGGGGGACCGGCCTCGACCGGGCGACCGTCGAAGCGATCGGCGAGGGCGAACGGCCCGAACTCACCCTCGAGGAAGCCTCGGAGATACTGGCACTGACGGAGGGCGCCCCCGACGCCGAGGACATCGCGTGGGAGGCGCGCGACCACGTCCTGATGGGGATGACCACCGCGGTCGTCGACGTGGACACCGTCGCCCGGGAGACCGACATCGGGCTCGACGGGAAGGAGATCCAGCAGGCCATCGAGGGGCGGCTCCCGACCACGCTCAAACAGTTCGCCGCGATCCAGGCGTACATCGACGCCCGACGCTGATGCACGTTCTCGTCCTCGGCTGTGGCTACGTCGGTCGCGAACTCGGCCGACAGCTACTCGACGCTGGCCACGACGTGACCGGAGTCGTCCGATCGGAGACGAGCGCCGAGGCCGTCGCGGCCGACGGGATCGAACCCGTCCGGGCGGATCTCACCGACCCGGGTGCCGTCTCTACGCTTCCCGACGCCGACGCGCTCGCGTTCGCGGCCTCGGCCGGACGAGGGAGCGTCGCCGAGGCACGGTCGCTCTACGTCGACGGCCTCCGGGCGATCGTCTCCGAGTTCGAGGGGCGCGAGTTCCCCCCGGATCGGCTGCTTCTGACCTCCACGACCGGGGTGTACGGCGACCACAGCGGCGACTGGGTCGACGAGTCGACACCGATCGACCCGGAACGGCCGACGGCGGCCGTGATCGCCGAGGCGGAAGGGATCGTCCACCGGAGCGGTATCGACGGCACCGTCGCGCGGTTCGCCGGGCTGTACGGCCCCGGCCGCTACCGGATCGACGCCTACCTCGACTCGGTCACGGCGGGCTGGCGGAACTCGGTCCACCGCGACGACGCCGCGGGTGCGCTGGCGTGGTTCCTGACCGAGGACGTGGCCCGCGAGGAGACGGTGCTCGTGAACGACGGCACGCCCGTGGACCGGTGGGTGTTCGCCGACTGGCTGGCCGACCGGTGTGACGCGCCGGAGCCGGAGAAACTGACCGTCGAGGAACGGCTGGAGGGGCTGTCGGAATCGGCGTCCCTGCGGGTCGCGAGTCAGAAGCGCTGTCGGAACGACCGGCTGCTCGAACTGGGGTACGAGCTTCGGTACCCATCGGTGTACGAGGGGTACGAGCCGGCGATCGACGCCTACCGGCGCGGCGAGGAACCTTAGCGGCCCTGCCGGAGCTCCTCGATCAGCTGTTCGATCAGGTCGTTCTGCCGTTCGAGCTCGGCCTGCTGGTTTTCGACGGCGTCACGGAGGTCGTCGATCTCGGCCGCGAGGTCGGCAGTGTCGGGGGTTCCGTCTGCGGTGGAACCGTGATCGGCGTCAGTGGAGTCGTCGGCCGGTTCGTCGTCGGTCGCCTCCTCGACCTGTCGGATGAGCTGGTCCCGGGTGTCGTCCTCGGAGTCGGACGCGGCGTCGGATTCGGACTGCTCGTCCGGTTCGGTGTCCGTCGCGATGGACTCCTCCTCGCCGAACAGTTCGGGACCTTCGCCGAACGGCGAGTCCTCGCCGGCCTCGCTGTCGGCGTCGTCGACCTCCTCGTCGGCGTGCTCCGCCCGGAGTTCGTCGAGGTCACGAACGTCGTGGTAGGAGAGCAGCGCGTCGGTGATCGCCGCCTCGACCGCGCGGGCGTCCTCGTTCGGCGCCTTGAACCGCTCCTGCCGGCCGTCGTGGGTGAGGACGACGCTGGTGGCGACGTTCCCGGGCTCGAACGCCAGATCGGTGACGTTCTCGAAGGGGTACTCCTCGTACTCCTCGTCCCAGAGGGCCTGCCCGATGTGTTTGACGACGCGCTCGTCGGTGACGATCAGGGTGAGCTCCGAGAACCGGAACGTGCGCTTGACGGTCTCGCCGGGGTCGGTGATCCCGTTGGCGTCGAGCACGCCCGCGAGCACCGGGTGGAGCACCTCGTCGATCTTCGCCTTCGGCAGCGAGAGCGTCTCCTCGCCGTCGAGCCCGTAGTCGAGCGTGAGCTTCGCCTTCCGGCGGCTCGTGGTGAGGGTGACGCGCTCGGCGTCGTGGGGGAACTCCTCGACGGTCTCGTCGGAGAGCAGCCCCTCCGCGCGGTAGACGAGCGTTCGTGTCGGCGTGACCAACAGTCGATCCTCGCCGCCGAGGTCGACCTCCGCGACCGGCTCCTCGCCGTCGAGGTGGTCCGTGACGGTCTCCGGCAGGGTCATAGATAGCCGTTCACGCCCGTGGGCATAAATCCGCGCCGGTCGATCCGCCGACAGAGATGGGAGGGCTTAAGTTCGACATCCAACTACGGAGGAGTGCGGCCGGGTGGCTTAGCTGGACATAGCGCCGCACTCATAGGGTATCGAGATTCGGTGCGGTACGCCTAGGAAACATCCGCAGCCCACGGGGCCCGCCGAGCCTCGAACCTGGGTCATGCGGAGATCGCGGGTTCGGAGCCCGCCCCGGCCATTCTCGCGGTTCACGAGACGACGAGCGGAGCAGCCGTCCGGAGCCCCGGCGATTTTTTGCCCGTCGGGCGCGCCGAATCTGTATGCCCAACGACGTGCGTACCGACGGGATGGAGCTCCGGAACCGCCTCGCGGCCGGCGAGTCGCCGGTCGGGAGCTGGGTGTCGCTCGGCTCGCCGGCCGC
>NZ_JBHUDH010000205.1:0-17871 GCF_042678005.1 Halolamina salina | reverse complement strand
CACCCACGTCTACCGACGGCGAAGGCCCGCCGACGGAGTCGAACCGTCGTGCTCCAAAACGGGCGAAGTGTTAGTTACGTTCAGCTTTCAGGAGTTGGCGGACGGCGCGTCGACGTCGAAGCCCAGCGTCTCGAGACGGTCGCGCCAGTCAGTGCCGCGAGGACGGCATACGTCCCGACGTTGGCCCCGATATCCCACAGGACATCGTCGGCCTCGATCGCCGCGAGTAGATCGGCCATGACGTCTCGCTCGCCGTGGCCGCGAGCGCGGTACAAGTCTTCTTTGCTGTCGACGGCGATCGTGGCGCTGACGCCGTCGACCGACAGGGTCGCAGTTTGGGTGAGTTGTGCTGCCAGGTGGCCTGGTGGGTTGACTGCGATCCAATCGCCGATACCGCGGGCCAGTTCGTCGCGGCCGCCCGTTCGGTACAACTCGATGAGTCGTGTTGCTACTGTCATTGTTGTGGTGGTATTCCTCAAAAATAGGCCACAATGTCGCCGTTCAGGGCAGACTTATTACGCCGACGCAATCTGACTCCATGTGCCGTTATTGTAGAGGTACGTATTGTTGTTCGACGTGTCCCGTACTTGGATTCCCTCTTCGCCGTTCTGGTACCAGTCACCAGTAGATGTAGGATCACCCGAGTTGTATCCCAGCCCATTGATTACTGTTCGGACCCCGGTGGTGTCTAGCGTATTTGCCTGGCCTTCCCAACGGCAATCTTCGACTTCCATTCGAAACTTCACATCTACCCCACCATTCCCAACAGCGGTCCCGTGGAAGAAGCCATCAACATAGGTCCCCCCATTTGTCTGATCCCCAAGAACATAGACACCATTATCGCTATTGTTCTCCGACAGAATTTCTAAATTCGCATTACTGGCATTCGTGGACCCATTTACTTGCAGAACGGTACCGGCGAAACCACAATCTTCTGCGCGGATAGATCCATGAATATTTGAGAAGTTTATTGCCTTGAATCCACTATGGTCGCTAGCGGTAACATCAAGGTCAACGGTTAATCCATCACAGTGATAGTTGTTCGAATTATCCCCATTCACAAAGACCGCTCTCGAAGATGTGCCAGTAGCCTTGACTTTGCCCTCTATTGTAAGTCCATCCCACCCATTAGAGGTGCGAGCAAGGAAAATAACGGCAGCATCGTTAGAAACAGCTGACTCGACATTGATATTCGTGACTGTTAGATCGTGCACGGGCGCGCTCGAATTGGCACCCACAATTGCATTCTCAGAGCAACTTCCATAAACTCCATCAATAGTTACTCTCTCAGGCGGGGAAAATGCGGTCTTGGATGTGAAAGATTTGTCTGCACTTCCTTTGACAGTGACTATTTGATCTACACCAACTCCTCGGATATTATTATATTCGCAGTCTTTGTCACCACCGAAGTCAGCAACTTCCATTCCAGAGGCTAGGTTAATGCCGAGAGCGCCATTTACAGCACATCCTTCATTGATACCCTGTGAATCAACAACCTCGTCTCCTCCCAGTCCGATAGTATTGTTAAACTCGCAACCAGTACACCCCTCAAATGCAAGTAAATGGGTACCGCCGCCAGTCCCATAATCGTCAGAGTAGAGATAGTCAGTCGTACAATCATCACAATCAACGAGCCAAACGCCTTGATGGAGATCGACCATATTCCCACCCTCGGACCGAATGTGGCCGTTACTCACCGAATTCCAGTGGATCGGCTGGCCGCGTTCGTGATTCGCGTTGTTCCCATCTATGGTTCCTCTGTTGACAATGGTGATGTCAGAAACGCCGCTAGCGAAAAAGACGGGCGTGTGTGTATTCGAGTTGTTATCAGAGATTGTACTTGGAGTTGTACTATCTTTAATTTTTATATGTGCACCGGATTGTATAATGACGGTAACGTTAGACGAGGAGATATCTACCCAGTCATTGAGAGTATGGTTGCCGTTTTCGAAGACAACAACTCCGGGTGAGGAGACCGCGTTGTTCACGTCGGCCATTGAGTCAGATGGAGATATAAATGTACAAACTCCAGACATTTCACCTATATTTGCCGATTGAATGTGCTGTTCTGGGATTGGATTCGATTCCGTCCCTGTCCCTCCAGTAGCGACCCATCCGTTTGAGGATGTGTTCCGGTACGTGATATCTTGGTCTGTCGCCTCGTATCGAACCCCAGCCGGGAGATCTCCGCTCGCCGGACGGTCGGCGATCGTACCCTCAAGCCAGCCCGTAACGTCGACGTTGTCGAGATCGTCGAGTTTGGTTGCACCGCTGCCACTGGCCGCGGCGTCAATTCGAACGCCGTCTTCTGCGGTCTGCTCGACTGAGAGGTTGTTCCCAAAGTCGAGTTGTGTGATGCCCTCGCTGACCGGACTTTCGGCGTTGAGTACGCGGAGGATATCGTACTCAGTTTCCTCCTCGTCGGCGAAGATCGACCAATCGTCCCAGAAAGCAAGCGGCATCGATGCGCCTGCCGCCAAGGTGTCTCGTCGGGTCAGTTCGGCTTCCTCACCGTCTGATTTCGCGTTCCTCTCACTCATTGGTACCTCTTAGTTGATTTCTCGTAAGGTTAGTTAAATCACTATCGGCGACAGATCAGTTCTCGTACCGCAGCTCGTCACGCGAGTCGCCGAGCTTTGACGTTGATGTTTTTCGCGAAATTAAGGACCTCCGGGTCGATCGTGAGTTTCTCGCCACTGTCGGCGACATAGTGGGTATCAAAAAACCGAGTTCGCCGAGTTCGTCGTCATCGCCCCAGCTATCGAACAACATCGGCATCGACAGTGCCATACCGGCAGCCATTGCTTGGCGTCTGGTTGTGGCCGGTTCGTCTGGCTCGAGCTGTCGGCCGCCGTCGTAGTCGTTGTCCATGGGCATGGTTTGTGCTGTTGTTATTTCCAATAGGTGTTATTGTGTCGGTTGTTGGACTGTCCGGGTGGTGGCATAGGGTGCGAAAACGGAGAAGCACCACACGACGGGATTTGAACCGCGAGTGAACAACCAGTTCGGGAAGGTTAGAAGTCGGTCGCCTGCGCGCCGCCGATATTCAGGCCAGTGATCTGACTGGCGTTGAGTAGCGACGAATAGAACAACCGATTCATCGAGACGCTGTCACGGCCTTCGTCCCACCAGTGTCGGCGCTCTTTGATTCGCCACGGGACCGTCACTGTCTTCGGGTCTGCCAGCCACCCATTGTCCATCCACGCCGTATACTTCGTGTGCATGCTCTCGAGTGGGACGAACTCGCCGACCTCGGTGGTCGTCGTGTAGAAGTGCCACTTATGGGTTGGTCTGAGTAGCGGGTGGGTGCCGTCTTCGGTCGGCACCGTTGGATACTGCTTGGCAAGGTAATGATAACCGTCGACGACGACGCCCTCGATTTCGTCTGTTTCCGGGTCGACTTCGACGAGGATCGGTTCGCGGTCGTGTTGGTGACTGTCGAACGGCGAGAGGCCGTGTTGGACCGTCCAGTAGACCCAGTAACAGTACATCCGCGTCTCGCGTTCGGTGCTGTCGGCCACCCACGCATACGCCACGGTCGGTTTAACATCGAGGTGACGCGTGACGAGATACGGTTGGTATTGCTCGAGTGCGACTTCGTCGTAGACGAGATCGACGTATTCGGGTTGACTATCATAGGTCGCCCCACTCACACGACCAACTGTCGCGACTGTCGCTGCGGTCGCGGCCGTGGCCTGTAAGAATCGGCGTCGATGCATCGTCACAGCCCCACTGCCTGTTGGACCTGCCGGATTGCCTGGAATTGGAACCCAGTCCCGAAGTTGCCGTTTGCAGCATCACGGCCTGTGGCTGCGTCGGTGCGGGCCTCTTTCTGCGTTTCCTCGCTGGCGTTCAGATTCGCGAGCCTCGCAACCGAGCCCATGCCGTTGCCGACCTCCGTGATGCCGGCGTTCGGAACCGGGTTCGTCGTGTTTCGGACCCACTCGGCGAACGTCTCGGTCTGGTTTTCGAGAGACGGGTTGGCGGAGAGTCCAACCGCACCGCGAGCGGCTTCGATTGGCGTCGCCATGCTCGTCCCAGAGAGTGTGCTGTTGGTTCGGTAGCCTGATTCGCTGTAGGTCGGTACCGTGACCTGCATTCCGGGTGCAGCCACATCCGGTGACGCACCGCGGGTCGTGCCACTCGAGAGGTCGGTCACGCCGTTGTCCTTGCCGGTCTGGGAGAAGTACGCGACGGAGGCGTTGGCGGGTTCCTCAGCGGTCGTCGCTGCGACCGAGATGATGCCGTCTTCTGGAACGTCCGCCGGGCTTGCGATTTGGGCTGGCCGCACCATCCGAGAGTTGCCGACCGCCACGTAGGCGACCGTGCCGTTGCCCTCGAGATAGTCCTCGAGTGCGGTGGCGATTTCCTCGTCATAGACCGGGCTGCCGAGACTCATCGACAAGATATCCGTATCCTGCGTTTCGGCCCATCGAATCCCGTCGACAATATCAGCGGTCGACCCACTGCCGTCGTCGGCCAGCGTCTTGCCGACGTGCAGTGTCGCACCCGGCGCGACGCCGTCATACGAGTCGTTCGTCGCGTTGGCGGCGATCGCCGATGCAACCCACGATCCGTGACCGTTGCCATCCGAAATGTTCTCGAAGCCGTTCGTCACGGTGCCCGACTCGTCCGTGACGAAATTGTACGCGCCAGCTATGCGGTCGCCATACAGCGGATCGGCGCTTGCGTTTTTGACGTTCAAGCCCGTATCGAGCACGGCCACGTCGACGCCGCTGCCGTCGGCGCTGACCGCGTCGGCGTCGATCACCTGCCGGGCGTCACCGATCGTGCTTTCGTTGGCGTCGTCGGTGAACGCGATGCCGTCAGTCGCCCATGAGCCACGCACACGCCAGTTACTCGCCGGAGTGTCGTACTCATCGGCGGTCGCCAGCGAGGTGATTGGTTCCACGTAGCTGTGGCGGTAGTTCGGCGACACATCTTCGATATAACTGCGAGACTCAAGTGGCGTCACCGCAAGCGACGTGCCACCGAGTGCGGCGATCCGTGGGGCCTCAAGCAAGCCCGGCGTCGAGACGTGGTACTGTGGACCAGTGACGACGGCCTCGCTCGAGTCGTTGTTGACCGCAATCAGATCGTAGCGGGCATCTTCCTCGGTCCACGTCTCGAGGCTGTCGAGTGTGCCATCCTCGTAGTGGACGATGAAACTCGGCTGTAAGTCACCGCCGCGATCGTACTCCTGAAACGCCACCGGACTGTCGGCCGCGGCGACCGGCACCGTGATTCCGGCGAGCAGGACAGCGAGCGTGAGCGCTACGGTTGTGACTTTACGGGTCATTGTGTAGCACCTCGATTACGGTGACGGCGGCGAGTATACAGACCGAGTCCGACCACACCTGCGAACGGAATGAGATCAGACCCGGAGAACCCAGCCGTGTACTTCCGGAGCTGCCAGCGAGCGGCTTCGACCGTCGAGTCGATCGGGCCGTGTGGCTGTGTGATTGTGACCTGTGCCTCGCCGTTGGCGTTCGTGTAGGTCTTAATCAGCGTCTGGTCAGCTTGGTGTGTGACAGTCCCGAACTGGTTGCCGTCGCCGGTCGTCACGGGCTGGTTGCCGTTCCTGTAGACGTAGGTGCCGCCGTCTGTGGTCGCCTTGGCGTGGATGTAGACCCACGCGCGCTGGTTGAGCGCCGCGCCATCCTCGCCGACCAGCCGTGCGGAAATATCGCCGGTTGGGTCGGTGTCGAGCGTTCCTGTGTAAACGTGGATTTCGCTCGGTGGGTTCTCGGGATCGGCGACGGTCGCGCTGGTCGAAATGTCGCCGTTCTCGGCAATCGACACCTCACCGTCTGCGAGCCCGTCACCGACGAGTGCATAGACACCGGTCGGACCGGACTCGGCACGCACCGACGCCGGTCGCGGCCGGTCAGTCGTGTCTGCTCCGAGTCGGAGCGTCTTGGTGAACTCGTTGGCCTCGGTATCCTCGTAGGTCAACTCGAGGGTGTGCGTGCCCTGGCCGTTCGTCACAAACCCAGTCTCGCGACCGTTCTCGATCGCTTCGGTCGGGATCGTGACACCGTCGGGGCCGTAGACCGTTGCCGACGTAAGTTTCCGGAACGACGAGTCCTCGCCAGGGTTGATTTCGACGCCGACGCGGTCGTCGGGGCCAGGTGCGAGCGACGAGACGCGCACTGAATCGATTTTGGGTGCGTCGGCGTTGACCAACGGATTATTCGCCGTTGCGGTTGCCCGCCCGACGCCGTCAGGTCTCGCGGTGATCCACTCGAACTGGACGTTTGCGGCGTCGCCGGCCGGGAAGTCATCGACGTGGACCGCGGTCGTGCCGATCTGGTTGCCAGGGACGTTCGTTGCCGCGCTCGTGTCGAGCGTGATGTAGTCCTCGCTGACCGTTTTAGTCGTGCCATTAGAGTGGTGTGCGAGCACGGTGATTTTGTCTTTCGTCAGCTCGCCGGGGAAGCGTGCAACCGCCGAGACCGTGTCCTCGCCGACGGTAGTCTCAGTGCCGTCCGACGGGAGCGTGTCACGGCCCTCTTGGACTGCTTGCTCGAGGGCGGCGATCCGTTCGCGCAACTCCGCATCGGTCGCGTTGTCGGGATCGATCGTGACGTCGACCTGTGTCTCGCGGTCGCGGTTCAGGAGTTCTTCGACACGCTGGCGGAGTTCGTCGTTTTGGTCCGAGACATCTTCAAGTTCTGAGTAGACGTTCTCGAGTTCTTCACGGCTCGCGTCGGGTTGCTGCAAGGCACTTTCGAGGCGCTGCGTTTCGTTTGTCAGTAGGTTCTCGAGGTTTGCGAGGCGGTTTTCGAATTTGCTGTTATTTCCGAATGGCGTGTAGCTGACCTCGCGCAACTCGACATCAGCACTGTCAGTCGGCGCATCGTAGCGAGTTGGCTTCGATGGGAGATAGATCGACGAGTTGGTGCCATAGGTGTCGATGTGCTCCCGGATCTGTGTTCGTGGGTGTGTCTCCGAGCCTGGATCGACCGGCACGTCCGGCGCTTTGTACGCTTCGACGGCGACGGTCGCTGTCGCCTTCCCAACACCTACAGAATAGTAGCCAGTGCTGTTTGTCTGGACGGTTTCTCTCTCGAATTTGTTGTTCTCAAAGCGTTGGCGAATATCCTTGGCGCGATCGGTGTAATCACCAGCCTTGTCTTTCAAGTCATCTTCAAGCGCCCCGGCGATTTGGTCCGGGTTGCCGACGGAGATGAGATATTTTGCATCGTCGCCTTGGAGGTAAATGCGATAGATACCCGGTGAGAGTCGGGTTTCCGCATAGGGGAGTGACGAGGGGTCGGTAAGTCCACCGCCGGCCGATTCGGCCACAGGAATCACGTTCGTTTGCGTGACCGAACCGTCCGGACCGAGTTGCTCTGCGATCACTGGCCCTTTGTTGATTTGTTTGCCCGGCAGTTGATTCGCGTATTCGTCGCCGAGAAATCCAGCGTCGCCGTCGGGATTCCACGGCACGAAGACAACCGGTTCGTCCGCTGGCAACACGACCTTTGGCGGTTGCAGGTCGGCGTTGTCCTGCCATGGCGTTACGGCGATATCTTCGCGCGTGTACGCAAGTGGAACCTCCTCACTCTTGTCCGAGATGTATCTGCCCTTTACGTTGAGCGAGCGGTCAAAGGTCGGCGGCAGTGGGTTTTCAGCCTTGTCGAACAGTTCGTTGGCCCGGTCCTCGAGTGACTGTGTTGGTCCTGGTGTAATCGAATCGTAGTTGACGCCTGTGACATGGACCGTAGCGTTGGCGACAGCAGTTCCATCTTGGGTTGTTACCCGGCCAGTGACCTCTCTGGCATCGATACTAAAATCGTCAAAGTAGACAGATGACGGTGAGTTTGTGAGGAGTCGTGTTTCCGTATAGACTTCGTGGCTGACTGAATAGGTCCCTTGGCCAGAGTCAGTCTCGTTTGACCACTCAACCATAACTTCATCATCGCCGTCGCCAAATCCAGAGACGGTCATGTTCACCCATCCGGAATTAAACCCACCACTGGCGATCGGCTGCCAGCCACTCGGCGTTTGTATTTGGATATCGTCTTGACGGACACCCACACGCCAATAGTCCCCCGATGAATTGAGGATTTGTACTACTGTCGGGCCATCATTGCCATTCGCATTGATCGATACCGAAACGTTCCCTTCTTTACTGCTGTCATAGGGCTGATATTCAGGGATTATGCCAATATCAGCGCCGTCGGTGTTATCTGACAGTGCAACGCTTTGATTGCCTTCAACTACTTTCTGGGTCGATACACTAATGTTACCTGAAACGTTATTAGACGTCCAGCCATCAGGAGCGCCATCATCAGCAGGCTGGTTTTCGAAACCGTCCGAGAACGATGCAGTTGTAACAGTCGAAGTTGTCAACGACGGCTGGATATCCGTCGGCTGTGTGGTCGTCGACGTCGCCGCGGCGGCCCCGGCTCCAGCGACCAACGGTGCGCCGACGAGCGACGCAACGAGGATCGCCGCAAATAGGGCAGCGCGGAGTTTGAACCAGCGGCTAGTCGCGTCGCTCGAAGAGGAGTTTTTGCGTGTCATGAGGATCAGTTACTCAATCAGTGGTTCGTCGCTCGTCACGTCCTCGACGAGCGTCGCGACGATCGTCACATCGCGCTCGCCAGTCTGTTTCAGTCGGTGGCCGTCGCGTCGCAGTTTGTCCACTTCGCCGTCACGCAAGTCCAGCTCGTCGCGCCAGTGCTCGAGCAAGTCGTCGAGTACCGACATGAACTGTGGCGTCGGGCGGTCGGGGATCTGTGGCCCGACGATATAGCCGTATTCGGGATTGTAGCGCACTCGATTCGGGTTTTGGCCGTACTCGAGTGGCTTGCCGCCGTACTCCTCGCTGGTCTGTAACGGGAGGTGGACCTCGGGTTCGGAGAGTTCAACGGCGTGATTGGCATCGTGGATCGATTCGTCAGCGCCGGGGTCGGCGTTCAGCGTGATCGGGCACAGCAGCCGCTGAGACGTCTCTTTGAGATATTGGTGGGCGACGTGGGCCGCGCGTTCAGCGTGGTAGTCGAACTCCGCTGGATCGTGGCCACGGGGCCGGTCAGTCTCGTCCTCGCCGACCCAACTATCACGTCGGTACGGAGAGTCCTCCAGTGCTGCCGCTCGCTGTTGCTCAATGTTCTCTTGGACACTCATGGATGGATAAACTAGCCTCTATGTCGCTTGCCGCGATCGGCCGTCGATCGGCTCTCGACCCCAGAGCCCTACCGCGCAGACCGCGGGGGTTGTGTCGAGCGTCCCCAGAAGGGGACTACGCCGGGCAAGCGTGGTTATCATATTCAAACATTCCTAGACACATTAATCTACCGCTAACAACCGTTTCAGCTAGTTCAAACCATCTTGATCGACATTCAGTGTAGTCATCGTGAAGGCGTAGATTAACAGTCGGTCCGCGTGAGTGTTCGGGCATGGGCGACGAGCCCGTTGGCGCTGACGACGAGTCGCTTGACGAGACCGAGTCGAAGAACGTGACGCTGAAACGGCGGACGTTCCAGGCACTCGAAGCACAGTACCCACACGCCCTGGACGACCCCGAGCGGATTCGGGCCGCAATCCACGACGCGCTCGAGAACAGTCGCGACTCGTCGGACGCCGACGAAACGGAGTAAGCGGGAGCCCCCGAGGACCTTGGCCGGGTTCGGGGTACAGGGAGTGGCTACACTATCTGACGCGAAAAGCGTTCGGTTGATCTCCTTATCGAGTTCCACGCACGTAAGAGTCAGTCCTCCGAGTCAATCACTCAGTCCGGTCGATTACCGACGCGCCGGAGAGGATCACCCGCGAGTGACCAGCGCCGTCGGACTGTGGGTGCTCCTTCCCTTGAAGGCCGTCGCGATCGGACTGCTGTACGGACTGTATCGTGCGAGCCCGCGCGCCTGGCGGATCGGTGTGCCGATCGGCCTGGTACTGGTCGGCAGCGGGCTCGTCGCGTGGAACGTTTCGGTCGTGTACTAAAAGCGAGTCGCCAGGCGGGTCCGAAGTATGCCGATCGGGAGAAATCCTTTTCAGGTGGCATGGTATACTACATCCTGTAGGCACCCCGATGAACCGCGCCTACACTCGTACGAGAAAAGGGATCTGACCGGTGAGGCGGTCAGATTATTCGTCGGCCGATTCGCCTGACGTTGCGGCGACCGCGACGGCGACCAGCGCCCATCCGAGCGCGTTTCCCTGTGCCAGCAGGGTCACGCCACCCGTCGCGAGTGCCGCTCGAACTTCTGGAGGTATGGATTCTCACCTCCACTGCTGTTGTTGTTTAGCCACGCGAGCGCAGCATGCGTGGGTGGCCGATTGCCACGACCAAATGACTGCGTTACGACTACTACAATCTGTCGAGAGCACTCAGAAAACAATCGCCCGGCAGTCAGCTACAGGAAACGTACACGCTGATATCAAACCCATCGGACAGTCGCCCGATATCTCAATTTCCCGGACTAGTTTTATAGTATATATCTCTTAACGTGACTGTGTGAAAATCTTAAATTGGGTGGTAACAGCCATTGTTGGTATCGCTGTCACAATTGCCATTGCTGGCCAACAGTTCGTATGGCCTGCGTTTGCGATCGGGGTAGGAACGGTCGTTACCGCGCTCGTGCTCCTGGTCCGGCGCGGCGGGCGCAAGTACTACGCCGCAGCGGGAACCGCGTACTGTCTCGGGCTCGCGGGTGTGATCTACACAACATCGCTTCTACCAGCAGCCTACTCCGAGTCTCCCTATGCAGTGTTGTTGAGTCTCGGGTTCGTAAGTGGAGTGCTCGTCTTCGCGCAAAATGCTGGCCGACAGATAGTCAAACGTACATTCGGTAACGGCAGTGGTGAGGGGGCGGCGACGAAAATCTATGACGCGTTCGCGGCGATCGTTGGGCTTGTTGGAATGGTATGGACAGTACTCACCGCCCAAGAAAAGGCCATGCGGTACGGTGGGATCTCGATCGGTGGGACTACCGGACTTGTGTTGAACTTTCTCGGTATCGAGCTCCCGATTCCATGGATTATCCAGAGTGGTGTCGACGCATCACTGGTTCTGTTCATCGGTGGGGTATTGATCGGATTCCATACCCTCGAATCGATCCACACGACCTGGCACGCAACGAAAGCGACAGCAAAAGCTAGTGCGAGCGCTGGAAAGTCGGTCGGGTCGAAAACAGCAAGCGCTGTAGGCAGTCTGCGTGAATCGTCGGGTGACGAGAACTAACCGAAACGCATTCTCATTCCAACTAGTTTTAAGACCAACTAATTTCCTGCTAGGATCATGGAGCCCGAGGAATACTCTGAAAAGGTGCTATTCAATCTGCAAGATAACGACTATGAGTTTGTCGACTCCGGCAGTGAGATTTTCGAGGATGTTTACACGAAGACGAAAACAGCCAGTTGGCTCGATGCAGGCCGTGAGCGGCGGTTCATTGCACCCACAATCGTCAACGACGACCTTACTGTCACAACCGTCCGCGAAGGGATCGACGAGTTGCGATCGATTGGCGAAGAAAACGTCCGTGTCGATAACATCACGGTCGGGAAGGGTGGACTTGCGTCAATGCCATTGTTCCCGGCATTCGTCACAGACGGTACAATCAACGACGACGTGAAATCAACCATCGAAGGCATGGAGAGTGTGAAAGAAGCAAATATTCGAGTCCCTGTTCTCGTCGAAGTGAGTGACGGTAGTGGATTAATGGGCGGCAGTGAAGTCGAGTTAACCTATCCGTTGCCTGGTCGTCGGAAGATCGCTCGCCGACGGGCGGTTAAGAAATTCGTCTCGGCTGTGTTTGGCGTGTAGGATTAAGTCGATCGGTGAAGTTCATAGTCGACTGGCAGCCCGCGGAGTGACCTTTGGACGGGCGGAAGTGTCGGCAGCCACACCCCTTCGATTATATGACTGTCGTTCGTCTGGACACGTATGATTACGAACCCGGACGTTCTCACACCCGACGTCCAACCGCCACGGGAGTTGATCGTCCACCGCAACAGCGAGATCAACCATCTGACGAGCATCTTTGAGCCGGTTACACAGGGACTCACCACCAGTGGGGCGTTCATCCACGGGCCGCCAGGCTCGGGGAAGACGTGTGCCGCACGGGTGCTGCTCAAGAATCTCCCCGCCGAAGTCGACCCCGAGTACGTCGACGGTGGCAAGTGTCCGCCGATCGAGACGGCCTACATCGACTGCTACAACGGAAAGTCACGACGCCAGGTCTACCAGGAACTACTCGAGGAGCTGGGCGACGGGCCGGCAGAAACACGGCGCTCGATTGCGACCGACGAACTCCAGCGGCGTACCCGCACCTTGATCGACGGATACATCGTCGTGCTATTGGACGAAGCCGACCAGATCGGTGAGAAGGCAGTCCTCAAAGAACTCTACGAAATGACCGGCGTTGTGTTGCTCCCGGTCGTCAACGAAACGCACCACCTGTTTGCCGACGCCGAAGATCGCCTGGATTCGCGGCTGACGTCGCTGACGCCGGTGCCGTTCAAATGCTACGACGAGTCGACGCTCGTCGAAATTTTACAGGCGCGAGTCGATGCAGGGTTAGAGCCTGGCGTCGTCGACCAGACACACCTCGAGACGATTGCCAGCCGGTCGAAAAATGACGCGCGGCGGGCGATCGCAATCCTGAACAACGCCGTCGAGACGGCGCGAGGGCAAAACGCCAGCGAACTCACAATGGAGATTATCGACCAGGCGACGCCAATGTCCGAACCCGACGTGATCCGGTCGCACCTCTCGGCGCTGTCGCGCACGCAGCGCATCTGTCTCGAAACGATTGCCGAGATCGGGCCGGCGAAAAGCGGGGCGATTCAGCAAGCCTACAGTAGTGACGAGCGTGTTGACGAAGCGCGGAGTCAACGGATGGTTCGCGATTGGCTCTCAGAGTTCGAGGATCGGAAGCTCGTGCGACCGTTCGAGACGTGCAATGGGCCGAAATACGAAGTGCGCGAGCACGTCCGCGAGGAATTGGATGTCAAACGCGAAACGGCGTAACAGGCGTCTATAATTTCGATTTTATCTCTTCGATTTCCTCATTAGATAATTCGTTGTTCACGTACCGGCGACCAAGGTCCGTGATGGTGTAGTATCCACGATCTTTATCCACTTTCTCAAGTAGACCCGCATCAGCAAGCGCAGACATGTGGCGAGAGACTGTATTTTGTCGCTTATCAGTCGACTCGCGTACTTTCGCGAGATTAAGCCATACCGAAGTCGGTGGCAAAGCAACAGCCTCACCGCCGGGTGAGCCCATCGCCTCGAGAAACTCGAGGATTAGCTCGTCTAATTGATCCATACCTGGTATCCGGCGGCGCATGCCCCCACTTTCAAAAGCACATTCATTAATTGCCTCGATATTTCGAGGGCAGTGAGTATTTATCTTTTGGGTAGAAGAAGTGGCCGATATGGAATGTAGGTGTCTATGCTGTGGATTAGATGCTCCAAAAGTATAAGAGGATTCAGTGTTACGGATAGAGTGTCAGCAAATACGAGCCTCTGGACGGGAAACCTGTCTGCGAAAACGAAGTGGACGGGCGTGACTCCACCACGCCGTCCAGTGGGCCAAAGGCTGACGCCCTACCATGACAGAGAACACGCGCCCCCTAAACTATACCGCCATTACGACTGTTGCGCTGCGCGCAACGTCTGGTTTCGCGACCTGTTTGGCGGCACGGTCGCCCGACCATCGACACAGGGGCCGGAAACGAAAATCGCCGGACGGCGGGGCCGGAAGCGTCGGAAACGACCCCCTTAGCCTCAAGGCGGCTTCGAACGTATTCTCTGACATGGCAATCACGAACGCCGAAGCGACTCAGTCCGAGCAACCCCCCGAACGATCCGAACGGATCGACCTGCGGGCGCTCGGCGCTGCCCAGCTTCCCGAGGCGGCCGCGACCGTCGAGGCCACGATCGTCGGCGACGTCGAGTCGACCGCGACGATCCGGCTGACGCTCGTCGAGACGACCTGGGTCGTCGACGTCGTGCTCGCGACCGGCGATCTCGAAAGCGTCTACGACGAAGCCGGGCCGGTGCCGAAGCCATCGACCGTGCCTGATTGGCTCGCGGCCGCGTGCTCGGAACTTGGACTCGAAGAGGTGACGCTGTAGCCGATGAGCCGTCGTTGTATCGAATCCCGTCGCGACGCCTGTTATGGGCAGGCCACCCGCGACGAGCGCAGCAACCCACATGGAGCCGCCATGATCCCGATTGGAGATTCACGTGATTCAGAACAGTACGACACGCGGTGAGGGCACGCCGTCGGGCGTGTCTAGTCCTAGACCTGTGTCCGACGTGGCTACTAGTTTTAAGCCACACGACTGTCAAAGGGACAGTACGCAGGACAGGAAACTCGCATACGCACCGCTGAAGAAAACAACCTCGGCGAAAAGGGCCGGTCTGGACAACTGTCCCTTTTCGCTCCGAGAGGTTAAAGCTACCGCCGTGAGCCGTGGCTTTGTCTCTCGGAGTGGCGTCTTCGGGCGTCGCCGGACCGCACGAAGACAGCGATGAGTCAGCACAACCAGCAAGAGTTAGACCACGACGACGTTTCGGTCGCAGAGTTAGTCGAACAGCAACAGAAACTCGCCGCTCGTGTCGGCGAGCTCGAGAAGGAACTCCAGCAAGAACGCCAGGCGCGCCAGTACCTGACACGTGCGTTGGCAGAGTTGGAAGTCTCACTCGAGACAGAGACTCAGAAGATCCGAAACAAGTACGACCGGCGGACGTTCAACAATAAGGAGGACGTTTTCGAGTTAGAAGAGCGGGTTGAGAAGATCGAACGCGGAGAGGTCGACCCAGGAGAGGTCGTCGCCAACTCCAACGCAGGCGTCGATCCGTCTGACCTGCTGCCCCTGCACAACATGTACCTGTCCGCGCAGAACCTCGAGCCGGACGAGCACGACCTGAGCAAGAACCAGGAGATCGCCGCTCGCCTGTTCCCGTACCTCGGACAGTACGCCTACTCGAATGAGGGGAAGATGATGCTCCCGTCGACGAAGGTCAAAGATATCCTCGAACGGGAGATCGCGACGCCCGAGCTGGCCCAGCGCCTGGACGTCGAGAATCCGAACGCGAACACGATCCGGCGGGCGATGAAGTTCGTCGGGAAGTTCGGGAAGGACATGATGGAGTTCGACGACTCCGAGAAGACGAACCGCATCGTGATCGACCGGAACGCATGGGTTGCATACACGAAAGAGATCGCGGACGTTGCGTCTGAGTCGGACGACAGCACCGTAAACACCGCCGATGACGCCGTGAACGCGGAGAATGCGGCAGAGGACGGTGGGGATGAAGTTGCTCAGGAGTTCGACCGACTCGAATCTGCCAGTGATTACGGTGTCGTAAGCACCGACGGAGGGACGACCGTAAACAGCGACTCTGGGCGATAGCCCCTAAGATATCAAGATAAAGATAAGAGCGGTTAATTTCAGTGCGGTTGCGGTTGTTTGTTTCGGTTCGTTACTGTGGGGTGTAATCACTACTCTTTCACTACTCTATATGGAGTCGTGAAAGATAGTGGTCTTGCTGTTTACGCCGGTCGTCTGAGGTTGTTTACGACACCGTAATCACTCATGGGGTCTCGGTACTAACCTCTCGGACTCGTTCCTCCCTGGATCGCCGTTCTCTGCCTCGTTGATCGCCCTCTCGCCACAAACCGCGGTCTGTTGGCACTCCCGTCCTGTTCTTACGCTCTCTTACAGCGGTGTAATCCGCCACCAGTCCTGGTATCACTCCGGCCAAACTCTCGAGAAACAGTGTCCTGAGCCGCCCACTTCGATAACAGCGATGTTATGTGTACTCAGGTCGTCCGGAGTCGGTCTCGACTCGGCTCGTAGACCTCGCCCTTCTGCTTCAACTTCTCAATCTCACGCTCGGCTTCTGCTTTCGTGTATGAGGCTTCAGGTGCGTACTGCAACACAGCCTTGATAGGTGCGCCACTTTCGAATTGTTCCTCGATCGCTCTTATTAACTGCTTCAGGTTGTACAACTCCTCACTCTCGATTTCAGCCTTGACGTCCACAATCTCGATATCACCACGTTTCTCTTTCGCACGGAGTGGATACGGGAGTTGTTCGTTCAGCTTCTTCACCGTTGCCTGGTGGTCTACCGTGACGGTGATCGTCCCGTCCTCGATATCGTGGTGGGCGTTCATCGTCGAATGTTCTTCGGCTACTAGTTCTATCTCTCGAGCTGCCGCAGCCAGCTTTCCTTCGGCCTCTTCGATCAACGCGTCGGCTTCTTCGAGTTCCTCACGCAGGATCGACATTAAATAGAGACAGAATTTCCGAGTACAAGAGCGTATTCCCGACAACCCTGCCGATACTACTCGGGACGCGTTACGACGTTCCCATCGCGTTCGACCAAGTCCTTGCCGATCGCGCGCTCCAGCTCGTAACGAGCGCGGTGATAGGAGACCTCCAGTCGCTCTTGGGTCCGCTCGATAACACTGTCGTAATGAGCCGCCCCGTCCTCGTGCTCGAGGAGGTCGACGATATTCTGGATGTGCTGAATGATATCGTTTCGTAACTTCGAGCCAACCGGGTACTCGTCACCCTCGTAGATGTCGACGAAGTCACCGAACGAGTGGTAGCCTTCGGACTCACGCACGCGCTCGTTATGGTCTTCCAGTTCGCCGGTCAACTCAAGGGTGAGCTTCGCCGCGTCGATCTTGTCGCGAATCCGACCGAGCTTCCCGCGATAGGTCCCGATCTTGACTCCGAGCGCATCCGCTGCCCGATCCTCGTTGACCATCTCCTTTTTATAGAGCATCAACGCGGCGAACTCCTTTGCGGAGAACTGTGACTGTTCTTGCTCGGCTTCAATGACGGCCAGCAGCTCGTCTTCGAGGGCCAACGCGAGTCGCTCGAGTGCTTCGATGTACTCCGGGTCGGTGATATCGGCCTGGTCTACGAGATCGTGGTCGACCTCGACGGATAGGTCGAATCCAGTGTCCCATCCGTATTGCCCAAGCCCGTCTGTCGGAACGCGAAAATCGATCAGCCACCCAGTATCGTGAGTGTAGAACACGCGCTCGAAGTCTGTGGGCCGTTCGTCTTCCCACTCTTCGAGCACGTTTCCGATTGCTCGCTGTTTCCAGATCGTTTTTCGCTCGGACGGCGCGTGTTTGTACGTCACGGCAACCAGTTCTCGGTCCATCTATCCTCCAATACGGAATTGTTCCTTATAAGGCTATTCCTGAATAGGGAATAATCCAATATCTATAAGTAGTATCAACTCTATTGACTATGTAGCACCGAGACACGTGGCTCTGGAGAATCTGAGTCACGGAAAACGCCGTGTTATGGGCACGGCGTCAGGTGCTATCCCGATTGGAGATTGAGATAGCAATGAGGTCATTAGATTCGCCCCGCCTTAACTATGGCGGGACTGACACCGGTGCGCAGACTGCGACCAACCACCAACCCCAGCCGTGCGTCGTCGGCACGGCCGACGGCGAGATCGACGTCTCGCTCCCGGCGACCCCGTCCTACGATCGCGATTACGATTCGTTCCTCACGCTCGCGGAGGCGGTCGACCAATGAGTACGCCCTACCAGGCGAGCACCTCCGACCGCCCGACCTATCCCGCGGTCGAAGACCGATTCGGCGAAGACCCAGCCCGGTTCCTCTCGCTCGACGAACTGTACCTCGCCGAGGCACGCATCAAGTGCATCGACGATCTCGAGTACCTCCGCGAGTGGCAGCGGATCGAGGCCGAAGAGTGGGGCCGCTCGAACGTCATGAAATGGCTCAACGCTCGCGAACGCGAACTGACTGGCGAGTCCGTCACGCCCGAGCCCGACCCGACGCCGGTCCCGGCGACGGACGGTGGCACCGAACTCGAGTACGACGAGGACGCACCCGTCAACAACCCTGACG